>JANOPP010000210.1:0-13696 GCA_031421915.1 Myxococcales bacterium | reverse complement strand
ACGCTGCCGACCCACGCCGTGATCGAGCTCGATCGCGAGGCGACCGCCCTCACCGAGCGCGTCCTGCGCGGCGGCGGAGAGGTGCTCCGTGATCTCGCGGCGATCGCACACGATGCGGGTCGCGCGATGTCGGGCGTGCGGCGCGCGATCGATCGCGGCAGCTTTGCGCGCACGTGGTTGCGCGCTGCGCTCTACGAGGATGCGGCGCGCCGCCGGCTCAGCATCGCGAGCTGGTGACGACGTCAGAGCGCGCACGACGTGCACGCATGGGGCTCGGCGTCGCAGGCGTGTCCCCATGCTGCCTGCGAGGAAGGATCCTCGAGCGCACGCGATGCGCAGGTGTGTGCGCGACGCGCGTGCCCTCGTGCACGCGATCCAGCACGTCGACGAGGAGCCCTCCGCGGCCCGTGGCTTGCTGCGTGTCTGCGCATGTCGCTCAAGGCCTCCGTCGCTCTTGGACTCGTGCTGTTCTCCGCCTGTGCCGTGGCCCCCGAGGATCTCGGGAAGCGTGACCAGACGATTGTCGGTGGCACGACGGCGAATCCGGCCGACTACCCGTCGGTCGTCGGTCTCGAGGAGGCACCGGGCAACTGGTTCTGTACCGGAACGCTGATCGCTTCCGAGTGGGTGCTCACCGCCGCGCACTGCGTCTCCGACGGATCGACGACCGGGCTCGGACGAGCGGGGTGACGCCGCCGATCGTGCGCGTCGACTTGACGGTCGCCTTGTGGCGGTTCGAGTAGCCAGCGGACAGCCGCCGTCAGCCGCAGCGGTCGTTGACGCGAATGCTCAGTATCTGCGACGAACGGGAACGGTCAGGTTGATCTCGGTGATCAACAGGCGGCGGTGCAGGCCGGAGCCCTCCGCGCGCGGAGCCGGCTCGACGTCAGCGACAACGGTGTCGGCGTCGCCGAGCTGCGCGGCCGGCGGCATCGTCACTGTCGGCATCGGAGGCGGAATCGTCCCGCGCGCCAGCGTCGGCGTCATCGCCCGCTGCATCGCGGGCACCAGCTCACCCGTGGCGGGGCGGAGGCGACGGCGGTTGCGAACGGTGTACTGCATGACGCGTGAGACACCTGTCTACATGCGCCGCGCGATCGAGGCAATCACTGTCTGCGTGCTGCGTCCCGATATTTCGTGACGCCTGGGTGATGTGGCGTCACGCGTCGTGGTCGGCGCCGTCGACCAGCGCGTACGGCCACGACTCGATGCTCGCCTTGAGGATGTCCGAGGCGGCCGGGACCGGCGGGATCGTCCGCGCCCGCGACCGCGGCTTGGCCTCCGGGATCCCGAGGCCGCAGCGCGAGAGGACGAACTCGACCGCGCGAACGCGCTCCTGCATCGAGACGCTCTCGATCGGGAGGTAGCTGATCCGGTGCTGCTCGAGCATCAGCTTGACCATGCCGTCGATCCGCAGGACCGAGTCCCACGACACGCCGGCGCGGACACCGTCGTCCTTGAGCAGCGACTGGTGCGGGCGGAGGAAGAACACGATGCCCTCGCGGACCCACTTCATGTAGTCGAGGAACCGCTGGTCGTTCATCATCGTCGCGGCGTTGGTCGTGTGCTCCGCGACGTACGCGAGATTGTCGAACGCGCGGTCCGAGACGAACCGGCCCTCGTGGAGCTTCTCGACGGCGACCTGACGCGCGAACACGCGCTCCTGGTACTCGGCCACGAGGTCCATGTCGGTACGGAGGGCGTCGAGCCCGGTCTCCATCTCGGCGAGGACCGCGCGAGCGACCTCGCTGATCATCGGCAGGCCGTAGCGCCGGCTGACGTAGCGGCAGAGGGTGGTCTTCCCGGTCGCGTGACTGCCCACGAAGTAGATGCGCACGCCAACGATCTACGGGATCCCCCTGACAGTCGGGAAAGGGTCAGTGGCTGACGACCGTGTAGACGTCGCCGTTGATGCCCGTACCGGCCCGGAAGTCGGTCCAGCCAATCACCGCTCCCGGCTCTGCGCCGACGGTGGTGGCCGTGATCGCAGGGATGATCGCCGAGCCGATGCCCGTGTCGAGGCGGGAGTCGTTGTAGCTCCACGTCGCACCGTTGTCGATCGAGGTCGCGAGGTACACGTGGACGCGATCGTTGGTGAGCTGGTTCTGGTAGGCCACCGCGAGCACGCCACCACCTGCCGCCGCGAGCACAGGCAGGCTGGTCGTACCGGTGATCGGTCCGCCGAGATCGTTCGACGCGCGGATCGGCGCACCGAACACCGCGCCGCCATCGATCGACGTCGACGCGAACACCTGCGTGCCCTGGCGGCGATCTTCCCAGGCGATCGCCACGACATCATCGGTCGCGACCGCCGTCCGTGCATCGACGGCGATCACCGGCGTGAACGACGAGCTGATCTCGGTGACCGGGTCATCGATGATCCGCTCGGCGCCCCACGCCGCACCGCCGTTGAGCGAGCGGGCGTAGACCACGTCGGAGCCGCCGCCGGCGATCGTCGAGACGTCCTGCCACACGACGTACACGCTCTCGCCCGCGATCGCGAGGAGGGGGAAGTCGCTGTCGCGGCGATCGAGCGTGTCGCTGTCGAGCAGGATGTCGGCCGCAGGCGTCGCGCCGGCCGTGGCCGTCGATGCCGCGAAGATGTCGCGCGTCGATCGCGCGCCACGCTGCTCGCGCCAGACATAGACGACCCGGCCACTCGCCGTGAACCCGATCGTCGGGCGTCCGGCGAACCGGCTCGCCGGACTGCCGACGTTGATCCGGACCTCGGCGGCAAACGTCGAGCCGATGTTCGTCGAGGTCGCGCTCATCACATCGCGGATCAGCGTCGTCGTGTTCAGGCGCTCCCAGGCGACGACGACCTCCATGTTGCGGATCGCGACCGCGTGATGGAACGAGTCGCCCGATGCATCGAGCGTCGCGGTGGTCGAGTTGGTGAACACCTGACCGCTGTCGACGGAGAACGCGACGCGGATGTCGCGCACGCCACTGGAGACGGTCTGGTAGGCGACCACGACGCGATCGGTGGCTGCGGCGACGGTCTGCACGGCGAGCAGCGGCTTGACCGCCGTCGGCGCCACGCCGGACGTGACGTTGATGATCGTGCCCCAGGACACGCCGCCGTTCGTCGAGCGGCGGAAGTAGACCTCGGTGACCGCACCCACGCGCTGGCTCCACGCGGCGTAGACGTTCCCGCCGGTGCCACGCGCGAGGACGATGTCGTAGGAGTGCTGGCTGCCCGCGGTCACCTCGCCGAGCGCGCCGCCGGGAGCATCTGCACGGAGCTCGGCGTCCTGCGCGAGGCAACCCTCGGCGCCGTCGTCGAGCGCGTCGCAGTCGGTGTCGAGGGCGTCACCGCAGACATCCGCGCGCGGCAGGATCGCGCCCACGCACGTACCGAACGCGCCGACCGAGCAGGTCTGCGAGCCGTTCTGGCAGGTGCCGACGCCGGCGGTGTTGATGGGACCGCTGTAGCAGGTCTGGGTGATCGGGAGCCCGCCGGGTCCGTTGTCGATGACGGTGTTGCAGTCGTCGTCGAGGTTGTTGCAGAGCTCGGCGATCGGCGTGAACTGTCCGGCGCACGCACCGAACACACCGGCCGCGCACGTCGAGATGCCGGGCACGCAGCGCCCGATCCCGCTCGTGCCGTTCGGGCCCGTGTAGCAGGATTGGGTCACGCCATCGTCGGTCGTGCCGTCGCAGTCCTGATCCACGTTGTCGCAGGTCTCGGCGATCGACTCGGTCGCGCCATTGCAGATCAAGACGCCCGCCGCGCACACGCGCGTGCCGTTCGCGACGCACGCGCCGGTCGGCGGAGTCGTGCTCGCACACGCGACACCGGTGCCGACCGGGTTGTCGTCAGCGATGCCATCGCAGTCGTCGTCGGCGCCATTGCACAGCTCGGCGCCGGTCGCCGTACACGCGTACTCGCAGCCGTCGATCCGCATGCCGTTGATGTCGACGAAGCCGGCCTGGCAGTCGGTCGCGGGGTTGTACGTACACGTGCTCGCCGCGCACGATGCGGTCGCGTTCGGGAACTGGCAGACGAAGCCGCAGCGGCCGCAGTTATTGGTGTCGTTGGTGAGGTTGAACGTCTCGTCGACACGACCGTCGCAGTCGTTGTCGAGGACGTCACACGCCTCGACGCCACCGTTGGTGACCGAGCACTGGTACTCGCACCCGTCGGCCTGCATGCCGTTCGCGTCGGTGTAGCCCGGCATGCAGTCGGTCGCCGGGTTGAACATGCACGTGCTGAGCGTGCAGGTCGCGGTTGCCTGGAAGAAGTCACACACGCGGCCGCACATGCCGCAGTTGTTCTCGTCGGTCGTCAGCATGAACGTCTCGTCGACCGGACCGTCGCAGTCGTTGTCGAGCCCGTCGCACGCTTCGACGCCGAGGTTTGACGGGAAGCACATGTACTCGCAGCCATCCGACGACGCGTAGCCGCTCGGGATGTCCATGTTGCGATCGTTGAAGCCGGGGAAGCAGCCCGAGATCTGGCACGCGCCGCTCTGACACGTGGTCTGGGCGCCGGGCTTGTTGCACTGGACGCCGCACGCGCCGCAGTTCATCTCGTCGTTCTGCTTGTCGATCGTTTCGTCGATCAGCGTGTCGCAGTCGTCGTCGGCGCCATTACAAGTTTCCGGACGGATCTGGTTCGGATCGCACATCGGCACACCGCTGTCGGGCGCGTCGCCGTCACCACCGTCACCGCCATCGCCGGTGCCACCGTCGCCGGGCGCCAGCGCGCACGCGAGGCAGTACTCGTTGACGTCGCAGGCCGGAGCCGCCGCGGCGATCGCGACCGCGAGGATCGCGGCCCGCCTGCGACGCAGGAGGAACGCACCGACGACGATCACGAGGGCGAGTGCGCCTTCGCCGCTGCTGCCGCTCGAGTTACAGCCACCGCCACCGCCGGTCGTGACGAGCTCGCCGCTCGTGCCGACGCCGCACTGGCCGAAGTCGCAGACCTGCTGGCCGGGGCAGTCGATGCCCTGGCACGGGTCGGGGATGCACGCGCCCTGTGCCGGGTCACAGACCTGCAGCGGCGGACACTGCACGCCCTGGCACGGATCGTCGACGCACGTGCCGGTCGGGCGATCGCAGTAGCCATCGCCGCAGTCCTGGTTGCAGCCCGTGGACTCGCACACGCCGTCCTTGCAAGCCTGGCCCTGACCACACTGCACGCCCTGGCAGCTCGCGACGCACGCGCCCTCGCGGCAGAACTGCTCGCCGGGGCACGTCACCGCGGCACACGGATCCGACGTGCACGCGCTGTTGATGCACAGCTCGTTGGCGGCGCACTTGCCGGGCAGGTACTCGCAGGTGTCGGGCACGCAGACGCCGTCGACCGGGCGGCACACGAGGTTGTTCGGGCACGTGATCGCCGGGCACACCGGATTGCACACGCCGTTGGTGCAGGCCTGGAGCTCGTTGTTCGGACCGGCCGGGCACGTCACGCCGAAGCACGGATCCGCGACACAGAACTGGTTCACGCACTTCTTGCCCTGCGGGCACGGGAACTCGCCGGGGATGCACGGTGACGCGCACGCGCCGTTGTCGCAGATGCCGCCGGCGCACAGATCGCCCTCGTCGATCGTGCCGTCGCAGTCGTCGTCGATCAGGTTGCACGTCTCGGTGCCACCGCTGGTGCCTCCGACGCACTCCATCGCGCCATTGATGCACTTGGTGAAGCCGCCGGTGCACGGGCCCATGCCCGCACCGCATGCGACCCCCTCGCCCGGGACCTGCTCGTCGACCTTGCCATCGCAGTCGTCGTCGATCGCGTTACACGCCTCGGCCGTCGGCCCGATGCCGCCGGTGCACACGAGCATGCCCATCGTGCAGACGAACGCGCCCGGGTTACAGGCGCCGATCGAGCTGCCACATGGCTGGCCCGCATCGACCGGGCTGTCATCGGGAGTGCCGTCGCAATCGTCGTCGAGCATGTTGCAGACTTCGGTCGCGGGACCGACCTCACCGGCGCACTGCACGCTGCCGTTGGAGCAGATCGTCGAGCCAAAGCTGCACTCGCCGACGGACGTCGCGCCGCACTGCATGCCGAGGCCGCCCGGGCTGTCGTCGACGACACCGTCGCAGTCGTCGTCGAGGCCGTTGCACGTCTCGCCCGTGCCGGCGTTGCCGCCGACACACATCAGCGAGTTGCCGGTACACGTCAGGACACCCGGCGTACACACGCCGATGCCGCTGCCACACGCCGCACCCCCACCGGGATTGCCCTCGTTGTTGGTGCCGTTGCAGTTGTCGTCGATCGCGTTGCAGATCTCGATGTTCGGGCCGGTGTTGTCGTTGCACACCAGGCCGCCGCTCATGCAGACGATCATGCCCTCGGGGCAGAGATCGGAGTCCGCGCCGTCGCACGCGGCGCCGGTGCCGGACGGGTTGTTGTCGACCATGTTGTCGCAGTTGTTGTCGAGGCCATCGCAGACCTCGCTCGTGCCCGTGCCGGTGCCGTGACACGTGATCGCGCCGGCGGTGCACTGCGTGACGCCGGTGCGGCAGGTGCCGAACAAGGGGCCGTTGTCGCAGACGAGGCCGATGCCGTCACACTGGCACGGGTTGGCGACGCCGGTGAGATCCGGATCGTTGCCATCGACGAGCATGTCGCAGTCATTGTCGAGACCGTCGCAGATCTCGGTCTGCGGGACGCACGGAGGCGTGAGGCCGACCGTCTGGATCAGCATGTCCTCGAAGTCGTTGTCACCGCCGCGGAACAGATCTTCGAAGCCGAAATAGAACCGGTTCGCGACGAGCTTGGAGCGATAGACCAGGTGGTGGACGAAGTCGCCGTCGTTGTTGAGATCGCGCTGCGTGTAGTAGATGCGGCCGAGCAACGACATGTTGTCGGTGCCGTTCTTGAAGTCACCGCAGTTGTCCGTCGATGGGTTGCCCTCCGGGGTGATCAGGTAGAAGCCGATGAAGCCGCCCTTGTATCGGCCGGCGGTCTGCTCGGTCGCGAAGTTCACGGTCGCCAACGAGTTGACGCCGTTGGGCTCGGCGTTCTGGACGTAGAACGCGGGGTTGCCGGAGTGGGTCGTCGCGTTGCCCACCGCTGCCATCGGCCGGCCGCACCCGAGGATCGGGTGGAGGTTCGCGGTCATGCCGGCGGCCGTCGTGACGTCGTCGCCGATGTTGTACCAACCGAAGCTGTTCTCGAAGCCGGCGCCCTCCGAGACGTCGCGGAACGTCACCGCGATCGACGTGTTCGGGATGAAGATCTCGGGCACCTGGGCGGCGTCGAGCGTCTGATCGATCGCATTGATGTTCGGGGGCGAGACGCCCTCGAGCGTGTTGAAACAGATCTGCAGGTTGTCGCCACCAGCGCCGTCGCAGTCGGTGGAGCCGTTCGGCACGGGCAAGATCGTGCCGTCGACCTGCGTGACGGTCGCGAATGCGTTCGTGCCGATCGTGATCGCCAACGCGATGAACGCCAGCGCCCAGATGGCGCGGCGGCCAGTAGCCCTGTTCATATGCCCGTCATGCTATCCGAGGCCGCCCCGGTTTGGGGAAACCGCGAGGTTAGCGGTGAGGCTGCGGGGCGGGAATCGAGCCAACGGTGCCCTCGAACAGGGTCTCCCCGACCGTCAGGTAGAGGCTCCCCCCGGTCACGGACAGGTCCCAGGTGTTGTTCCGGTCGAGGGTCGCCGCGACGGCGTCGAGGAGGTCGGCCGGCAGCTCGCGCAGAATGAGATCCTCCGCACGGTGGATCTTGCGCTCGGTGATGTCGGCGACGAGCTGCGTCACGTTCTTGAACGCGTACACACAGACCCGGGGCGCGAGCTTGCTCGCCTTGTGGAGGCGATCGGGGGCGGGGCTGCCGACCTCGATCCAGGCCATCCACTCGCCGCGCAGGTTCTTCTGGATGATCGCCGGTTCCACGTCATCGGAGACGCCGCCCTTGGAGAACTCGACGCCTTCTGCATGTTCGAGGCAGCGGGCAATCACGCGGGCGATCAGGTAGCGCTCGCTCTCCGACGGATGCTGAGGCACGCGCCAGTCGAGCTGCTCGTAGACCTCGCGGTCGGAGTCCGAGAGCGAGATCGTGAAGCGCCTGAGTGTCGCGGGCAGTGCCACGGCGGCATGCTCGCACGTTCGCGGCGTCCAGAGTTCAGGGGACGGGGTTCTGCGCGAGGCGCTGCGCCTTCGCGTAGCCGCCCGGGTTCACGAACGTGACCGTAACGACGTAGTCGGTGGCGCGCGTCGCCGTGTCACCCATCGCCTGCACGAGGAACGTGGTGGGCGAGTAGTTGTTCGGCATGTTCGCCGACAGCATCTCGGCGACCGGCGCCGTGTCCTCGACCGAGAGGCCCTGCGCGCGAGCGCCGAAGAACTGCGACAGTGGGCCCATGAGCGGAGCGACTTGCTCCGACACCGCGCGGTGACCCGATGACAGGCGCGTCGCGTTACCGGTGGTGAACACCTTGGCGATCAGCGCCTCGCGGCCCGCGGCCGGAGTCGCCATCAGGCTGACGAGCGGGCCTTCGGCCATGCCGGTCTCCTGCGCGTTCTTCGCGACGAGCGGCATCGGCGCGAACACCTCGTCCACACACGACGCACCCTCGGCGGGCGCGTTGCGGATCTCGGCGTCGGTGCAGCTCGAGAGCGCCAGCATGTGCCACGCGAACTCCGAGCAGTACATCGGCAGCTTCGTGGTCGTGTCGGTCTCGAGGATGATCTTGCCGAGCAGCGTGACGGTCTGCCGCGTCGTCATCTGCTTGCTGACGTAGCTCGGCACGAGGTAGTCGGACTGGAACTTGATCTGCTGGCGCTGACCGTTGATCCGGGCGAGGCCGCTCTTGAGGTCGCCGATCCACTCGCGGAGCTGGACGCGGCGCGCGTCGGTGATGCGCGGGCGCACGATGTGGAGCGCGTCGGTGCCGGCATCGTCGCCGCCGTTGCCGGCGTAGTGCGAGGTGTCGAACTGTCCGACGTACTGGCTGTCGAGCGGGCTATCGATGTTGAACGCGGCGCCGCCCTCCGTGTAGATGAGGCCGGCGTGGGTCGTGCCCATCTGGATGTGCGGGTACGCCATCGTGCCCGCGAGCTCGGGGCGGAACGTCAGCACGAGGTCGCCGTCCTGGAGGACGCCGGCGCGTGCGAGCTTGGTCGCCATCTCGCGGCGAGCGGCCTTGCGAGCCTCGACGCCGATGCCCTGCTTGATCGCGATCACGCGGAGCCCGACTTCCTTGGCCTCGATCGAGTCGTTCCACAGGGTCGGATACGGATAGCCGGCGCGGTTGAGCGTCGTCGTCACCGCGGTCCTGGGCACGGAGAAGTAGAACGGTGCATCGAGGAGGCGATTCGGATCCTCGCTGCTGATCCCGTCGCCCTTGCCGCCCTCTTGGTCGAGCTGGTCCGGTGCTTCGTCGGACTCCGCGACGCAGCCGGTGGCCGCGAGGTCGAGAGCGAGGAGGAGGAGGAACGGGCGGAGCTTCGAGAACAGCATGGGGGGCTATACAGCAAGCTGCACGCCATGCGCATCGCCTGTGATCGCGCGAGGTTCGGCGGGCGTGGCTGGCGGGTTCGCCGGCAGGTGCTGCCATGCCGGAGACAACCGAACCCGGCTACTCGACGAGCCGCTGAACGTAGACGCTTCGCGTCGCGGCGCACGTCGCGCAGCGGAACCGAAGAATCCCGAGGGTCGCGCCATCGAACACAACTTCGTCGTCCGCCAGTGACACCATCACCACGCGGCAGCAGCGCTGCGTGCGCCGCAGCGGTTCGCGCTGCGCCGGCGTCGTCGGGATCGCGGTCGCCGGTGCCTGACCGGCGCCGTGTGCGGGCAGGGCGGAGCGAACCGGACCGGCGAGCCGCTCCTTGCGCGGGACCAGTCCCCACCTGCGATCGGCGAGCACACCCGCGACGACCGTGACCGCGACGATCCCGATCGTCCCGAGCACGGTCCAGATCACGGAGCGACCAGATCGCGCGTCATGCTCGCGACGTTCGCGCAGCCGCACAGCGCCATCGCGAGATCGAGCTCGCGGCGCAGCATGGCGAGCACGCCGGCGACGCCCTCGCGCCCGCTGGCTGCGAGGCCCCACAAGATCGGGCGACCGATCAGCACTGCACGTGCGCCGAGCGCGATCGCCTTGATCACATCGGCGCCACGCCGCACGCCGCCATCGAGGAGCAGCTCACCGCGCCCGCCGAGCGCGTCCGCGATCCGCGGTAGCACGTCGATCGTCGCGGGCGACGCATCGAGCTGACGGCCGCCGTGATTCGAGACGACCACGCCGGCCGCGCCGTGCTCGATCGCGCGGACCGCGTCGTCGGCGCGCACGATGCCCTTCACCAGCACCGGCAGCCTGGTGATCGAGCGCAGCCAGTCGATCGCGTCCCAGGTCAGCGCGGGATCGAGCAGGTCCGCGAAGTACGCTGCGAGCCCGGAGTCCGCCGCAGGCGCCGTGACCTGCGCATAGCCGGCGGCGTGGAGGTTCTCGACACCGAGTCCCTGTGGCAGCGCGAACCGGTTGCGGACGTCGCGCTCGCGGCGGCCGAGCAGCGGTGCATCGACGGTGACGACCAGCGCGCGACAGCCCGCGGCCTCGACCCGGCGGACGAGAGCTTCAGTTGCCGCACGATCCTTGTAGATGTAGAGCTGGAACCACACGGGCCCGGTCGCCGCGGCAACGACCTGCTCGACGGCGGTGTTCGACAAGGTCGAGAGAATGAACAGCGTCCCGGCATCGCCTGCGCCGCGCACGCTCGCGAGCTCTCCGTCGGGGTGCGCGAGCTTGTGGAACGCGGTCGGTGCGATCGCGATCGGCAGTGCGAGCCGCTCGCCGAGCACCGTCGTCGACAGATCGCGCTGCGCGACGTCGACGAGGACGCGGTGGTGGAGGAGGATCTTCTCGTAGGCGTCGATGTTGCGGCGCACGCACCGCTCGTCATCGGCGCCCGATGCGTAGTAGTCCCAGGCGAGCTGCGACAGCTGCGCCTTTGCGTAGGCCTCGAGCTCGTGGAGGTTGAGGTGCGTCACGCGGCGTCGCCGCGATCATATCAGCCGGGCAGCTGGCACGTCCCGAACACGCAGGACGTGTCGCAGCACGGGTTCGCGGCGTCGCACGAACCACCGAGCGGCACACACGACGTGACCGGCGGCTCGCACAGGCCATCGACGCACGCACCGTTGTTGCAGCAGTCGGAGTCTGTCGAGCAGCCGCTACCCTGCGGGATGCAGTCGTCGGCGCACCGGAACACGTTGTTCGCATCCTGCACGCAGACCTTTGAGCAACACTGATCGCACGCGCCACAGGTGGCGCCGGCCGGCTTGCACGCCGCGATACCGACGCAGCGCGGGACACCGGAGATCGTGTTCTTGCAGCCGGGCTTGCCGCCCGAGCAGCAGTTCTGCGAGGCACCGCTACCACCACAGACCTCGCCGTCTTCGAGACACGGCGTGTCCTTGTCGCAGCGAAGAATGCCCTGCGAGTCGGGCTCGCAGGAGTTCGAGCAGCAATCGCCGTCGACATCACACACCTCGTTGAGCGGCCGGCATCCGCAGAGGTAGCGGCACTGTCCGATGTCGAGGCCGGAGTCGACGCAGGCGTTCGAGCAGCACGACCCGAGGCCGCTGCACGGATTCCCGACGGTCAAGCAGGCGCCGAGGATCGTGCAGCGACCGCCGATGCACGAGTCGTTGCAGCAGTCAGCGTCCCCGTTGCACAGATCGCCGTCGGAGCGACACGTCGTGAGGAACGAGCATCGGCCCGCGTCGCAGACGCCGGAGCAGCAGCCACCACCGGACGAGCACACCTCGCCGAGCGAGCCACACGCCCCACCGACCGAGAGACACATGCCGCCGGGACTGCACTGATCGCCGCAGCACTCGACGTCGGAGGTGCACGCGGCGGCGATCGGATCGCAGGTGCCGTTGTTCGAGCAGGTGTTGCTCGCGGGATCGCAGAACAGCGAGCAGCAATCCGCCGCCTGGTCGCAGGCGGCGCCCGTGATCTCGCACGTCTGAGCTTGGACGCAGATCTTGGCGCCGCCGATCGTCTCCTCACAGCGTCCGGTGCAGCACTCGGCGGCAGCGACGCAGGGCTCGTTGACGCCCGAGCACAGATCGTTCGAGCCGAACGCACAGCGGCCGTTAGTCCCGCAGTCGCCCGAACAACACTCGGCATCAGCGCTGCACATGTCGTTCAGGTTCTTGAAGTTCTCGTCGATCGTTCCGTTGCAGTTGTTGTCCGCGTTGTCGCAGAGCTCGGTCGCGCCGGGATACGTCGTGGCGTTGAAGTCGTTGCAGTCCGTCCCGCCGCACAGCGTGCCGCTCACCGCGATCGGCGAGAAGCCATCGCCGTCACCATCGGCCGCGGGGAACGAGCAGCTCCCGGTCATCGTGTTGCATACGTTCGCCGTGCAGTTGTTGCCGTCGTTGCACACCACCGGTGGCATGGACAGATCCGAGCAGGTCCCGGCAGCGCTGCAGATCTCGGCGCCGTTGCACGCGTTGCCGTCGGAGCACGACGTACCCGTTGCCGGCGTGAACACGCAGCCGACGCCGGCGGTGCACGAGTCGGTCGTGCAGGCGTTGGCGTCGGTACACACGAGCGGCGTCCCGGCCGCGCACGTGCCTGTCGCGGTGCAGGTCTCGTCGCCGTTGCACTGGTTGCCGTCGGAGCACGACTGGCCCTGGACGCCGACGTTCGAGCACGTCGCCTGGCACGTCCCGTTGGAGACGATCGAGTCCGCCGTGCAGCTGTTGCCGTCGTTGCACGTGGTCGGGCACGCGCCCGGGAGGCCCGTCGCGATCGAGGTGTCGCAGGTCTCGCCGGCGGCGGGCTCGACGATCCCGTTCCCGCACGACGCGGAGCAATCGTTGTCGGTGAGGCTGTTCGCGCCGGCCGGGCAACAGCCGTCGTTGGACATCGCGACCGTGATCGGCTGGTTCACGCAGCCGTTGAGGCCGCACATGTCGACGGTGCATGCGTTGTTGTCGTTGCAGTCGAGCGGGGTACCCGAGCTACAGGTGCCGGCCATCGAGCACGTCTCGAAGCCGTTGCACGCGTTCGCATCCGAACACGACGCACCCGGCGTCGAGGTGTTCGAGCAGCCCGCCGTCGGATCACACGCATCCGCCGTACACGCCTGATTGTCGTTGCACGACAGCGACGTGCCTGGCGCACACGATCCGAGCGCGTTGCACAGCTCGATGCCGTTGCAGATGTTGTTGTCGCTGCACGAAGCCCCCGTGTTCGGCGTCGCGGTGCATCCCGTCGCGGGGCTGCACGCATCGGTCGTACAGACGTTGTTGTCATCGCAGTTCGGTGCCACACCGGCGACGCAGGCGCCGGCGGAGCAGAACTCCTGACCGTCGCAGAGGTCGGCGTCGGCACACGACGGGCCGGTCAGTGGCGCAGCCGCACATCCCGTCGTCGGATTGCAGGTATCCGCCGTACACGCGTTGCCGTCGTTGCAGGTCAGCGGCGTGGTCGTGCAGCCCGTGCCGGCGGTGCACGCATCGATCGTGCAGGCATTGCCGTCGTTGCAGACGAGGGCAACGCCGGGCTGGCACGTGCCGTTACACGTCTCGACCCCGTTGCACGGGTCGCCGTCATCGCACTGCGCGGCGGAGGTGCACGCGGGGCTATCGATCGGTGCATCGATCAGCGACGGGGCATCGATCGGAGCGTCGATGCCGAACACGGCGTCGTTCCCCTCCGGCGCGTCGATCAGATTCTCCGGCCCATCGATCGCGGCATCGACCCCG
>JANOPP010000209.1:0-34813 GCA_031421915.1 Myxococcales bacterium | reverse complement strand
TCTCGACGACCCAGCGGGCCAGATGGACGATGGCGAGCGTGACGACGAGCAGCCCGAGCACGAGCGATACCACCTGCTTGAGTGCGACGAACTTGCGCAGGGGCGCCTCGACAGCCTCGAAGTGTCGCGGCACGCCGGCCGCGAACCGGTGCGCAAGGATGAACAGCACCAGACAGCCGCCATGTCCGCCGCGACCTCCCACACGACGGGGTTGCTGAGCTCGACGTTCGCGACGCCATCCAGGTGGGCGATGTCTTTGAAGACGCGCCGAAGGACGATCAGCGCAACCACCTCGTACTGCAGTGCGACGGATCGACTGAACGACTCGGGCAGCGCACGCACGAGCATCAGCACTTCGAAGAACAGCAAGAACGAGAATGGGGTGTAAATCGCGGCCAGGTAGCTCGACGAGAACGCTGCGAGTCCCACCGCACACGCACTGGAGCACCCGCAAAACCACCATCCCCGGTTCAACTCCGGGTGGCCCCTCGGAACAGACAACCCCGCACCTCGCGGGGTTGTCTGTTTTCGGGGGAACCGCCGTCGGTGTCGAGAATCGAACGTGGGAGTTTCCCGTCGAGGAACCCCACGTCAGATCGTCACCACCTCACCTTCCGGGCCCTTGCGAGAGGCACGGCCGCTGCAATCCGTCCTGGCATGCGACTACCCGCTCTCGCCTCGCTTCTCCTGGCCGCCTGCACCGACACCGGCCTTCACGCCAACATCAGCTACGACGATCGCTTCGGCGACGCGACCACGATGGACATCCATGTCCCGAACGGGTCATCGAGAGACCGGCCGGCCATCATGCTGATCCACGGCGGAGCGTGGCGATTCGGCGAGAAGGAGAACTACGCCGATGCGTCCGAGCGCTACGCATCAGCAGGCTACGTCGCCGCGACAATCAACTACCGGCTCGTTCCCACCGGGACGTATCCGGCTGCGGTGCAGGACTCGCTGTGCGCCCTGTCGTTCCTGCGCGCCAACGCGGAGCTGTACGGGATCGATCCGGATCGGATCGCGGTTGCGGGCTATTCAGCAGGCGCTCAGCTGACGGCGCTCCTCGGCGTCGGTTCGCAGAACCCTGCGCACCAGCCGGATTGCGAGTGGGGACCGACCGCGAAGCCCGCCGCGGTGATTCCCGGGGACGGCATCTACGACTTCACGACGAACACGGAGCGGGGCTTGATCGCGGACTTCCTCGGCGGCTTGCCGAGCGAGGTGCCCGACAACTACATCAACGCGTCACCGATGTTCCAGGTGACGTCGGACGCGTCGCCGTTCTTGCTCGTGCATGGCGACAAGGACGTCGTCCCGATCGAGGACGCCGAGAAGCTCGCGGTGCTGGTGCGCGAGGCCGGCGTGCCCGCGCGCCTGCTCGAGCTCGGCGGCTCGGGTCACGTCAGCGGCCCCGGAACTGCGAGCGACGGTCGGTATCTCCAGATCACGACGGACACCCCCGAGTCATGGGCCGTCACGCTCGACTTCCTCTCGATCACCCTCGGTGCACCATGATGAAATCGATCGCCTTCGCTTCGCTTCTCCTCTCGTCCGTCGCCCACGGCGATGACCTCACGACACGCGTCGAGCAGCCCTATCACCATGCGGTGTCCCTGCAGGTGCTGACGCTCGACACCACCGGGATGTCGCTCCAGGGCGAGCGCCACCTCGGCTGGAAGAAACTGTCTGTCGCGGTGTCGCTCGGTGCCCGGGCCGCCGCGTACGGCGACTACGGCTCGACCACGCTTGGTGCCGGTGTGGAGCTGCGGCGATGGCTGCTGCGCCCGACGACGATGAAGGGCTGGTACGTCGCCGCACGCACCGACCTGGCGCGAACGTCGATCGACGACATGGTCGACGACCGGGACGTCGGATCGATGCTGACGTGGAGCGCCGGAATCTCGACGGGCTACCGGTTCGTGATCAAGGACCGCGTCGAGATCACGCCGTCGATCGGCAGCGCGCTCGTGGTCGAGAGCGGCACGATGTCGCCCGCGACCGCGCGCGGCGCAGCGATCGTCAGCCTGACGGCGGGCGTGGTGTTCTAGCCTTTGACCTTCACGGACTCGCAGGCCTTCATGACCTCGTCCTTGGTGATGCCGCCGGCCGAGGTCGGATCCTTGCGCGGGGTGAGGTTGCCCGAGCAGACGATCTGGGCATCCGCGTACTTCTGTACGTAGATCATCGTCGTGTTCTTGCCCTCGTCGCTCTCGACGATGGCCCACCAGCCGAGCTTACCCTTGCCCTCTTCGACGATCTTCGTGATCGCGGTGCCGAGCTGCATCATCATCGGTGCCTCGGTCTTGAGGTCGTCGACGTTGTCGAGCTGGTCCTTCACGATCCGGATCACGATGCCGGTCATGTAGTCGTCGTTCGACCACTTCGCGACCTTGGCATCCGGATCCCACTCGGGCTTCCAGGCGCCCATCGGGGGGAGCTCGAGTCCGAGAAACTCTTTGTCCTTGGCCGGCGACGGCCCCAGGTTCGTAGACGGGCCCGTACCCCTCCCCTTGGTCACCGACTTCTCGGCAGGCTTGTCCTCGGCGACCTTGTCGGCCGTGGCCGGCTTGTCCCCTGCAGGCTTGTCCCCCGCAGGCTTGTCCCCGTCCTTTGCGCCGCACCCGGCGGCGGAGGTGAGGAGCGCGAGGATCACGACGGATGATTTCAGCATGGAGCGACTCTAGTACAGACCGACGTGCCCATCGTACCCGGCGCCATTCTCGTTCATGCTGGGAGAGATGCGGTCGTTGGTTGTTCTCGCGACGGCGTCTCTCCCAGCTTCATCAGCGTCGGCACGCAACAGCAGTTGTAACGAGCGCTCGATCTTCGGTGGGGGCCTCGGGATCGTCGTCGCGGCTCGTCGACGATGAGCCGAAAATCGTCGCGCGGCGCGTACAACGAAAAACAATAGACGCATGGCCGACCTGCCACGCGTCGCTCACCGTTGGTGCATGCCCAATCTGACCAAGCTGCTCGCGATTGCCCTGATGACCACGGGCCTCGGCCTCACCGCCTGCAAGACGGAGCCGGCCAAGGCGAAGGAAGTCCCCGTCGCCAAGCCGACCGAGGACAAGCCGGCTGACACCAAGCCCGCCGACACCAAGCCCGCTGACACCAAGCCCGCCGACACCAAGCCTGCCGAGCCCATCGCCGCCGCTGGCGATCTGCCTGCCGAGTGCGGCGAGTACAAGGCCGCGATCGAGAAGCTCGCGACCTGCGACAAGCTCCCCCAGCAGACGCGCGACGCGCTCAAGCAGTCGTACGAGCAGACGTCGACGGCGTGGGCGAGCGTCCCGGCCGAGGGCAAGGCGGCGCTCGCGACGGCCTGCAAGAGCGCCGCGGACGCGGTCAAGCAGTCCGCGACGGCCTGCCCGTAGCAAGACCGGACGCCTCCGGCTCAGGGGCAGTCGACGGTGAACGCGAGGGTGTTGTTGTCCTCGCGGCACTCGAGGTTCGTGCCGGTGGAGTTCCCGCGATCGTCGACGGTGACGTGACCATCTCCAGAGTTGCCGGTCCACAGGCAGCTCACCGTCGTGCAGATGCCCGGGAAGATCCGCTCGCTCGTCGTCGCCATGCACCGCACCACGGGTGGCGTTGCCTCGTCATAGACGGCGACCGGGAGACCGGGCGCGACGGGCTCCGTGCCGCGGTTGCAGACCTCGGCTGTGATCGTCGCGCCACCCGCGTCGCAGGTGACCTTCGTCCGCTTGACGGTGAGATCCGGAATCGCACCGGCGGTGACACCGTCGCCCGGTGAGTTCGCGCGGAAGTTGTTGAGGCCCGGCTGTGTCCAGTTGTCGAGCGCGAGGCTGGTCTGCGGGACCTTGCCGGTGCCGTCGATGTTCGTGACGTTGTACGCGTGCTGGTTCCAGATGCCGCGCGTGTTGACCCAGCGGTCGACGGTATCCGCGAGCACGCGCACGCCGGTCGACGCGGCGGTCGCGGGATGCGACGCGCGGCAGACTTTCCCCCCGGGGGCCGGGCCGCCCTCAGGATCGAGGCACACGAAGCCGTCACCGCCGCAGTCGGCATCCACGCCACACCGGCACCGGCCGAGTGGATCCGAGGGAGCGTCGCGCTGACACGGCGACGCCACCGGACAATCGGAGTCATCCGTGCATTGCACGCCGTTGAAGATCGGATCGACGAGCGGACACGTGACCGTGCAGTTGGTGTTCGAGGTGGAGATGATCTCCGCATTGAAGTCGGCGTCGACGTCCGCGATCACGGGCGTCTCGTACCAGGTGCACGACGTGCGGTACCGCGAGTAGAGAACTTTGCCCGTGATGCCGTCGTAGACGCGAGTGAAGCACTCGTCGCCGTAGACCACCTCGGAACGCGCATCGCCGTCGAAGTCGAAGACACTCGAGCCCGTGAGGTTTGACGAGAAGTCTTGCGAGCGCTGGACCCACAGAATGCCATCGGTACGCATCGAGGGACATGTGGCCGGGTCCGGCGTGCCGCGGCAGTCGAGATCGAACACGTGGTACGCGCTCGCACCCGCGGAGGCAAACTCGACGCGGCCGTCGCCATCGAAATCGGCGATCGTCGGAGGACCGCCGCGCCCGATCGGTGCGGGCAACATGGTCGGCAGGAGGTAGCCCGACACGAGGTTCGCGCTGAACAGCTCGCGACCATGGATATTGAAGACCTTCGCGAGGCCGCCGTAGATCACGGCGAGCTCGGGGACGCCGTCCTTGGTCGCGCGATCATCGGCGCCCGTCAGCGGGAACGTGCCGAAGTCGGCGACCGCCGTGTGACCGTTGACGCTCCCCGGAATCGCCTGCTTGAGCATCCACCGGCGACCGACTCGATCCCAGGTGTAGAGGTTCGTGCCGGTGACGAGCTCCGGGTTGTTGTCGTTGTCGACGTCGGCGACGACCGGGATGTACCCGTTGCCGACCCCATCGACCGTGCCCGCGATCGACTCGTCGATCGTCGCGCCGGTCTGACCGTCGTACACCGCGCCGTAGAACAGGATCTCCGGTTTGCCGTCGTCGTCGAGATCATGGATCGACGGGCCGGCCCAGTTGCAGAGCGTGTCAGCGAACACCGAGGTCGTCTGCCACAGCACCTCCCAGCCCGTCGGGCGCAGTGTGAACGCGACGAGCCCGCCGATCGTGCGTGCCGCGACGATCTCGGGCGTCGCATCGGTACCCGCACCGAGATCCGCGATCGCGACCGAGGCCGACGCGATCACGGTCGGCGGCGGCAGGCTCGCCTGTTGCGTGCACGTGCGGCCGTCGATCACGCGGATCACGCCGTAGTAGAGCGGATCGGTGCCGATGCACGACTGCGCCCCGCCATCGGTGAAGTTGTAGGACGTGAACACGATCGACGGCACGGCGAACTCGCCCTGCTTGTAGAACGTCGCGACCATCGGCATCGCGAGCACGTTGCGGTGATCCGGGAACGCATCGCCGACGGGCGGCGCGAGCCACTCGCACTGCGCGCTCGGGAAGAACACACCGGGCACTGGCTCGCGCTTGCATTCGGGGTCGCTGCCGCCCCCGGGACCGACGCCCCACGGCAGACACTCCGACGTCGAGAGATCGCAGTACTGATCGCCCGGGCACTCGGCGCTCGTCGCGCACGGCTGCGGCGGCGGTACGCACGTGTCGTAGCGGCAGACCTCGGACCCAGCGCACGGGGACGGCGGGTTGCACTCCCCCATCGCATCGGGCCCGCTGTTCGGGTTCTTGCAGCTACACGCGGTGAGAAACGAGGCTGCGAGGAGCGACGCGAGGACGACAAGCCAGCGCATTCTCCCGATGGTACGCCCGCGTCACTTCGGCTGGCACTTCTTCGTCCAGGCGTTGTGTAGGCACTCGGGGTCGATCACGACCTTCTCGCCACGCTTCTTCTTCCAGTCCTCGAGCTTCTGGTCGTCGTCCCGCTTCTTCGCCGCTGCGATGTCGGCGTTGATCTTGCGGAGGCGGTCGTCTTGCGCCGCGAGATCCTTGGCGTCCTGAGCCTTCTTGTTCGCAGCGAGCGCCACCGTCACACGCCCTTCGAGCTCGGACAGTGTGACCTTCATCGCCTCGAGGTTCTTGCGCGCGTCGGCCGCCTCCACGCGCGCCGCCGCTCGATCGCGATCCGAGACACCCTTTGCCGCGAGCGCGTCATTCGCCGCCTGCTGACGCTCGACGGCGAACGCACTCGAACCCACACAGGCCAGCACGGCGAACGCGGTCACCGCGAGCATCCAGGTCGGGCGCTTGCGTGCGACCTCGGCACGGCGGAGCTCCATCTCCTGCGCGAACCGCTGCTCGTCGAGCCCGGCCTGATGGCGCGCGCGCTCGGCGGCCTCGGCGACCTCCGCCCGCATGCGGATCTCCCGCTCGACACCGAGCCGCGCCTGCTCGAGCGCGAGTGCGGCATCGCGCTCGGTCTGGACCCGCCGAGCCTCGTGATCACGGATGCGCTGAGCCGCGAGCTCGACATCGCGACTCCGTGTCTCCTCCGCCGCGACGAGCGCCGCGCGCTCCGCCTTGACGCGCTCTTGCTCGATCTCCCGGAGCTCCGCGAGCGATGACATCAGTGAACCGTCGAAACCTGGCTGCCGGGACATGCAGCCAAGACACGCGCCACGAGCCGCGATTGCATCTCCGAAAATGCGACGGGCGCCCAAGGAGGCGCCCGTTCAAAACGTCGCTCGAACGAGCGCGTCTTACATGCAGCCCTTGGCGAGGGGGTTCGCCTTGCACTCGGGGGAGATCTTCGCGCCCTTGAGGCGCTCTGCACGAGCGGCCTTGGACTTCGCGTCCGCGATGCGCGCTTCCATCTCGTACTTGTCCTTCTGGAGCTGCTTGAGCTTATCGGTCGCCTTCGCACGATCCGCGTCGTTCTGCGCAGAGACGACACTGTCGACCGCGGCGCTGACCTTCTTGTCGAGGTCGGCGAGGTCCGCGGCGAGCCGCTCGACCTTCTCCTGAGCCTCCTGCGCGTCCTTGACTGCCGCCTGGGCAATCTCTTCGGCCTTCGCCTTGGCCTTCTCGGCCTCTGCGGACTCGTCGCGGCTCTTGAGCGCAAAGACGATCATCACGACGGCACCGACGAGTGCCAGACCCATGACGGCTAGCATCCAGGTCGGACGCTTCTTGGCGACCTCGGCGCGGCGCAGCTCCATCTCCTGCTGGAGACGTTGCTGCTCGAGTGCGGCCTGCTGACGCTGGCGCTCGGCGGCCTCGGCTGACTCGACGCGCATCCGCGCCTCGCGCTCGGCCCCCTCGCGGGCTTGCTCGATCTGAAGCTGTGCGTCCCGCTCGGCGCGGACGCGAGCCTCTTCGGCCTCGCGCTGTGCTCGCTCGGCCGCTTCACGTGCACGGATACGCGACTCTTCCGCGGTGCGGACCGCGTCGGTCTCCTCTTGCACGCGGTTCTCTTCGATCTGGCGCAGCTCGCGCAGGGAGAAGAGGACCGAATTCTCACGCTTCTCGGAACCAGCCATAAACGTCCTTCGTGCCGGGGTGGTTGCCCGCGGAACCTTTTGATCAGTATCACGCAGGATCTCCTACGGCAACGCGATGTTGTGCGCCTGAGCCGCATGCGATACACCCCGCCCGCGCCATGGGCTACGTCGATCTCCACAGCCATGTGCTGTATGGCTTGGACGACGGCGCTCCCGACCAGACCACAGCACTTGCGCTGCTGGATGGGCTGAGTGCCCTGGGGATCACGGAGCAGTGCGTGACCCCGCACCAGAAGGCGGCTCAATACCTGCCGGACTGGGATCGGATCGAACAAACCCTCGCGCAACTCGACACGGTCCGCAAACCAACGCATCCGACCCTCCGGCTCGGCGCCGAGAACATGTGGGATGATGTGTTCTACCGTCGAGCGACCGAGGATACGATCCCGGGGTACCACGGGACCGTCGCGTTCCTGGTCGAGATACCTCCGCCGCTGATGCCGCCCGGTATGGTCGAACAGCTCTTCAAGTTCCGTATGGCCGGCAAGCTCCCCGTGCTCGCGCACCCCGAGCGCTATCACGCGCTCTGGGACAACGACGATCTCGCACGCGCCCTCCGTGCACAGTGCGCGTTCGTGATCGATCTCGGTGCGATCGCCGGGTTTCACGGCCGGCGCGAGACCAAGGCCGCCCGCCACCTCCTCGAGATCGGGCTCGCGACCGCGGTCGCGACCGACGCGCACCAGGTCGGCGATCTCCAGCAGGCTGCTGCCGGACTCGCATGGATCGACAAGAAGCTCGGCCACGCGGCCGTGACGCGCCTGTTCGATCATGCACCGCGAGCGATCCTCGCGGGCGACCTCCCGGACTGAGATGAAGCTCGCGATCAACCTCGCACTCTCGTTCGCGATGCTCGCGCTGTGCCTGTGGCTCGTGTGGCCGGGCGCCGAGCAGCGCGCCGATCTCGCCGAGGCGTTCAGCCGGCTCGAGTGGGGCGCGTTCGCACCGTACCTGTTCGGCTGGATCGGCCTGCAGGTGGTGGTTCACATCTGCCGGTCGATGCGCTGGAACAACTTGCTCGCGCCGCTCGGGGTCAAGGTCCCGACCGGACCGCTCGTCGCGATCTCGTCGGTCGGCTTCATGATGATCCTCGCCCTGCCCGCGCGGCTCGGCGAGTTCGTGCGGCCGGGCCTGCTCCGCCGCCGTGGCGTCTCGGCGTCGGCCGCGCTCGGCACCGTCGCCGTCGAGCGGATCATCGATGGCCTCCTGATCTCGCTGCTCGTGTTCTCCGCGTTCTTCTCGCTGCGCGGTCCCGACGCTCCGGGCTGGATGATGCCGACGGCGTACGCCGCGCTCGGCATCTTCGCCGTCGCGCTCGTGTTCCTCGTGTTCGCGATGTGGCGGTCCGAGGCGACGGTCCGGTTCTGCCTGACGCTGACTCTGTTGCCGAAGTTCGCGCCGCGGATCGCCGGCATCATCGAGCGCAAGCTGCTCGAGGTGATCCGCGGGTTCGCGGTGCTCCGCGACGGCAAGAACCTGACGGTGTTCCTCGTGTGGAGCATCGTCTACTGGTTCTGCAACGGCCTCGGTGTGTGGCTGCTCGCGCGCGGGTTCCACCTGCCGCTGTCGCTGGTCGGCGGCTTCGCCGTGATGGGGCTCGTCGCCGTCGGCATCAGCCTGCCGAACTCGCCCGGGCTCGTCGGTCAGTACCAGTGGCTCACCCTGCTCGGGCTCTCGCTCTACCTGCCCGCCGTGATGGACAAGACCAGTGCGATCTACGCACCAGCTCTCGCCTACGCGATCGCCCAGCACCTGATGCAGGTCATCTGGTACGTCGGGATGGGCGTCCTCGGCATCGCGTCGCCGTGGGTGTCGTTTGCCGACCTCCGCAGTGCCCGGAAGGACGCTGACAAGAAAGTGGCCCCCGCGGCCGCTGCCAGCGACGATCCGGCTGGTGCGACGCCGTCTGCTGACTAGCCTCCTCTGCCTCGCGCTCGCGGCCGGTGCTGCGTCGGCGCGCTCCGAGAAGACGCTCGCGTATCCGCGCGATCAGGTGTGGCCGACCGCGCTGCGCTTCCTGGTCGTCGACGAACACCTCAAGGTGATCGAGAAGGACGCCGACGCGGGGTATGTGCTGTTCGAGCTCAAGGACGAGGGCAAGGTCTACCGCGGCTCGCTCGAGATCATGACCGTCGTGCGGGAGCGGCGAACCAGCGTGCGGTTCGTGCTCCAGATCGAGGATCGCCCCGACTGGATCGAGGTCGCGATGCTGACCCGTCTCGAGCGCAAGCTGCGGAGCGAGCTCGGCACGCCGGCCCCGCCACCGGCCAAGGATCCTCCGAAGGAACCGCCGGCCGACGAGCCGGCCAAGCCGAAGAAAGATCCGCCGAAGGTAGACGACGGTGGCCCTCCGATCTCACCGACGCCCTGATCGGGTCCCGGAGCTGCGGACGATCTCGCGCAGGCGTGCGCAATAAGCCCGAGCGATCGGGCTAGGCTACGCGGCATGGCCGTCGTCGATCTTCGCTCCGACACCGTGACCCGGCCGTCCGTGGCGATGCGCCAGGCGATGGCCAACGCCGAGGTCGGTGATGACGTCTACGGTGAAGATCCGACCGTGCGCAAGCTCGAGGAGCGCGTCGCTGCGCTGCTCGGGACCGAGGCCGCCTTGTGGGTCCCCTCCGGGACCATGGCGAACCAGATCGCACTCAAGGCGAACCTGCGCCCCGGCGACGAGGTCATCATCGGTAAGGACGCGCACTGCTGGCGCCACGAATCCGGCGCTCTCGCCGCGCTCGCAGGCGCGCAGACCCAGGCGATGGCGAACTATCGGTTCACCGCCGCGGAGGTCCGCGCCGCGTTCAAGTCCGACGCTGACCCGTACGTCTCGCCGACGCGGATCGTCGCCGTCGAGAACACCCACAACATGGCCGGCGGCATCTGCTGGGACCGCGCGCAGCTCGCCGAGGTCACGCAGGTCGCGCACGCACTCGGGATGACCACACACCACGACGGCGCGCGGCTGTGGAATGCGGCAGCGGCGACCGGCGCCAGCGCGCACGAGCTCGCCGCTGGGTTCGACTCGATCAGCGTGTGCCTCTCGAAAGGGCTCGGTGCACCGGCGGGCTCCGTGGTCGCGAGCACGCGCGAGGTGATCAAGCGCTGTCATCGCCTGCGCAAGATGCACGGCGGTGGCATGCGGCAGGTCGGCATCCTCGCGGCAGCAGGCCTCTACGCCGTCGAGAACAACCGTGCACGGCTCGGCGACGATCACGCGAACGCGCACGCGCTCGCGGTCGCGCTCGTCGGCGCCAAGAACCTCCAGGTCGAGGTCGGCAACGTCCACACCAACATCGTGATGATCGACATCATCAAGGGCAGCGCCGACGCGATCATCGGCGTCGCGCGCGAGGATGGCATCCTCCTCGGTTCGGCCGGCGCGCACCGGATCCGTGCGGTCACCCACCTCGACGTCGATCGCGCGGGCGTGATGCGCGCGGCGAAGGTGATCGCCGACATCGCTGCCACGCTGGCCTGAGTCTGATGCGCGTGATCGCCGCGAGCATGATGCTGTGGTGGGCGTGCTCGGCACCGGCGACTCTCTCGGAGCTATCGACCGCGGAGCGGCGCGCCGATGCGGGCGACGTCGATGGTGCGCTGACCGCATATCGCGCGGCGCAGCAGAAGTGCTCGGCGCTCGAGCCCGTGCGGCGCGCGAAGGCGGCGTGTGCGGACTCGCTGCTCGGCGAGGCCGAGGTACTCGAGCATGCGAAGCGCACACGCGAGTCGATCGATGCGTACCTCGCGATCCCCGGACGAGTGAGCGACGACCCGGCAACGGCGGCGACGGCCGTCCAGCGCGCCGGTGAGCTGCTGCTCCGCGAAGGTGACGTCGTGCGGGCATGGACCGCGCTGTGGCGCGTGGTCACCGACTGGCCCGACGAGCCGTCTGCCGGCGACGCACTGCGCGCGCTCCTCGAAGACGGCCGGCGCCGCGACGCTCGCGCCCTCGCCGACCAGCTCTCGAGCGTCCTGACGCCGCTCGCCGAGACCACCGTGGCCGACAACCTCGTGTGGTCGCTCGCCGATCTCAGCGAGCACGAGCTCGCGAATCCGGCCGCAGCGCGCGGCTACTACGACCGGATCCCTGTCGACTTCCCGAAGAGCGGGATGCGTGACGATGCGCGCTGGCACGCGGCTCGGCTGTCGCGCGCGCTCGGAGATCAGCAAGGGGCCGCCGATCGGCTGCGGGCGCTGCTCGCGACGCGCGAGGTGGCGCGCGGCACCGGCTCGTACTTCTCGGTCTGGCTCGACAACGCGCAGCTCGAGCTCGGGTTGGTCCTCCGCGATGGGCTGGCGGACCTGCCGGGCGCGATCGCCGCGTTCGTGCTGCTCCCGAAGCACTACCCCGCATCGATCCTCCGCGACGATGCGTTGTTCGAGCTCGCGGTGACCCACGCGCGCGCCGGTGCTCGCGATCAGGCATGCGCGGCGTTCGCCAGGCTCACGGCACAATCTCCAGAGTCGAAGTACATCGCGCGCAGGCCGGAGCTCTCGTGTCCGTAGCGCCGGCCGGCCCGGCGATCAGGCTCGTCGAGGTCAGCAAGCGCTACGAGCGGCGCGACGTGCTGACAGGCATCTCGCTCGACGTCGTCGCGGGAAGTCGCCTCGGGCTGATCGGTCCCGCCGCGTCGGGCAAGAGTGTGATCCTCAAGCTCGTCGCCGGGCTCGAGCAGCCCGATCGCGGGCGCATCGAGGTCCTCGGCACCGAGCTCGTCGGCAAGCGCGAGGTCGAGCTCGGCGCGGTCCGCCGGCGGATCGGCATGCTGTTCCAGAACTACGCGCTCTTCGACTTCCTCACCGTCGAGCGCAACGTCGCATTCCCCCTCGAGCGGCGCGGCGGCATGACCACCGAGGAGATCGCGGCGAAGGTCGCGGAGCGACTGCGTGCGGTCGGTCTCGCCGGCAGCGAGCACAAGCTGACCGCCGAGCTCTCGGGCGGCATGAAGAAGCGTGTCGGCATCGCCCGCGCGACCGTCGCCGACGCCGAGCTCGTGATCTACGACGAACCGACCGCCGGACTCGACCCCGTGACGACGCAGAAGATCTACGACTTGCTCGCGGCCGACCAGGTCCGGACCAAGGCCACCGTGATCGCAGTGTCGTCGGACGTGGTCGCCCTCGCCGGCTTCGTCGACGAGATCGCGTTCCTCTATCAGGGCGCGATCATCTATCGCGGCCCCGCAGCAACGGTCGCGGACGCGCCCGATCCGATCGTCCGCCAGTTCGTGCGCGGCGAGCTCGAGGGTCCGCTCGAGGACGTCCAGAGGGACGCGTCGTGATCGGCGAGAAGTGGATCGCCGCGATCGGCGCCGGCGCAGCGAAGATCGCGCAGGAGATCGGCGGCATCGTGATCCTCTCGGGTCAGGTGCTGCGCGCCCTGCTGCCGCCGCGGATCGATCGACGCGAGCTGGTCAAGAACCTCTACAAGATGGGCAACCGCTCGGTGCCAATCGTCGTCCTCACCGCGTTCTTCGCCGGCGCGCTGATGGTGCTGCAGGCCGGCCCGTTCGTGAAGAAGTTCGGCGCGACGTCCCTCGCCGGCTACGGGGCGGGCTACGCGGTGCTCCGCGAGATCGGACCGATCCTGATCGCGCTGATGTTCTCGGGCCGCGTCGGCGCGAACAACACCGCCGAGCTGGCGACGATGACCGTGACCGAGCAGCTCGACGGCCTGCGCGCGCTCGCGATCGATCCCGTGGTGTTCCTCGTCGTGCCGCGCGTGCTCGCCATGATGGTGATGCTCGTCGTACTGACGGCGCTCGGCGACCTCGTCGCGCTCGGCGGCGCGATGGTCGTCGCCCGCGGGATGCTCGATATCGACTGGATGACGATGTACCACTCGTTCGTCGACACCCTGAAGCCGTTCGACTTCCTGCTCGGCATCTACAAGTCGATCGCCTTTGGCGCGGCGATCGCGATGTCGTCCTGCTACTTCGGCATCGCCGTGCGCGGAGGTGCGGTGGGCGTCGGCAAGGCGGTCAACGCGGCGGTCGTCGCCGCTGCCGTCTCGATCATGCTGCTCGACTTCTTCCTCACGTACCTGGTGGGCGGATGATCGCGCGCCTCGGCGGTGGCGTCCTCGGAGCAGGCCGCGCGGCTCGCGAGCTGTGGCTGGTCTACGTCTCGACACTCGCTGGCGTGCTCCGACGCGGGGGCGCCAAGGGCGAGCTCGTCCGGCAGATGCACGCGATCGGCAACAAGAGCGTCCTGTTCATCGTCGTGACGCTCGGCTTCATCGGCATGGTGATGGCCTACGAGGCGTGCAACCAGCTGTCGCGGATCACCGGCGACTACTCGCAGGTCGGCGGGCAATTCATCCGCCTGATCGTCTCGGACTTTGGACCGACGCTGACCGGCCTGATGCTCGCGACCCGCGTCGGCGCGGGCATCGCCGCCGAGATCGGATCGATGAAGGTCACCGAGCAGATCGACGCGCTGCGGATGAGCGGTGTGTTGCCGATCGACTACCTGATCGTCCCGCGCTTCATCGCATCGTTGATCATGACGCTGCTGCTCTCGGTGATCGGCGGGCTCGTGATGTTCGGAGCCGGCGGCCTGACCGCGGAGCACTCGTTCGGGGTCAACCCGAACGTCTTCTACGACGTCACGCTCGTCCGCCCCCGACACCTCCTCCTGTTCTGTATCAAGGCGGTGTCCTACGGCGCCGCGATCCCCGTGGTCGCCGGGTTCTGCGGCCTGCGCG
The DNA here is from genome assembly GCA_031421915.1 of Myxococcales bacterium. Lineage (GTDB taxonomy): Bacteria > Myxococcota_A > Polyangia > Haliangiales > Haliangiaceae > JABFXX01. The sequence continues at coordinate 20,636 of JANOPP010000209.1, read as the reverse complement.
CGCGCGGCAGCTCCGAGGGCGTCGGCTGGGCGACCACCGCCGCCGTGATCGGCAGCTCGTTTGCCGTCATCGTCCTCGACTTCGTCATCTCCGCGGTCGCGCTGTTCCTCACGGGCGGTGACCTGTGACGGCCTACGTCGAGTTCAAGAACGTCGAGAAGGCGTTCGCCGGCAAGCCGGTCCTCACCGGCATGAGCCTCGCCGTCGACAAGGGCGAGGTGATGTTCATCATCGGCACCTCCGGGGTCGGCAAGTCGGTGACGATCAAGCACCTGATCGGCCTCCTCCGCATCGACGCCGGCGAGATCTGGTTCGACGGCATGCGCGTCGATCAGCTCCCCGAGCGACAGCTCGCGCCGCTGCGGAAACGGATCGGGATGGTGTTCCAGAGCTCGACCCTGTTCGACTCGATGACGCTCGCCGAGAACGTCGCCTTGCCGCTGCGCAAGCACGGCACGCTCGGCTACGCCGAGGCTCTCGAGCAGGCGCGCGTCCGCCTCGCGCAGGTCTACATGGCGGAGCACGCGGATCGCTACCCGGCAGAGCTGTCCGACGGCATGCGCAAGCGCGCCGCGATCGCGCGGACGCTGGCCCTCGAGCCGGAGGTCGTGCTGTTCGACGAGCCGACCACCGGCCTCGATCCCGTCAGTGCGCGGCGGATCGATCGGCTGATCCGCGAGCTCGCCGACAAGCTCGGCGTCACCGCCATCGTGGTCTCCCACGATCCACCGTCGATCTTCGGGATCGCGGACCGCGTTGCCTTCCTCTATCGCGGCATCGTGCACGTGACGGCAACGCCTGCCGCCCTCCGCGCATCGTCCGATCCGATCGTCCAGCAGTTCATCGGCGGCAAGTCGACGGGACCGATGGAGACGCCGGGGTTCTGAGGTTCAACGCACGCCCGCCACGCCCTCCGAGTATGTCGTCCCGGCATCTCCCGGCCCCGGGCTCAGGATCGCGCCGCTGAGAGTCGGGCTGCCGTTACGGGTGGAGATGCGGATCCTTCCGACCCCGCCACCACCTCCCCCGCCCCCTGGGCCCGCGCCCGCTGCGCCACTTACCATCGGGCTGGCCCCGCCAAGGCCACCCGCAGAGCCATTGTCGGCCGGCCCACCCAGTGCGCGTTGCTGCGACAGCTGGCCCGACTGGCCGATGGTCAAATTGCCGTTGCCCACCGCGCCACCGCCGCCGCCGCCTCCGTTGACCGCGAGTACTGCGGCCGCGACGACGACGGTCGGGGCTTCGATCAGGATCGCGCCGCCCGCGCCACCACCGCCGCCCCCGTCGTTCGATCCAAGACCGGCGCGGCCGCCACAGCCGCCTGCATTGATCCCACCTGCCGAGATCTGAATCGGTCCGTTCGCGATGAGCTGCAGTGCAGCACCGCCACCACCGCCGAGGCCGCTGTTGGAGTGGCTGTCGCCGCCGCCGCCACCTGCTCCTCCGATGAGCTGCGTGATGCCCAGGTCACCGCGGAGCGCACCGCCCGACGTTACGTTCCCCCCGCCATCGCCTCCCAGTGCGCCGTGGCCCCCGCCACCCCCTCCCTGGTTGTCGCTTGGACCTTTCTTGCCGCCGCCGTCCGGAGGCGTGGGTTGGCCGTCCTGATCGTTGATCCCACCAGAGAACCCGCCTGGACCAGGAGTACGTGCGTCGGCAAAAGTACAGGGCCCACGAGCGTCGATAACCCCGGTCACGTCCATGCCCTTGTCGGCGATGAACGCGATCGCGTGTGCTCCTCGCAGCACGAGCGCTCCGGCGGTAAGACGCTTGACCTTGAACACGGCGACGTTTCGCCCGGTCGCACCGAGAGGGCGAAGCTCGTACACGATTTCGTCGTGCTCGCCGGTGCCGGCGTCTCGGAAGATACCCACGCCGCCGGCACCACTGATCTCTCCAGTAGAGCCATTGACGATCGCGCCGTCCGGTAGCGTAACCGGATCGAGATTGTTGAAGTTGGTCGTATCGTCGGCGTTGGCAGCCTGCCACCAGCCGCCTCCGGGTGCGAGCTCCGAGCAGCGCGCCGATGCGCAGCCCCAGGGACACACCTTCTCGTCCGGTACCTCACCGATCACCTTGCAGTCGCGCAGACTGTCGCCCGCGCAGGTCTTGCCGACGGACTGGCACGGCCCGGCGTCGGCGACCACCGTGTCCAGCGGAGCATCGACGCCACCGCTGCCCTGCGAAGCAGCCTCGAAGCCGCAGCCGGCTGCGAGCAGCACGACAACCCAGAAGCCCCTCATCAACTCATCCTACAGGGAATCTCACTTCGTTGGCTTGACGATGATCCGCCACGGCTTGCGCTTGAGGATCTTGCCCAGCTCCTTCGCGTCCTCGGGGAACTCGGGATCTTTCATCATGCGGCCCACCGAACCCTCGCCGCGCGCCAACCGGCTCGAGATGTCCTCGACCTTGGCGAGCAGCGGATCGATCTTGTCGATCGCGGCCCGCACCTCGGCGAGCACGGCCTGCCCCTTCACGATCGCGTCCTGCGTCTCGACGCGACCGCCGATCCGCGCGACCTCGGCGCGAAGCTGCGCGGCACGTGGCTCGAGCAGATCGATCATCGCACGCGCTTGCGTGAGTACGACCCGGGCGCCGGTCATCGTCTCGGCGAACCCCGCGAGCCCCGCGTCGCCACCGAGCGCGCGATCGCGAAGGGTCTGACCGAGCGCGAATAGCTCGCCCGCGTCCGTGATCAACGGCGCGCCCCCTGCGACCGGCAGCGACTCGATGTCACTCGCGACCGCCGCGAGCTGCCCGCGCAGCGAATCGATTTCGGCGCGCAAGAGCTCGAGCTCGGGCCGCACCTGCTCGACGAACAACCGGTACGTCGTCATGTTCGCCCAGGTCCGGCGCAGTACGGTGTCAAGGCTCGGCGGATCCGCGGCGAGCAGCTCCGCGCCATTGGCGATCGACGGCCCGGGATCGCCGGACGGTGGCGCGACCTCCAGATACTTCGACGACAGCATCCCGCGTGAGGACACGAACACCTCGGCGGCGGCCGAGATCTTCCACGCCTCGTCGCCATCGATCGCGACGGTCGCCATCGAACCGTCATCACCGTCGAGAGGATTCGTCCCGCCGTGAGGGACGTGCTCGATCGACTCGATGAAGCCGATCTCCTGGCCCGCGATCACCAGCGGAGCGTTCTCGAGGAGTCCGGCGCTGTGATGGACGTAGACGTGGATCCGCGTCTTCGACCCGATCTCGATATGATCGCGCAGGAAGATCACGAACGCGATCGAGGCTCCGATGAGGAGCAGCGACACCGCGCCGACTCGCCGAGCAAGCCGTTCGTCCTGGGCGAGCAGGCTCACGCTACTCCTTCCAGAAGAACTTCCACGGATTCCGCTTGAGGTCGCGGATCAGCTCGCGCAGATCGCTGTAGAGCTCGTCGCGCGAGAGCAACGCGCCGACCGTGCCCTTACCGCCGCGCAGATCCGTCACCATGCCGTTCGCGTTGTCGAGCAGCGCGCCAGCGTTCCCTGCTGCCTTCGACGCGGTCTGCAACGCCGAATCGACGCCGGCAAGCCGCGGTTCGGTGATGAGGCCGGTGACGCGCGTCGCGTCAGTCAACAGCGCCAGCGCGCCGGGCGTCAACGCGGTCATCGACGAGCGCGCCGTCGCGAGCGTCGCATCGGCGCTCGCGATCAGGCTCGCAACCGGCCGGCCATCGCCAAGCCCCGCGTTGACCTTCGTCAGCGTCGCCTTGCCCTCGTGCGCGAGCTCCGCTGCGGCCACGATCAGGTCGCCGAGCTGCTTGCGGTTCTCGACGAGCAGCTTGTTGATCTCGGCGACCGCACCCGCGCCGTTCGCGAGGAGGTTCTTGATCGCGTCGCGATCATCGCGCAGCACGCCAGAGACACCGTCGAGCACCTCGTAGAGCCGCGCGACGACGAGATCCGTGCGCGGCGGATTCTTGACGCGGTGATCGTGAATGATCGTGCCGGCCGCGATCGCTGGTTTGTCCCAGTCCTTGCCGGGCACGATCTCGAGGTACTGCTCGCCGAGCACGCCCGCGGTGTTGATGAAGAACTCCGCATCGCTGCGGATCGAGTCTGCCGCGCGATCGTCGACCCATGCGGTCACGCGAACCTGGACCCGGGCGTTGACGGCCGGATCGTGCTTGCCGCCGATGAACTCGACGGACTTGATCTTGCCCATCTTGATCCCGTTGATCTTGACGGGCGCGCCTGCCTGCAGGCTTCCGATGTAGTCGTAGTCGAGCTTGAGCTCGAACCCCGACCGCAACGAGAAGTTGCCGAGGATGAACACGAACCCGACGAGGATCGCGCTCGAGATCAGGATCAGGAGCCCGACCTTGAACTCCAGGCCACGTTCGCGCATCCGCGAACCGTAGCCCGAACGCGATGGACCCGAAACGAAAACGGCCCCTACGAGAGGGGCCGCTGTCGCACGTTAGCGAGTGGCTACTGCCAACCGCCGCCGCCACCTTGCTGGCCGCCCTGCGGAGGATAGCCACCACCACCGCCCTGCTGCGGATAGCCACCGCCGCCCTGCGGCGGGTAGCCACCACCGCCCTGGGGCGGGTAACCGCCACCTTGCGGAGGATAGCCGCCACCCTGGGCCGGTGGGTAGCCGCCACCCTGCGCCGGCGGCGCGGGAGGCTGGTTCTTCATCTTGCCCATGATCGAGTCGTACGCGGCCGGCGCCGTCAGCATCAGCACGCCGAAGTACGCGACGAGCCAGAGCAGTGCGCGCAAGGTCAAGAGGAGCGCGCCGACGATGCCGAGCATCGCATTGCCGAAGCTGAACGAGATCAGGATCGTCTGCAGCGGGAGCCAGAGGATCAGGATCGCGACGAAGAGCGGCGCGAGTGCGTCGATCGCCTGGAGCGCCGGCGGAAGCTTCTGCGGCGGGAAGAAAAACGCGATGCAGAGGACGCCAACCGCGAGGACCAGCAGGAACAGCAGGTTGTGGAGGATTCCGAAGATGCCGCCGTGGAAGCTGAACGCGGGACCGAACTGCTGGAGGAGCGGCACCACGAGGCAACCGGCTCCGACGACGATGATGATCCGAGCGGTCTGATCAGTCGGGTTCGCGAGGCGCGCGAGGAGACCGAAGATCAGCGTGGCCATGCCGATCGAGTAGAGGTAGTACGCGCCACCCGCCCCGCCGTATCCGAACAGCGACAGCGCACCGACACCGATGCCGGTGAGCTGGATGCCGGCGAACGAGATGCCGAACGGCAGCCACTGGAGAACGACCGGCGGAACCTTGTCGCGGATGTGCTGCGGCGCCGCGGCGACGAGCAGGTAGGCGCCACCGGCGATGATCGGGAAGATGATCGGACGGAACTTGTCGGGCGCGCCGAAGACAAACGTCAGCGGGCTCAGCATCACCGGAACGACGATCGAGACGAGCAGCGCGACACCGAGAATGAACAGCGCCTTCCGCTGCAGACCCGGGTCACGCAGGCGTGCGACCGGAAATCCGAACACGGTGCCGGGCGCCGAGCCCGGGATCCCGCGCGCGATGTTGTCGAGCGGACCGGGCGCATCCGCGGCCGGCTGACCGAAACCGGGCTGTGCTTGCGGATAGCCGCCACCGGGCGCGGCCTGACCGTAGCCACCCTGGTTCGCCGGCGGATAACCGGGCTGCGGCTGCTGGCCGAAACCCTGCTGCGGTTGACCATACGGCGCCGGCTGCGCTGCCGGCTGTCCGAACCCACCGGGCGCAGGCTGCGGCTGACCGTACGGCGACGGCTGCGCCGCCGGCTGTCCGAATCCACCGGGCGCAGGCTGCGGCTGACCGTACGGCGCCTGACCGAACGCGGGAGCCGGCTGCGGTGGCTGACCGTACGGTGCCGGCTGCTGCGGTTGACCATAGGGAGCCGGCTGCCCGGCGGGCGGCTGACCATACGCGGGCTGCTGCGGCTGGCCGTATGGCGCCGGCTGCTGCGGCTGACCATAGGGCGTCGGCTGCTGTGGCTGACCATAGGGCTGCTGACCCGGTGGCGGCTGCGGCTGACCGAAACCACCCTGCTGCGGCGGTGGCGCGAAGCCCTGCTGCGGCGGAGGTGCGAAGCCCTGCTGCGGAGCGCCAGGGCGTGGTGCCTGTCCGGGCATCGGACCGGCGGGCTGCGGCTGTCCGGGACGCCCGGGCTGCGCCGGCTGCTGCGGAGCGCCAGCTTGCGGAATCTGCGGCGCGGCGTAGCCGAACATCGTCTTCGCAGGTTGCCCACCGGGAGCTCCCTGCTGCATCGGCGGCATCGGTCGCCCGCACGTGCCACATGCAGGCGCGTTCATCAGGACTGCTGCGCCGCAATACGGACACGGCCTAGTTGGTGTCGCCATTTCGGGATCCCCTGGTTTTTCGAGGCTGAACGGTATCTCAGCGTCCCCGCATTTCGCAATGAAGTGACGCGGATTTGGGGGCTGCCCCAACCCGTCGCGCGCTGCGTTCGCGTGCTATGGAGATCACGTGGCGCGGCGGCTTCCCGGACACGACGCTGTACGGGGCGAAGCGGTCGAGGTTCGGATCGCAGATACGTCGCTGCGAGCGTATGCCGATGAGAGCGTCGCTGCCGCGGCGCTCGCGAGTGGAACCCGCGTCCTGTCGCGCTCGCTCAAGTATCACCGACCACGGACGTTCTTCTGTTTCGAGGGCCACTGCTCCGGGTGCCTGGTCCGGATCGATGGCGTGCCGAACCTGCGCGCCTGCCAGGCACCATGCCGTGGCGGCACCGAGGTCAGCGGCCAGAACGCGTTTCCGTCGGCAGAGATCGATCTCCTCGGCGCGGTCGACTTTCTGTTCTCGCGCGGGATGGATCACCACACGCTGATGACCGGCTCGTCGATGCTCAACAAGCTCGCGAACAAGGTCGTGCGCCAGCTCTCCGGCCTCGGCAAGCTCCCCGATCGCGCCACCACCGACCTTCCGGACGTGCATCGCTTCGACGTCGACATCTGCGTGATCGGCGGCGGCCCGGCCGGACTCGCCGCCGCGACGACGACCGCGAGCGCCGGCCGCTCGACCGTGCTCGTCGATGATCAGCTCCGCCCCGGCGGCAGCCTGCGCAGCGATCCCCGCACGGGCCGTGGCGAGGCCGAGGCGCGCTGGTCTGCCGCGGTCAACACCGGCGTTCACGTGCTCGCCCGCTCGACCGCGATCGGGTTCTTCCCCGAGGACGATGGCGGCGTGCTCGCGGTGATGTCACCCGATCGCCTCTACCGCGTCTATGCGAAGCAGTGGATCTGGGCGACCGGTGGCTACGTCGTCAACCTGCCATTCCCCGACAACGATCGGCCCGGCGTGATCGCTGCGCGTGCGGTCGGCCGGCTGCTCGTCGATCACGGCATCCTCGCCGGCGACAAGGTCTGCATCGTCGAGGTTCCCGAGGTCGCGTCCGATGTCGCCGCGCTTGCGACGGCTCTGGTCGCTGCCGGCGCCGAGGTCACGCGCGTCCCACTCGCCGACGTTGGTGGGACACGCGGCCGGAGCTGGACCTCGTCGATCGATACGCGCGGCGGCAAGATCGATTGCGATCTCGTTGCGGTCGCGGCGACACCTGCCCCGGCTTCGGAGGGACCACGCCAGCAGGGCTGCCGCGTCGTCCTCGATGCGACTGCCGGCGGCTTCCGCGTCGTGGTCGACGAGCATGGCCGGACGACGACGCCGAACGTCTGGGCCTGCGGCGATGTGACCGGGTACCTCGGGCCACGTGGATCTGCATCCGACGGTGCTCGCGTCGCCGCAAACGTCGTGCGCGAAGGAGCTGCGTAATGGCCGGCAAGATCGTCCTCTGCCGCTGCGAGGACATGACGCTCGCGGATCTCGAGCACTCGGTCTCGCGCGGCTACCGCGACATCGAGGAGGTCAAGCGCTACACGGGCTTTGGCACCGGGCCGTGCCAGGGCAAGGAGTGCCTCGCGGTCGTCGCGCTGCAGCTCGCGCGGATCACCAACCAGCCGCCCGCCGCGATCCCGCCGTTCACGTCGCGGCCACCGATCGCACCGACGCCGCTGCGCCTCCTCGCGCGCGATCCGGGCGCGCACGTGTTCGCCGACGAGGGCGGAACGTCGGAGACCGCCCGCACGCAGGGTGAAGAGGTCGACGACTGATGCAACCCGTGATGGACGACGAGGAGAACGAAGCTCGCGCGGACGTCTCCGGCGAGATCCGGCTTCCCGCCACGCTCGAAGCCATGGGACCGGTCCCCGAGCGTGCCGAGATCGTGATCATCGGCGGCGGCGTGGTTGGCCTGTCGATCGCGTATCACCTCGCCAAGCGCGGCCTCGAGGACGTGGTCGTCGTCGAGCGCGGTTACCTCGCGGAGGGCGCATCGGGCCGTAACGGCGGTGGCGTGCGGCAGCAGTGGTCGACCGAGATCAACATCCGGCTGATGCAGGAGTCCGTCGAGCTGTGCCGGCGGTTCGCGGTCGACCTCGGTGTCAACGTCTGGTTCCGCCAGGGTGGCTATCTGTTCCTCGCGCGCAACGCTGCCGAGGTCGCGCGGCTCGAGAAGAACATCGTCCTGCAGAATCGCTGCGGCGTCGCGACGCGGATGCTGTCGCCGTCCGCGGCGCAGGACATCGTCCCCGAGCTCGATCTCACCGGCATCGTTGGCGCGTCGTACAATCCGACCGACGGCATCCTGTTTCCGTGGCCGTTCCTTTGGGGCTACGCGCGGCAAGCGGCAGCGATGGGTGCGCGGATCTTCACGCAGACTCCCGTCGGAGGCCTCGAGCGTCAGCCGGAGGGTGGCTACATCGTCCACACACCCCGCGGCGCGGTGAAGGCGCGCCGCGTGATCAACGCGACCGGCGCGTGGTCGCCCAAGCTCGCGAAGCTGATCGGCGTCGACGTGCCGACATATCCGATCCGCCACGAGATCTGCTCGTCGGAGCCGCTCAAGCCGTTCCTGCGCCCGATGGTGTCCGAGCTCGCGAGCGGCCTCTACTGCAGTCAATCGATGCGCGGTGAGATCGTCGGTGGCGTGTCCCTGCCCGGCCACGCGTCGACGTATGCGATGGGCTCGACGCTCGAGTTTCTCGCGACCTACGCGCGGCGCCTGGTGCGGCTGATGCCGATCCTCGGTGACATCAAGATCCTCCGGCAGTGGGCCGGCCCGTACGATCAATCGCCGGACGGCAACCCGATCCTCGGCGCTGCTCCCGAGCACCCGGACTTCTTCCTCGCGTGTGGCTTCGTCGGCCACGGCTTCATGATGGCGCCGATCGTCGGCAAGCTCTACGCCGAGTGGCTCACCGGCGGCGAGCCTCACGAGATCTTTGGCCGCTACACGCTGACGCGGTTCCGCGACGGTAGCGGCGCCCAGCACGAGAAGGAAGACTTCAACATCGGGTAACCTCGGGGCCGATGGTGGATGCCGCCCGGCCGGGTACCGGTGCTCTGCGACTCGTGTGCTTCGAGCTGCGCGGTCAGGAGCTCGCGCTGCCGATCGGGGATGTCCGCGAGACGCTGCCGGTCCATCCGATCACGCACGTCTTCCTGACGCCGACCTGCCTCGCCGGGGTGTTCAGCCTGCGCGGCGAGATCGTCGCGGTGATCGATCTCGCCGTACTGCTCGGCCTGCCCCGCACCGAGGTCGGCGACGCCAGCCGGATCGTCGTCGTCGAGCACGAGGACGGCACGGCCGGCATCGTCGTCGATCGGTTGCGCGACCTCCGCACGATCGACGGCCCGCTCGAACCTCCTCCGCCGACGTTGCCGGCGGCAGTCGCGAATCTGCTCGCCGGTGTCGCCGCGACGCCTACTGGGACCGTGCGGGTCCTCGACGCTCACGCGATCTTGACCGCCGAACCTCTGCGCGTGATCGCAGAGCTGACCGAGGAGGGTAGAACTGTATGAGTCGCGGCAAGCTGCGCTTTCCGATGTTCCTCAAGTTCCTGCTTGCCTGCCTCCTGCTGGCAGGCTTGCTGATCTTCGGTGGGACGATGGTCGTCAAGAAGGAGTCGCAGTTCCGCAATCGCGGCAACTTCCTCGTCAAGCACCTCCGAAGGTACGAGTTCTACCAGGAGCGGGTCGGTCGAAGCATGACGGGGACCGTGGAGCTCCTCGTCGGTGATCCATCGCTGCGCGCGACGCTCGCGGGACTCGGCGACGGAGCAGCCGCGCCGCCGACACCACCGGGCGGGACGTCGCCTGCGCAGGCTGCCGCCGCTCCGCTCCCTGCCGTCGTGTCGAGCACCGCGTCCAGCGAGCAACCGGGGGTCGCGACGCTCGCCCGGTCGATACAGGAGCGGCTGTCGTCCAAGAACAGTGTGCAGCCCGACGTGTTCGCGATTTTCAACACGACGGGGCGGCTGCTATGGACGTTGCCCGGGTCGCCGATCGACCCGAGCGCGACGGCGTCGGTCGCCGCGATCGAGAAAGCGCGGACGGGCAGCACGTTCGCGCACCAGATCCAGGTGATCGATCACGTCGCCTACCAGATGACGGCGCTGCCGGTGCGAGCGCCGGGGGGAGACCGGGTCGTCGGAGGCGTGATCGTCGGGGTCAAGCTCCAGCGTCTCGTCCAGGAGTACGCCGACCAGACCGACGACCAGGCGGACCTACGCTACCGCCCGACGCTGGTCGATGGATCCACCCTCCTGGCGACCGCGCTGCCCGGCACCGCCACCGACGTGGCGCGCGCGATCCAGCCCGACAAGCTCGTGCAAGTCACCGTCGGCGGCGACACCCGCAGCGTTATCCGGCTCAAGGACTACGACTACGACTTCTACTTCGAGGAGATCGACGGCTACAAGGGCGCCGATGCGGCCACGGTGGGCAAGCTCTACATCACGCGTAGCCGGGCGCAGGTGATGGATCCCGCCAGCAAGCTGCCGTGGGTCGAGATCGGGGTCGGTATCGCGCTCTCACTCCTGATCGCCACCGGTCTTGCGATCTGGGTGACCCGACCGATCAAGCAGATGGTTCGGCAGTCGCGCGATCTGCTCGCCGGAGACACCGACCTGACCCAACGCATCATCGTCAACTCGATGGACGAGACCTCCGACCTCGCCGACAACATCAATCAGGTGTTCGACCGCGTGCACAAGCTCGCCAGCGGCGTGCAGTCCGCGGCGTTCCAGGTCGGTGCATCCAGCGCCGAGATCAGCGCGGCGTCCCGCGAGATGCTCGGCGGGCTGAAGGATCAGACGCTGAAGATCGAGAGCTCGACGACCGCCGTCACCGAGCTCTCGGCGTCGATCCAGCAGGTCGCGGGCAACGCAAAGGAGGCCACCGACGTCGCGGAGCAGTCGAGCACCGCCGTCAACTCCGCAGTCCAGCGCATGGAACAGATCCGAGCGGCGGTCGGAGACGCGGCCGAAAAGATGCGCGAGCTCGGCGAGAGCAGCAAGCGGATCGGCAATATCGTCGAAGTGATCCGACAGATCAGCGAGCAGACCTCGATGCTCGCGCTCAACGCGTCCATCGAGGCGGCGCACGCTGGCGAGCAGGGCCGCGGCTTTGCGGTCGTCGCCGACGAGGTCAGCTCGCTCGCGCGGCGGGTCGGCCAGTCCGCGAAGGACATCGAGGAGCTGATCCAGACCGTCAAGGAGCAGACCCACGCGGCGATCAACTCGATGGAGATCGGGACCCGCCAGGTAAGTGACGGTTCCGCACTCGTGACCTCGACGCTGACCGGCCTCGGCCAGCTCGTCGCAGTGGTCAAGGACACGGCGACCGCGGTGCAGGAGCAGGCGATGGTCTCCGACGAGATCGCGCGCAACATGGATGCGGTCCGCCACATCGCGACCGAGGTCCTGTCGGGCTCCGAGGAGTCCGTCGTGCAGGCGGAGCGGTTGCACGAGCTCGCATTCGAGCTCGAGGAGCCGTTCGGCGGCTTCAACCTCGATGGCTCCAAGCTCACGAAGCGCTCGGGTCAGGCGGCCCCTCCGTCGAGGACGCTCACTGCCGGCAAGACTGCGAAGCGCAAGCCCGCCGACCGGAGCGCGGATTGACCCGTGCCTCTCGCGCCTGACATCGTCGGCGGCGTCGCGCGCCGGCTCGTCGAGCATGCCGGGCTCGAGCTCCCCGCGTGGGTGGTCGAGGCGCGCGTCAGTGCTCGGATCGCCGCGCTCGACATCGCGCCCGCCGCATACGTCGAGCTGATCGGTACCGCGCGCGGTGCGGCCGAGCTGCGCGAGCTCCTGGAGGCCGTTCGTGTCGGCGAGAGCAGCCTGTTCCGTCACCGCCCGCAGATCGCGGCGCTGACCGACGTCGTCGTACCGGCGCTGCGCGAGCGGGGCCGCCGCGCCGTCCGCGTGTGGAGCGCGGGTTGTGCCTCCGGCGAAGAGCCGTACACGCTCGCGATCATTCTGTCGCGCCGCCTCCCCGGCGTCAGCATCTCGATCACCGCAACCGATGTCAGCGACGACGCGCTCGCCGTTGCCGCCCGCGGCGTCTATCCCCGCAACGAGCTCGACGACGTCCCCGAGGAGTGGCGCGATGCCTTCCTCGACGAGGGCGACACGGTTCGCGTGCGCCCGGAGATCGCGCAGCTCGTGACGTTCTCGCGCGCGAACCTCCTCGAAGCCGCACCGCCTCGCAACTGCGACGTCGTGTGGTGCCGCAACGTGCTGATCTACTTCTCGGCCGCTGCGCGACTCAAAGTCATCGAGCGTCTCGTCGCTGCGACGGTACCGACCGGCTACATCTTCGTTGGCTACAGCGAGTCGCTGCGCGAGATCACCGACCTCGAGACCCAGCGCGCCAGCGACGCAGTGTTCTACACGAAGCGCGGAGACTGGCCGGTCGGCGAACGTACGCCGCTCCCCGAGCCGCTCGGCGGACGTGTCTCGACGAGCATCGGCCTCGCACCACTGCGCGCGGACCAGCTTCCACGGCCGACCGCGAAGCGCGAGCCGGCGAGCTCCGTCGCACGGGAGGAGCGCACGGATGTCGGCCTCACGCCTGCGCCAGCGCGCACCGCGACTCGCCTCGGCACCAGCTCGGTCCCCGAGCAGCGCGACGAGTCCACCGCCGTCGGCATCACACCCGCACCCGCACCCGCACCCGCGCGCACCGCGACACGCCTCGGGACCAGCTCGATCCCCGCACAGCGCGACGAGTCCACCGCCGTCGGTATCGTGCCGGCCCCCGTGCGCACGGCAACGCGCCTCGGCACCAGCTCGGTCCCCGCGCCGCGCGACGAGTCCACCGCCGTCGGCATCACACCCGCACCCGCACCCGCGCGCACCGCGACACGCCTCGGGACCAGCTCCGTCCCCGCGCAGCGGGACGAGCAACCGACCACGCCCACGCGCCGAGCACCCACGAATCCAGGCATCGCGACGGCGACCGACGAGGCGACCGCCGTCGGCGTCGCGCCACCGCGCCCGGATCCGAGCGCACCGCGGCGCACGGCCGCGACGCCCGCGGTGAGCGGCCTCCGCTCGCGCAACCCGACGGCACCCGGCGCCGTCTCCGCGCACACGGTTCGCCGCGAGAATACGAGCCCCGGGCTCGCCGTCGCCGTCGCCGCCGCGGCCGCACCCGACGAGTCCGTGCTCGCGCTCGTGGGTGCACCGTCGACCGCCGAGGTCACCGCGCTGCTCGGCGAACGGCTCGCGATCGCGGGCCTGAAGCGGCTGACGCTCGACCTCGACGCCGTCGTCATGCTCGAGGACGATCTCGCACCGGTGATCCGCCGCGCATGCGCCGCCGCGCGCCAGTCCGGCATCGCGATCGAGATCCGCGCGACGAAGACCGGCGCCAAGCGCTGGGTCTCGCGCCACGCGCTCGACGAGGCTACGACGTGAGCGCCACCACGAATTCAAAGCGTTGCGCGAACAAGGGGGCTGCCCCCTTTTCCCAGGCGTGGGCATGAGCGCGACCGCCGGACTCGAGCTGTGGCAGGTGTTCGTCGCGACGAGCGGCGGCGACGCGACGATGCTCGCGGCGTCGCTCGCCGATCCGGCGTCGGCGGCGAGCGTGCCCACAGACAGGCTCGGCGGGTTCGCGCACGTCGCGTTCCGGATCGGCCTGTCCAGCCTCCTGATCGGCGCCGATGATCTCGGCCGGCTCGCGCTGACGATCGAGCGCGCGCTCGATCGCGAGGACCTCGATGCCCAGGCGTGGGGCGTGATCTCTGCGGCGATCGCGACCCTCCGCGACGCGTTCGATCAGCTGGCGAATGCCGACAAGTCAGGTGCACGCGTCGAGGGTCTTCCGCTCGCGGAGCGGATCCAGGCGATCACCGATCGAGTCAGCGGCACGGGAACCTCGGCGAAGACGCCGCGCGCGTTCGCCCCGCCGCCTCCCTCCGCGATCAGTGGACCCGCGGCCCCCGGCGCGCCGAGCTTCACGTGGGTTCCAGCCGTCGACGACGACATGATCGAGCTGTTCTTCGACGAAGCGACGGAGCGCGTCGAGGCGCTCGCCGGCAAGCTCGTCGAGATCGAGCGTCGTCCCGATGACGCAGATCTGCTCCGCGACGTATTCCGCGACATGCATACCGTGAAGGGCAGCTCCGCGATGGTCGGGCTCTCACCGGTCAACCAGCTCGCGCACGCTGCCGAGGACCTCGTCGGTCAGATCCGCGACTCGGGCCGCGCCGCCGACGGTCCGGTCGTCGACGCACTGCTCGCGGCGCTCGATGCGCTGCGCGACATGCTCACCCAGGCGCGCGCGCGTGTGGCGATCACCGTCGACCCGGCGCCGGTCGTCGCTCGGCTCCGCAATCCGGGTGCGCCCGTCGTCCACATCCCCCGCGCCGCCGTCGCTACGGCTCCAGCGTCGTCGCCCCACGCCGCGGCAGACACCGCCGCACGTGCAACGATCCGCGTCGACTTCGACAAGCTCGACCGGCTGATGAACCTCGTCGGCGAGCTGGTCCTGGGCCGGGACGATCTGCGCGGCGCGGTCACCTCGCTGAGCTCGATCACAGCAGAGCTCGCGGCGGATCGCGGTGTCGCGCGCAAGGTGGCCAATGCGCGCAGCGCGATCGTAGGCGGCAGCGTGCGCGGACTCGACACCCTTTCAGACGAGCTATCGCGCGTCGAGCGCGTGCTGTCGGACGTCACGAGCGAGCTCGACCATGGCACCGACCGCCTCGATGCAATCTCGGACGAGCTCCGCGAGCAGGTGATGCGCCTGCGCATGGTCCCGGTCACCGGCGTGTTCCGCAAGCATGTCCGCACCGTGCGCGACCTCGCTGCCAATCTCGGCAAGCGCGCGCGGCTCGAGCTGTCCGGAGAGGACACCGAGCTTGACAAGCTCCTCGTCGAGGCGGTCGACGAGCCGCTGATGCACCTCGTCCGCAACGCGGTCGATCATGGCCTCGAGCTAGCCGACGTGCGGACGGCCGCCGGCAAGCCGGCCGAGGGAGTGATCCGGCTCTCGGCATCGCATCGCGGCAACCAGGTCGAGATCCGCGTCAGCGACGACGGCAAGGGCCTCGATCCCGCGAAGCTGCGCAACAAGGCCATCGAGAAGGGCCTGATCTCGGCGGCCGAGGCCGAGGCGATGGACGATCGGACGGCGCGTGAGATCATCTTCCGCGCCGGCTTCTCGACGGCAACGACGGTCAGTGAAGTATCGGGCCGCGGTGTCGGCATGGACGTCGTGCGCCAGACCATCGTCAATCGACTCAAGGGAACGATCGAGGTCGAGTCCACACCCGGCCAAGGGAGTGCCTTCGTGCTGAAACTGCCGCTCACGCTCGCGATCATCCAGGTCATCGTTGCCCGCGCCGGTGGCGAGACGTTCGCGATCCCGCTCGACGTCGTGCAGCGCGTCCTGACGATCAGGCCATCGGAGATCGAGCTGATCGGCGACCGCGAGGTCGTCGTCGTGCGCGGGAAGCACGTCCCGATCATCCGTCTCGAGCACGTCCTCGAGCTCGAGGACGGTCAGGATGGCGTGGAGCTCCAGCTCGTGCTGATCGAGAATGCAGGCGGCAGCTACGCGCTCGTCTGCGATCAGCTGCTCGGCAAGCGCGAGATCGTGATCAAGTCCCTCGGTCGCCTGCTCAAGCGCGTGCCGTGCGTTGCCGGCGCCACACTCGTCGGCGATCGCGTCGTGCTGATCCTCGACATTCCCGCGATCGTCGCGCGTGCGCTGGCCCAGCCGGGCGGAGCGCGACGAGGAGTCCGTAGCCCGACCGCAGGCGCATCGGGGTCACACATCCTCCTCGTCGAGGACGGCGATATCGTCCGCGAGGCGCTGCGGCGCTTGCTCGTCGATGCCGGCTACGTGGTCACCGTCGCGGTCGACGGCGAGAACGGCCTCCAGCTCGCGAAGACGCGCCGGTTCGATCTGGTCTCGACCGACGTGGTGATGCCGAACATGGACGGCTACGAGCTGACCCGCGCGCTGCGCGCCATGCCCGAGTACGCGGAGACGCCGATCGTCATGGTGACCAGCATGGGCGAGCGTATCGATCGCGTGCGCGGCTTCGACGCCGGCGTCGACGAGTACATCACCAAGCCGCACGATCGCGCGCAGCTGCTCAAGGTCGTTCGCAAGCTGCTCGGGCATGTGGCCCCCGCGGAGCCGACCTCGTGAACGTCGTGATCGTCTCCGACGAACCCGTGCTCGCTGCGCTCGCGCGCAGGCCGCTCGAGCCACTCGGACATATCGTCACCGCCGTGGCATCCGTTGCCGAGCTCGAGGCCCGGTTCGACGAGCTCGCGCCGGGTGCCGCCCTGCTCCCGCGCCGGCTCCCCGATCGCAGCCTCGCCGACACGGTAGCGATGCTGCGCAACGCGAAGGAGCCCGCTGCTGCCGTGGTCGTCGGGCTGTCGACGGCGGACCGCAACGTCGCTCGCGATGTCGACGCCGACGGATTCCTGCTCGTCCCGTTCTCGGATGCCGAGGTGCTCGAGGTCTTCGGCGCCACGACGCGCGCGAAGCGCCTGATCGTTCTCGCGGATGACTCGCCGCTGATCCACCGCCACACCGTGCCGATCCTCGAGGACGACGGCTACGAGGTCATCTCCGCATACGACGGCGAGGACGCGGTCGCGAAGGTCCGCGAGCACCGACCCGACATGGTGATCACCGATGTCGAGATGCCGAAGCTCGACGGCTACGGCGTCTGCAAAGTGCTCAAGGGTGACCCGACGACCGCTCACCTGCCCGTGCTGATCTGCAGCTCGCTCGGCGAAGCGACCGACCTCGAGCGCGGCTTCGACGCGGGCGCCGACGACTACCTCGTCAAGCCCGTGCTCCCCGAGGAGCTGTCGACGCGCGTGCGTGCGCTCGTCCAGGGTTCACTTCCGGCATCGCGCGAGCGCGTCCTCGTGGTCGATGACTCTCCGGCGCAGCGCCACTACGTCGCCGACTGCCTCGCGCGGCAGGGCTTCGTGGTCACGACGGCCGAGAACGGCAAGCTCGCCCTCGAGAGGGCGCAGCAAGTCCGCCCCGCGCTCGTCGTCAGCGACTACGAGATGCCGGTGATGAACGGGTTCGAGCTCGTCCACGCGCTCCGCCGCGATCCCGAGCTGCGCCAGATCCCCGTGATCATGCTGACCGCCCGCGACTCCAAGCGCGACATGGCGCAGATGCGGGCCGCAGGTGCGTCGGCCTACCTGGTCAAGCCCTTCTCGCAGGACAAGTGCATCGCCCTCGTCGAGCGCACGCTCGCCGAGCGCCGGCTGATGGCCTACAAGGAAGCGTCGTCGCTGTTCATCTCCGAGGGTGCGCGCGCGGCCGCCGAGGATCGCGCGCTGCGCGGCGAGACCCTCGCGTTCCGCGCCGATCTGCGCAACGTCAGCGTGATGTTCTCCGACCTCGTGGGCTTCACACCGATGTCCGCGACGATGACCGCGCCCGAGCTCATCACGTTGCTCAACGATTACTTCGATGTCATGTGTCCGATCGTCAAGCTCAACGGCGGAGACATCGACAAGTTCATCGGAGACGCGATCATGGCGATCTATGACGAGGTCCGCGGCCAGCCGCCACCCGCCGTGCGCGCCGTTCGCGCCGCGCTCGCGATGCAGGCCGCGATGCCCGCGTTCAACGCCGGTCGCGGGATCAAGCTCTCGATGCGCATCGGCATCAACACCGGTCCGGTCGTCCGCGGCGACCTCGGATCTCGCGTCGTGCGACGCGACTACACCGTCATCGGGGACACCGTGAACCAGGCGAACCGCTACGAACAGAAGTGTCCGCATGACGAGGTGCTGGTCTCGGCCTCGACGCGCGCGGTGCTCGGCCCCGGCGCCGTGGTCCGCGAGGTCACCGGCCTGTCGCTCAAGGGTGTTGCCGAGCCCGTGACCGGCTATGTGATCGACTCGATTCCCGAGGAGCCAGCATGACCCGACGGATCCGCGTCCTGATCGTCGATGACTCGCTGTTCATGCGCGCCGCGATCGCCAAGACTCTGTCGACGGCTGCCTTCGAGATCGTCGGCCAGGCCAAGGACGGCAAGGATGCGCTCGCCCAGCTCGCGAAGCTCAAGCCCGACGTGTTGACGATGGACTTCAACATGCCCGGCATGAACGGCGCCGAAACCGTCCGTGCGGTGATGCAGCAGCAGCCGACGCCGGTCGTGATGTTCTCCGCCCACACCAAGCAGGGTGCGAAGGAGACGTTCGACGCGCTCGCCGCGGGCGCCGTCGACTTCGTGACCAAACCCGCCGGCGAGGTCTCGACCGACCTCTCCAAGATCGCCGACGAGCTCGTGCGCAAGCTGACCGCTGCGTCGATCTCGCGACCGCGGATCACCGCCCCGCCGTCGCGCCCGTCGGGGCAGATGCCGGCGATCCGTCCGACCATGCAGGGGCTCGGGATTCGCCCTGCGACGTTGTCGGGCGCCGCGCCACGCCTGTGCGTGATCGGCGTATCGACGGGAGGCCCCGCCGCGCTGTCCGAGCTCATCCCCGCGCTCCCCCCCGATCTCAAGCTCGCCGTGGTCGTCGTCCAGCACATGCCTGCGGGCTTCACGCAGACCCTCGCGGAGCGCCTCGACGCCACCAGCAAGGTCACCGTGCGCGAGGCTCAGCACGGCGAGAAGCCAGTCGCCGGGACGGTGTTGATCGCTCCAGGAGACAAGCACCTCGAGTTCGACGAGCGCGGCCACGTCGTGCTGACCGACGGCCCGATGGTCAACGGCTGCCGCCCCGCCGCCGACGTCACGATGATCTCCGCCGCCAAGGTCTACGGCCGCCGCTGCCTCGCGGTGGTGATGACCGGCATGGGCAAGGACGGTGCAGCGGGTGCGCTCGCGATCAAGCGTGCCGACGGCAAGACCCTCGCGCAGGACCAGGCGACCAGCGTGATCTACGGGATGCCCAAGGCCGCGGTCGATATCGGCGCCATCGACGAGGTCGCGCCGCTCGGCGATATCGCGGCATGGATGCGCTACGCGTAGCTGCTTAGCCGCCCCGGATCGAGATGGTGTGTTGCGCAGTCTGTGTTACTACCGGCAAGAGAAGCACCGTGTCGATCCTCGCCTCCCACACCATCGGATTCATCGGCGCCGGCAACATGGCAGGGGCGCTGATCCGCGGCCTGATCAAGGGTGGCCACATCGCCGCAGACCGCGTCCAGGCGTCGGGCCCGCGCCGGGAGCGGCTCGACGAGCTCGCCGCGTCCTACGGAATTCACGTGACCACCGACAACCGTGAGGTCGCTCGCACGTGCGGCCTCGTCGTCCTCGCGGTCAAGCCGCAGATTCTCGACAAGGTGCTCCGCGAGATCGGTGACCAGCTCAAGCCCGGCACCCTCGTCATCTCGATCGCGGCAGGCTTCGGCACCGAGGCGATCGAGTCCGCGGTTCCCGAGGGCGTGCGCGTCGTACGCGCCATGCCCAACACTCCTGCGCTGGTTGGCGCCGGTGCGACCGCGATCTCCGCGGGTCGCCACGCGAGCGAGGCGGATCTCGCCACCGCCAAGGCACTGTTCGACGCCGTCGGGATCACGGTCACCCTCGACGAGCACCACCTCGACGCGGTCACCGGTCTGTCGGGCTCGGGGCCGGCGTACATCTTCCTGATCCTCGAGGCCCTGTCGGACGCCGGCGTGAAGGTGGGCCTGTCGCGCCGCAACGCGCAGAAGCTCGCCGCGCAGACCGTGATGGGGTCCGCCAAGATGCTGCTCGAGACCGACGAGCACGTCGGCCACCTCAAGGACATGGTCACCTCGCCCGGTGGCACCGCGATCGCGGGCCTCCACACCCTCGAAGAGGGCGGCCTGCGCACCACGCTGATCAATGCGGTCGAGACCGCGACCAAGCGTGCGCGCGAGCTCGGTCGCGGCGGGAAATGATCCGGGAGCACGCCGGCTCGGTGACCGTCGACGTGCTCGTCCAGCCTCGTGCCTCGCGCGCGAAGATCGGTCCGATCCACGACGACCGCCTCAAGGTCGCCGTGACCTCTCCTCCGGTCGACGGCGAGGCGAACACGGCCGTGATCGAGCTCTTCGCGAAGCAGCTCGGCATCGCGAAGGGCGCCGTCGAGGTGATGGCCGGAGCGTCGTCGCGGAGAAAGACCCTGCGGATCACCGGCGTCACCGCCGCCGCCGTCGAGAGCTTGCTCGGATGAAGTCGCTCGCCGCGCTACTCGTGCTCGCCGCCTGCCAGGATCAGTCCGGCACGATCGAGCTCGGCCTCATCACGGCGCCGGGCTCGACGATCATCGACGGCATCGAGAAGCTGCGCGTCACGATCACCGAGCCGCGCGAGACGTTCGAGACCGTGCGGACGTCGAGTGGCTT
>JANOPP010000208.1:0-24880 GCA_031421915.1 Myxococcales bacterium | reverse complement strand
GCCGGTTGCGCTGCCGAGCGATAGAGGGCCAGCACGCAACGACCCATCTCGGCGTCGCCGGCTTCGACCAGTTCCGTGCCGATGGATGCGGGGATGCCCAGACTCTCGTACATGGCCACTCGATCGGCCGCCGGAGGTCGGGAGACCATAGAGACCTGGTGACTCGCCACTCGAGGGCACGGCGATCAGGGTGAGCTGTGCCTGGTCCTTGGGGGTGATCGCGAGGTTGAGCTTGCCGAGTGCGGTGTACTGACGCGCGGTACCCGCGCGCGTCTCGCGATCGAGCTCGTCGGTGATGTAGAAGCCCGTCGAGGGATCGACGTCGGCGGCGCCATCGGCGTTGCCGCCCTGCGACGCGAGGCGTGGATCGCAACCGGAGAGCGTGCCGTCCGGCAGGAGCTTGCGGCAGTCGGTCTGGCGCTTCGTGATGCGTGTGTAGTCGGTGCGCGCGAGCTGCGGCGCGAACCCGACGTAGAAGAACAGGCGGTCCTTGATGATCGGACCACCGAGCTCGACGCCGAAGTCTCCCGAGTACGCGCGGTTCGATTCGACGTCGATCGAGGACGCGTTGACCGGCGTCGACTGCCCGCGCTTGGCAAGGAACCCGGGCGTGATCGTTCCGAACACCGAGCCACGGAACTTGTTCGAGCCCGAGCGCGTGATGACGTTGACGATGCCGCCGATCGCGCGGCCCCACTCGGCATTGTAGCCGCCGGCGATCATCTCGACCTCCTCGATGAACTCGTTGAGGATCGGCGTGCCGACGGTGCCGTAGGTCAGGCCCGTGATGTCGATGCCGTCGACGAGGTAGCGATTCTCGAGGGAGGTCGAGCCGGAGACCGCGAGGCCGACACCGTCGTTGTGCGTGCCCGCTTGCTGGCCAGCGATGTCCTCGAAGCCGCGACCGCGCGTGACGCCTTTCTCGATCGCGTCGCGACCGTACTTGCTGCCCTTGGTCGTCGACGCAGGGTTGATCTGCGGCGGGACGTCCACCACGTCGATGATCGTGCCCGGCTGATCGGTCAGCCGGATCTTCTGGAACACGGGGGTCACGTTGTTCGCGCCGACCCGAACGTTGCTGCGGGTGACGGTGAGGTCGCCGACGTAGAACGACACCGTGTACTCGCCGGGCAGCAGCTCTGTGATCTTGTAGGTTCCGTCCTCGTCGGTGAGCGCGGACTGCGGCTCCGGCGACGCGCCGATCGCGACGACCGTGACGCCCGCGAGCGGCTCCTTGGTCGCGGTGTCGATGACGCGACCCTGTACCGCACCTGTCGTGATCGACTGCGCGTACGCGCTGCTGCTCGTGCTACCTGCGATCGCTGCGGCGATGATCCAGCCCGTTCTCGAATGCATCCTTCATCGAGTAACGGATGCGTGCCAGCACGTACACGCCGTGCTGATCAAGGGCCGTGACACATCGCGTGCGACAGTCGCCGGCGTGTCGCATCGCATCAGACGCGCCTTCGTCTCGCGATGCGCGCGCACCGCAGCTGCGACGCCTACACTCGCTGGGTGACGACCCTGCGAGCGCTGACTGCCGACATCACGGGCTGCCGCAGGTGTGCGCGGCTCGTGCGCTGTCGCGAGGCAGCCGCGACGGAGCCACCGAAGCGGTTTCTCGACGAGGATTACTGGGCCAAGCCGGTCCCGGGCTTCGGGGATCCGCGCGCCCGTCTGCTCGTCGTCGGCCTTGCCCCCGCGGCCCACGGTGGCAACCGCACCGGCCGGGTGTTCACCGGCGATCGGTCGGGCGACTGGCTCTACGGCGCGCTCCACCGCGCGGGCTTCGCGAACCAACCGGCGTCGACCGGTCGCGACGATGGCATGGAGCTGCGCGACGCCTACGTCGCGTGCATCGTTCGCTGCGCACCGCCCGACAACAAGCCGTCACCGATCGAGCGCGATCGCTGCGTGCCGTTCTTCGGCCGCGAGCTGGCGCTGTTGCCCCGCGTTCGCGCGATCCTCGCGCTCGGCGCGTTCGCCTGGGACGGCTTCCTGCTCGCCGCCACCCAGCTCGGCCACGCGGTCCCGAAGCCGCGCCCGAAGTTCGCCCACGGCGCGACCGCGACGATCGGCTCGTGGCAGGTCTTCGGCAGCTACCACGTCAGTCAGCAGAACACCTTCACCGGCCGCCTCACCGAGCCGATGCTCGATGCCGTCTTCGCCGCCGCCAAGCGCGCGCTCTAGAAACGCACTCCGACCCCCTTTTCTGAAAAAGGCACTCCGACCCCATTTGTGGTCTGACCAGAAAAGGGGTCCGAGTGCTTTATCGGCTGAAGCGGTCGCGGCGGAGCCTGGTCGGACGGACGCCCATGTCGCGACGCGCGGGGTGCGTGGCGGCGCGGCGGCGGCGACGCCAGAGCTCGAGGAGGCCGACGACGGCGATCAGAAGACCGTTGTTGGTGTTCAGCGCCGAGCAGCCGCCCATGCCGAGGTCGTCGGTCGGCTCGATCGTGGCGTCGCCGCGAACGGTGACGGCGATCTCGTGGGTCTTCTCGTGGATGCCGTCGGTGACCACGATGGTGATCGTGTGGCGACCGCCCGCGAGCGTCGCCGGCGTCGCGAACGTCCACGGACCTTGGGTCGTCGTACCGGCGGGCATGTCGTCGATCCGCAGCGAGGCGCTCGTGATCGCCACGTCGTCGCTCGCGGTCGCCATCACCTGGAAGCCGGCATCGACGGTGGCGCCGTCGCGCGGCGAGGAGATGACCACGGTCGGGGCCTCGAGATCACCCGCACCCGCGGGGCCGAGGCGCTCGAGAAGGATCGCGTAGGAGTTCTGCTTGTCACGGCAGATGTTGCCGTTGATCCCGCACGGGCGGGCCGTGATCTCGCCGCACGAGGCCAGCTCGTTCTGGAATGCGCGCTCGCCGTCGTAGCGGAGGTAGCTCATCGGATCGGAGGCGAGCACCTCGTGATCGAGGCCGAAGCTGTGCGCGATCTCCTGCGCCTGGATCTCGCAGGCGACGCGCGCGTTCTGGGGGATCACCGAGGTGAACGTGAACACCATCGAGCTCTCGATCACGGAGCACGAGGTCGACAGCGGCGAGACGCCACCGACGCGCGGCGGCAGGCCGAGCAGGTCGGGCGTCCCCCCGAACACGGCCTCGATGTGGGGGACGTTGGCGCCGGGGTCGGT
This sequence comes from Myxococcales bacterium, assembly GCA_031421915.1. Taxonomy (GTDB): domain Bacteria; phylum Myxococcota_A; class Polyangia; order Haliangiales; family Haliangiaceae; genus JABFXX01. The sequence goes on along the minus strand of JANOPP010000208.1, from coordinate 21,738 downwards.
CTCGGTGAAGGTGACGTCGAACGGGGCGAACATCGTCTCGAGGCACTGGACCGTGTCGCGCCACATCGGCTCGCTGACGTTCCAGGGCGGGATCGCGGCGAGCTGCGACGTGACGGACGAGCGGTTCTGTGCGGAGTTGTTGGCGCCCGGCAGGATCGTGACGCCGGTGCGGTTGAGATAGATGGTGCGCGAGCGGGCGCGGGCGGCGGTGGTGCCGGTCGGCTCCGTCACCACGGGCTGGCGGGCGAGCTGGAACCCACCAGAGGTTCCTGCACCGACAGAGAGCGCGAGGACAGCGACGGTCGCGAGGAGCACCTTCTCCAGGTCGACCGCTCCGGCCGGCGCTCAATGTAGGTACTGAGTGGAATGATCGTGCCACCACAGGCGTCTTCCTGGCGACACGCAACGACGAGGTTCGATCGTGATCGGCTTCGATGGCACATGTGATCTGGCGGTGTGGTGCAAGCTCCTTCGCGACAAGGGCTGGAGCGGACCCCGCATCGCGCGCGAGCTCGCCAAGAGCGAGGGCTACGTCAACAACCTGATCCGCGTCGTCGATCGCGCCTCGCCGGCGGTCTTGATGCGGTGGAAGCTCGAGCAGGCGCCCGGGGTCGAGCACGTGTGTGCGACCGACTGGCTCGTCCAGGTCTGCCTCCTGCCGCACGACCTGCAGGACGCCGAGCTGGCGCGCCGGATCTCGCCGCCGCCCTAACAGCCTCTTCCAAGGTTACGCGAGCTTCTTCTTCGACTCGCGCTTGATGTCGGCGAGCTCGGGCTCGGTCCACGGGTACTGCTGCACGAGGCCGCGGGCGCGGTTCGCATGGGCGGGCGGAAACATGCCGCGATCGGCGAGCGCGTAGCTCTCGGCGAGAGCCGCCGTGCTCGGGAACCGAACGTCTCGATCCTTGGCGAGCGCGATCGTCAGGAACGCCTCGATCTCGGGAGCGATCGGGCCGAACGCGGTCGGGCGCAGAGGCATGATGTGGACGACCGCGTACAGCAGGGCAGGTGTGTCCTTGGCGACGAACGGCACACGACCGGTCAAGCAGCGATAGATCACGGCGCCGAGGCCGTAGACGTCAGCGCGATGATCGACGGGCAGACCTTTGGCCTGCTCGGGCGCCATGTATGCCGGCGTGCCGATCACGGCCCCACCGGTGAGCGTGCCCTTGTTGTCGGCGAGGATCGCGACGCCGAAGTCGAGCACCTTCCACACGCCGGCCTCGGTGAGGAACAGGTTGTGCGGCTTGAGGTCGCGATGGACGATGCCGGCCTGGCGTGCGAGCTCGAGGACTCCGCCGATCTGCGCCACCATCGCCGCGAGCTTGGGCCCGGTCATCGGGCCCGTGCGCAGGACCTCGCCGAGCGTCTGGCCGCGCAGGAGCTCCATCGCGAGGAACGGGATCGACTCGGTCGGCGAGCTCGCCTCGAGCACCTTGACCACGTGCGGTGAATCGATCGTCGCCGCGATCCGGACCTCGCGGAAGAACCTCTCGACGTGGTGCGCGTCGGTGAGCAGCTCGCGGCGGAGCATCTTCACGGCGGCGATCGCTCCGGTCTTGGTGTGCGTGGCCTCGTAGACCTCGCCCATCGCGCCGCGTCCGAGGACGTTGCCTAGCTCCCACGACCCGACGACGTGACTGGAGAACCGACCCGGTCCGCCGATCTTGAGGGCGCGATCGAGATCCATCTGGAGCTCGGCGACCTGCGCGTCACGAACGGCGGCGAGGCGCGTCGCCTTTTGCAGCTGCTCGATCGCGCGCAGCGAGCTCTTGCGGGTCATACGGGCGAGAACGAAGCACAGCGCATAGAGCTGCTGCATCGTGAACGCGGTCGCGATCAGCGCCTCGGCCGGGACGTCTGCGCGTGCGGGATAGAACCCAGGATCCTCGATCGCTCCGCTGATCACGAGCACGCAGATCAACGCGTGGGAGCCAGCCGCGAGCAGGTACGCGCCGAGCGCGCTCGCGAAGCTCTCGGTGCGGCAGAAGAAGAACAGACCGAGTGCGACGACGACGGGCGCCGACGAGAACATTCCGCAGTACAGGATGCCGATCGCACCGCACGCGATCGAGCCCACCGCGATCACGTTGAGGAGGCGCTGGTCCAGCGTGGCGGGTGGCCTCAGCCGGCGATACATCCAGAACGATGCGAGGCCGGTCGCGGCGAGGACGGCGAGCAGCACTCGGGAGATCCGAGGATCGCCGGGGACGATGAAGATCATCGGCGTGACGCCGATCGCGACAAGCAACCCGAGCCGGAGAAACGCGCGCGTCCCGACGACTTCCTCGTCGTGCAACGCGTCGACCGCGCTGGTCATCGTCGTCGGCGTTGCAGTCGTACGCTCGCTCATCGCCTGGCTCGCATCGTACCTCAGGCCCAGGGCAGCTTGCGGATCAGCGCGTCGGCGCGCTTGCGCAGCTTCGGATCGAGGCCGTTCGTGAGCGCGGCGTGGAAGCTCTCGAAGAGCGCTTCACCGGTCTGAAAGCGGTCGTCGACGGACTTGGCGAGCGCGAGCGCGAACCACCGATCCACATCCTCGGGGAGTGCTTCGGAGATCTCTCGGGGCCGCGTCGGCATCCTGTGCACGACCGCGTACAGAAGCGCGGGCGTATCGGAACCGCTGAACGGGTGGCGGCCGGTGAGGGAGCGGTAGGCGACCGCCGACAGGGCATAGAGGTCCGCCCGCCCGTCCACCTTGCGGCCCTGCGCTTGCTCGGGTGCCATGTAGCTCGGCGTGCCGACGACGCCACCCTGCGTGAGCGTCCCGGTGTCCTCGGAGAGAGAAGCAACACCGAAGTCGAGCACCTTCCAGACGGTGGCGAGCTCGCCGATGCGATACAGATTTTGCGGCTTGAGATCGCGGTGCACGACGCCGATCTTGGCCGCCGCATCGAGCGCCGAGCCGACCTGCCGGACGAGCTGGAGCACGTCGACGGGAGGCAGCTTCGGGTCAGCACGCAGGATCTCGGCGAGCGTGGTCCCCTGCAGCATCTCCATCGCGATGTACGGCAGCTCGGCGGTCTCGTCGGAGGACTGGAGGACCTTCACGACGTGCGGTGAATCGAGAGCGCTGGTCGCCTTCGCCTCGCGGAGAAACCGCGCCACCTGCGTCGGATCGGTGAGCAACTCTCGGCGCAACAACTTCACGGCGACGAGCTCTCCGGTCGTGACGTGGGCGGCCTCGTAGACCTCGCCCATGGCGCCGCGCCCGAGCACGATGCCGAGCTTGAACGAGCCGACGACCTGCTCGGTGTAGCGCCCGGGGCCGCCGATCCTCAGCGCTCGCTCGAGATCCGCGCGCAGCTCGTCCATCAACGCCTCGCGCTGCGACGCGAGCCGGGTGGCACGCTGGAGCTCGTCGATCGAGGTCAGCGAGACCTCGCGAAGCGCCCGGGCCGTTACATACGCGAGCACGTAGGTGCCGAGCACGAACACGACCCCCGTGAGTTGGGTCGTCAGATTCATCTCCCGATCCGAGGCGAACACGCCGGGGTCGTCGATCGCTCCGCTGATGATGATGCCGGCGCTGACCACGTAGGCGATCGCGGCGATCGCGAGGATCCATCGCGCGGTGCGGACAGCCTCGGTCCGCGCAGCGAAGTGGATCCCGATCACCATCAACGCGGGCGTCGCGGTGAAGACGCCGAAGTAGAACACCGCGATACTCGCGTTGCTCACGCAGAGCACCGACAGCTTGAGGAGCGCGCCGTCGTTGTAGCGGTCTGGGTCGCGGAACGCGCGATAGAACCCGAAGCTCACGATCATCCCGAGCACCAGCCCGATGGTGAAGACGATGTTCGTCGCGAGGGGGGCGCCGAGGAACGGAAGGGTCGCGATCGTGAGGACGCTGATCACCCACCCGAGCCGGATGAACACCCGGGCTCGGTCGATCTCCTCGTTGCGGAGCGCGTCGACCGCGGTCGTGGCCATCACCTGCGAGCCGGTCTTCTGCGCCTTGCCGTTCAACGACTCGGGGGCCGGTTGCGCAGGCATCGGCCGCGGCGTCGGTGCGCGGGGCAGCGCCGCGTTCATCGGACGTGCAGGCGTCATCCGCGCCGGCAGCGGGGTCTCGGGAATCTGCACGGTCGCCTCGGTCGACGGCAGGTGCTCCGACGACGACCGCTCGACGATCGGGACCTCGGTCGGTGGCGTCTCGGCGTTCCCGAAGAATGGGTTACCGTCCTCGAACGCGGGCGTCTCGGCGCGCGTCGCCTCGTCGTCGGGAGCTTCTGAGCCCGAGGTCGCGGCGACGATCGTAGCGCTCTCCACGGGGAGCACGGGAGGCATCGGGGGCGAGGTCGCTGCGGCGACGGCGGCGTGGAGCTCCGCGCTCGATGCCACCGGGCGCGCTGCATTGTCCTCGAACGCTCGGGTCTCGGCGCGCGTCGAGTCGTCCTCGGGGCTCTCGAAGCCCGACGAGGCGGCGCGCAGGCTATCGCTCTCCTCGATCCGGGTCGACTCGTCCCCCTCGAGGCCTGACGTGGCGACGAGCGGCTCGACCGGGATCGGTCGTTCCGCGACGGTCCTCTCGTCGTCGCCGGGGGGCATCGGCACGCAGTGTATCGCAAGCGCGTGATCGGGTCGGGGCGGGCCCACCTCGCCGGAGAGGTCTGGGTCTGTGTGCACCCGACGCGCGCGCCAACCGCTCGATGTGCCTCGCGTTCGTTTGTGGCCCGCCTGCTGCACAACGACTCGCCACTCAACGAAAGGTCACAGCAATGAAGGCAAGCAAGTTCATCGTTCTCGCCGGCGGCATCCTCGGCATCCTCGCGTTCTTCCTCCCGATGGTCTCCGTGAATCGGGGTGACTACAGCGGCACGGTCAGCGCGTTCCAGATCTTCAAGGGACTCGAGTCGCTCACCGTCCAGGCCGGCACGCAGGAGGCCACCGTCGCGCTCGCGAGTGCGGGCTCCAGTGCGGCCGAGGCGAAGGACGCGCTCGACGGTATGAAGGGGATCGTGATGGCGATCTTCGCGCCCGCGATGCTGCTCGTCCTGATCGGTGGGCTCGGGGTGGCGCGCAAGAAGTTCGGCCGCGTCGCCGGTGCGTTCTCGCTGATCTTCGGCCTGATCGGCCTCGGGATCGGAGGCCTCCTCAAGAGCGCCGCCGAGGGCGACTCGGGGATCGGCCTGACGCTGCTCCTCGTCACCGGTGTCGCTGGCGTCGTCGGCGGGCTGATGGCCCTGGTCAAGCCCGAGCGCGCCCAGACCCCCGCGCAGGCACCCCGCCTCGTTCACGCCGCGGCGGCTTGAACTACCTGGAATCACGAGTCTGGTGGGTCGGCGTGATGCCGGCCCATTCGATCGTCCGGAGCCCGGTGCCAGTCATGACATCGATCACGGGGTTGTCCGGGCGCCGGACAATCTTTACTCCCGCTGGCCCACTCCCGACCCTACACTCGGGAGTAGCCGTGGTCGCACGCGCCTTCCGCCTCGCACCGACTGCCTCGCGCCAGAGGGGCCTGCCCTCGATCGGCTTCGAGATGACAGCGCCAGGCGAGGTCGAGCTGACGCAGATCGGCAAGGGGCCCTCGGTCATCCGGTGCTGCGAGCGTCGCTCCGATGGCAAGACCGTCGGCGAGCTCGAGGTCGCGATGTTCTCGGCCGCGCTGATCATCGATCGCGAAGGCATCCTCGCCGACAAGGCGCGCGACGTTGCGCAGAACGCCGCGCACGCAGCAGTGTCGGCGACGGTCGCTGTCTCGCTCCCGGGCGCGACCGGCTATCGCGCGGACGTCGAGCTCCGAGGAGTCTCGCGCCCGCAGCTCCCCTACGTGCACGTGTTCGCCTTCGCACCGCCTGACGGCATCGACGGCGGCGTGCTGGTCACCGTACGCAGCGCGACGCCCGACTGGCCCGCGGCCGAGGCGATCCTCGGCTCGCTCAAGATCCTCTCCCGCCACGGCACTGCGCCTGCGAACGACAGCGATGGCGAGCCACTCCTGCCGGTCGTGACACGCTCCCCGCGCCAGCCCTGAAAAGGGGTCGGAGTGCCTTATCAACGCTTCTTCCAGCGGCGGTCTGCCGGGTTCGTGAACGCGCCCGCGACCTGCTTCACCGTGCGCTCGCGAACCCCCGCATACGCGGTCGCTGCATCGACGCGGATCTTGCTGTAGCTGCCACCCGAGGCGAAGGCGAGCACCGTGGCCTCGAGCGGGGCGGCGTTCGCGAACAGGAAGTCGCGCGTCATGAGGAGCGGCACGCGCGTCGCGGAAGGAACGCTATCTTCCATGTACGCGGCCGTGTGGCAGGCGATCGCGATCGCGCCCTTCGTCGTGGCTCCGGGTGCGGGCCACGTGTACGGCTCCAGATCCATGAGCCGGTTGTGACCGACCCACGCGACGATCTGCGCGGCACCACCGACGTCGAGCGTCGTCGTGTCGGCGAGCGTCAACGTGCGCGCGGCGCCGCCCGAGAGATCCGCGGCGTACGCAGCGAGCGCACGATCGATCGCCGTGCCTCGCCACGCGCGCACCACGAGATCGATCTCGATCACGGCCGGTGCACCGCGCTTCCTCCACGCGGTCGGAGCGGGTACGCCGCGGCGATAGACATGGACGGCGAGGACGTCCTTGTCCCCGGTCTCGCCTTCGCCCTGGCGCAGCACGCGCTTCCAGCCGCTGGAGCGGCGCGCGAACCACGAGCCGAAGCCGGGCGTGGTGCTCCAGTAGAGATTGGTCTCGGGATTGTTACCGTTGCCGAGCTTCGCGTTGCCGCACGCGATGATCGTCTGCTCGCAGAGCGGAACGTGAACCTCGACGACGAGTGGCTTGCCGGCAGCGAGATCTTCGATCACGCGATCCGTGAGGCCCGTGAGCCATGCGTCTTCGGTCGACGGTGATGCATGCGCCGAGGCAGCGAGCGCGGTGACGACGAGCAAGGCAGCGGCGACGATCCTCATGGGTTCGAGGACACGACGAGATCGCGTAGGTTACAGCGATTGCGAAGGAATACTCGACGCAGGTCGAGCGTTCGCGGGCGCTACGACGGCAGCTTGCGGCGTGCTTCGTCGATCGCGGTGCGCGCCGTGATCCGGAGGCGCATCAAGCGCGCGCGATCATCGGCGGTCGGCTCCGGGCGGCGCTGATAGATGGAGTCGAGCCAGCGCAGCGCCGCGAATGGAGACGTCACCGCGATCGCCGCGGCGGCGATCGACAGCGGCGGCGGCAGCAGCGCGAACGATCCGGCAACGAGGCCAGCAGCCCACAGCGGATACACGACGAGCGCGGCACCGAGCTTGTACGTCGACGTGGCGTCCGGATCCGCCTTGCGCGCGAGCCAGCGCGGGAGAAAGTACGGGATCGCATAGAGCGCGAACCCCGAGGCAGCGAGGGGGGCGAGCGCGGCGCGTCGCCACTTCGAGAGTGGCTCGCGATGGTCGTCGAGCAGGTCGGCCTTGCCGGCGATCTGCGCGTCGACGAACCCCGTGCGCTCGAGCTCCGCGAAGTACGCGTCGACACCCTGCGCGACCTGCGCGACGACGCGCGCATCGACGCTGCGTAGTGTCTGGCTTGCGAGCTCGACCTGGCGGCCGATGTCGCTCCACGCACCGAGCGTGCGCTCCCCGGCGTCGGTCGCGAGCAGCTCGGCGACACGCGCGATCCGCAGCCGGTCCTCGTGCGTCTCGCCCTCGACGAGCAGCTCCTTGAGATCCGCCTCCATGATCGCGGTCACGGCGGTGACGCGAGCTTCGCCGTCGCCCGGAACGTCCGCGAGCTTGCGAACGGGTCCCCACAGCACGAGGCAGCGCGAGCGAAAGTCGTGACGCGCGTCGAACTCGAGTGCGACCGCCTGGAACGTCGGCGGTACGCCCTTGCGCTCCTCGGCGGCAACCAGCATGCGCGCTGCACCGCTGCGCAGCGGTGCGAGGTGCGGCTCGCTGTGGCTCGTTCCCTCGGGGAAGATCAGGATGTTTCCGCCGTCGCCGAGATGGGCCGCTATCTTCTCGAACACGTCGGCGTTGGACCCCGCGTCCTTGGTCGCGTTGTCCTTGCGGCGGACGATCGGAACCGCGCCGGCCTTGTTCAGGAGCCATGACAGCCCGGGCACCGACCACAGCGTCGACTTCGCGACGGGCGAGATCTCGCACGCGGCATCGGTCAGCACGACCACCGGATCGATCAGCGCGTTGGTGTGGTTCGAGACGAACACCCGGCCTCGCGTGTCGCTCGCCGGCGGAACTCCGAGGCGTTCGATGTCGCGGAAGTAGAGTCGGATCACGCGGCGGAACGTCGAGACGAGCGCCGTCCGCAGTGCGCGCGGGTCACGGACTTCCTCGGCGAACGGCAGCTGCACGCAGCTACGATGCCACGATTAGCCCCAGACGAGGGACCCACCTGACCACGTGGTCATCGGCGTCATGTCGTGCTCGGTCTTGCGTCCACGGTCCGTGTGGTCCGCACAGAACCAGCGACCGCCCTCCGAGTCTTCGCGCACGACCACGCACATCGAGCACTGCGGCGACTGGTTCGCTTCCTCGGGCATCCCGACGACGAGCGTCGGGCACGAGGCTGCCTGCAGGACGCGGTTCGGCAGGTTGTTGTTGGTCGAGCGTGGGTTGTGCAGGCCGAACTGACCGATGACGATCAGGTCGCCTCGGATCTCGGCGGCGAGCTGCGCGATCTGTTCATCGGGCTGACCCCGGCGCACGTGGAGCCGCGCCCGCCAGTCCGTGCCGTGCGTGTTGAACGTCTCCAGCGCGGGGTACACGCGCTCCCACAGGGCCTGCTTGAGGTCCTCGCTGCTCGGGCGGCGCTTCTCGCGCACCGTCAGGATGTGCAGCTCGGGAGCATCGTGCCGAGCCGCTTGATCCAGCGCGTGCTCCAGCACGATGTCCGAGTACTCCGACATGTCGATCCCGACGACGATGCGGTAACGCCGCACACGGGCGAGGATATTCAGGTCACGAAGTGGAGGAGTCATGGGGGCGGATGCTGCACGGCGCGTGCCCGCGCAACTCCTTCCAGAGCAATCCACCGCTACCCCTGTGCCGAGCGCCCAAGCACGGCGACGCGCGCCCGTGGCAGTTGAGTGATCGGTGCCGCTCGTGCCAGTCTCGGACGGTCGTGCGGGCACGCGATCGTGATGCGGTTCAACTTCGCGCAGTGGCACCCCTGGTGGTCACTGTCACGAAAGAGCTCGTCGCGCCCGTGATGCTCGTGACGAACGGGAGCAAGACGATGGCCGTCACGTCGGCCGAGCTGCTCCGTTCGTGGGAAGCGCAGCAGCTCTCGATCGTCACCAAGCTCGACGGCTCGGAGCTCGTCCCGATCGTCAACTGGGGCATGGGCCGCTACTCCGGTGTCGGCCTCGTCGAGGTCGCGTCGCCGTTTCCCGCCGGTGCCGACGTCACACCCGTCCAGATCGCAACGATCTGCGCGACGGTCGATACGCGCGGCGCTCCTGCCGCACTCGTCTCGATCACCCAGAACGGCAGCAAGTTCGAGCGCACGTTGATCCCCGTCCACGTCGACAACGTCGACTCCGGCGGCGGCATGTCCGACGACGTGATCACGCGCCTCGCGAGCCCGATCGACGCCAGCCATGAGGGCGCGCTCGTCGATGGCGCGATCCTGTTCGCCTGGTTTCCGCCGGATCCCGTGCTCGGCCGCAAGAGCGAGGTCCTCGCCGTTGCGATGGCGTACCCGTATCGGATGCGGACGTTCCAACCGCGCGCGAACCCCGCGATCGCAGAGCTCTGCGGTCTCGATGATCTCGGTCGCGCTCTGATCTCTGCCGCACCCGCGCCCAAGCCGCCCGAGCTGCTCGAGGTCACCGGCGAGATCGTCCACGCGAAGGGCGATGCACTCCCGCCCGTGCTCGACGGCCTCGACGAGTACCGCCAGAAGCGCGAACGCAAGCCGTAGTCGGCCAGCGACTAGCGCCGGCCCGGATCGTAGGGCGCGGGATCCTGGTCGTCGGGAGAGCCGTCGCCGTCGAAGTCGCGTACGGGGACCTTGGTCATCCGCACGCGTGGGGCCTCGCCGGCCTGGTGCGAGTGCAGCACCTCGAACACCTGCTCGAGCGTCTCGTAGATCGGGTTGTCGATGGTGACGGGATCCGGAAGCAACGGAAACCGAACCTCGCCGTCGAGCGGGAACGTCGGCAGGTAGCGCAGCGTTCCCTGCTCTGCGCTCCAGTTCGCGCCGTGCGTCGCGGGTGCGTACTGCACGAGCACCGCGGTCTGTCCCTCGCGATTCCCGGCCGCGGGTGAGGCGATCGATGCCAGCCCGGCCGGCAGATCGAGGCTGGGCGCGAGCACGTCGAGCCCGAGGCCCTGCGCGAGTGCATCGGTTCCCACGTTCGGGAGGACCTGATCGCCGATCACCTCGATCGCGACGACGCTGCGCGGCCCGAGCTTGACGCCACCGAGGGAGAACCGATCGCGCAGCACGTGCGGCGCGTAGGTGAGCGGATCCGCACCGTCGATCACTGCCTGCATCAGGCCGATCAACGGATTCCACCGATCGAGGGGCGTCGTCGGATCGTAGACCGACTGGACGTACGGCAGCGCCACCGCACCGATCTCGGCGCTCGTCGGCATCAGCAGATCGACGATCCCGCCACCGGGCACATCGAGCACGTACAGATCGACGTCGGGCTCGGTCGCCGCGAATACGGTGCCGACCACCGTGCCGAACGACTCACCGAGATACGCGATCCGTCGCGAATCGAGCTTCGGGATGCCGCCCGGTCCCGCGAGCGCCGAAAGATCGAGATCGGCCCGCCGCACGAGCTGCGTCACGCGCCCGAGATCGAGCGCCGACTGGCGGATCGCATCGCGCACCGCCGCCACCGCCCGGAACCCCTCGAAGAACTCGAGCTGGGTGGCGAGCCCCGTGCGATCGCCGAACCCATCCGGCGTCGCCGCCTCGCCCGAGAATGCGCGCAGCTGTTCTGACATGTTCGCGACCTCGTCGATCGGATCGAAGCGCGAGCCGTGCCCGAACATATCGATGCCGACGACGGCGAACCCCTGCGACGTCAGCGGCTCCGCGAACGACAGCAGCTGATCGCGACCGGCACCGAGGCCGTGGCCGTAGATCACGACCGGGTACCCGGCCGCGGGCGGCGGCGCTGCCGGGACGATGAACGTGATCGGGATCCGATCGATCGCGATGATCCGCGGTACGCCGCTGGCGTCGAGCTGGAACGCCTCGTCCTCGGGACCATCGGTCCCCGTGTCATCGCCGCGGAACCGCACGACGCTGATCGTGCCCGTGCCGATGACGCCGACGTGATCGTGGGCGATGCCGGTGAGGTTGTCGTTGCCCCAGCGCTCGAGGCCCATGCGAGGTCCAGCGGTCGCACGCGTGGCGCGGCCGAGCACGCGATCGAGGGCGGGCGTGCCCGCGAAGATCAGCGCGGGATTCGCGAACACCAGCTCGGGTGCTGGTGCCGTCGCCATTCGCTCGCGTGCGGCGAGCATCGGCGCGGTCGCGTGCTCGGTGGTGAACACGGCGAGGCCGGCGATCCGGCCCGCGCTCGAGGCGGTGGCGACCTGTTCTGTCAGCTCGGTGTACGCGGAGGCGGTGGTGGCCCAGCGCTCACCGCTCGCATCGAGGCTCGCGAGAGCTGCGCTCGGCACGATCGCATCGCCGCTCGCGGCGCGGATCTGCGTGGTGATGAACGCCGCGTGGCGCGTCCCTTCGCGCAGGACCCAGCCACTCGCAGGCGACCCCGCGAGCACGCGGCGTACGGCGTCGTAGCGCCAGTCCATCGCGATCACGCGCCCGCGCTCGGGCGACGTGGGGTCGATGTCGACGAGCGCGGCCGCGTCGCCCAGTACGGTCGTCCGTGCGGGGATCGATGTGGGATCGAGATCTCCGTCGACGAACAGCTCGACGAGGGGCCGCACGCCGAAGCCATCGAGCGCGGCGACGTGCGCGATCACGAGCTCCGTGTTCTGGGTGGCGAATGCATCGAGGCCCGCGATGCGGCCGAGCCGGTCGCCCTCGCGGACGGCATCGGTCGGGAACGGCGTCGCGCCATACACAGGCCCCTCGTCGGAGACGACCATCGTGACCGTGACCGGAGCGGAGTCGTCGCAGGCAGCTAGTGCCGCGCCGAGCACGAGTGTCGCAAGCACTCGCATCGACGCGCCGGGTATCGTCGCGCCGGGCCGCACACCCTTCATCGTCGCGCCGGGCATCGTCGCGCCGACCAGCAAACCCTTCACCGTCGCTCGCTCATCCATGGCGCTTCTCCGTTCGTGGAAGGATCGCGCGCGCTGCCAGCCGCAGCTGTGCGCGCAGCTCGTCGATCGTGATCTGGTCCCACACTGCCCAGCGCACGACCTGGATCTCGAGCGCTCCGATCAGCGCCCATGCCAGTGCGTTCGGCTCTGCGACCGAGATCCGCTTCCTGTCCGCGAGCATCGTGAACCGCATCGCGAGGAACGCGGCGAGCATGCCGTACGCATCGCGGCGCGCCTGCACCGCCGCGGGCGACGAGCCCGCCTCCGCGAGGATCAAGCGCACGAGCGCCTTGCGCGGCGCGAACCGCTCGCACAGCAGCTCGACTCCGTGATCGATGCCGGTCTCGAGATCGCGCGCCTGGTCGAGGACACCCGGCGCATCTGCATGAAGATCTCGGAACAGGCGCGCCGTCAGCGCGGCGAGCACCGCCTCCTTGGATTCGAAGCGCGCGTAGAACGCCGTGGTGGAGATCTTGGACGCCGCGATCAGCTGGCGCAGGGAGATGTCCATGTAGCCGTGGCGTGCGAACGCGATCTCGGCCGCTTCGAGGATGCCGTCGCTGCTGGGCTTGAAGGCGCGTCGAGTGGCGGGCACGAGGTAGCGATATCAAAGCCATCGCAAGAAAACAAACGTTTGTTTTTTATGATCTGAAATGACGAGTAAAACCAGCAGGAAGCGACCGTTGGAGGAGGGCCGCTTCCGTGGTAACCGGAGGACGTGAAGGTCGCGACCTGGAACGTCAACGGGATCCGCGCCCGGTCCACGCAGCTCGTGCACTGGATCGATCGCGAGGAGCCGGACGTGATCTGCCTGCAGGAGATCAAGGCGTCGCCAGCGCAGGTTCCAGAGCCGATCGCATCGATCGCCGGCTACCACGCGCACTTTCACGGCGCCGGTGGCTACTCCGGCGTCGCGCTGCTCCTGCGCTCGGCGAAGTATCGCGAGGCGCCGACGTTCGAGCATCCGCCGTTCGATCTCGAGAACCGGATCGTGATCGCGATCGTGGGAACGATCGTGTTCGCGTCCGTGTACGTTCCGAATGGCGGCAAGGATCTCGCCGCGAAGATGGTGTTCCTGCGCGAGCTCGAGGCATGGGCAGGCATGCTCCACGCAAAGGGGCAGCACCTCGTGCTGTGCGGCGACTACAATGTCGCGAGGGCGCCTGTGGACGTGCACCCGGTGTTGCGCAAGCCGATGATCGGGCAGAGCCCCGAGGAGCGCGAGCTGATCGAGAAGTTGCTCGGGCATGGTCTTGTCGATGTCGGTCGCCATGTCGAGCCCGCCAACGATCGCCTGTTCACCTGGTGGGCGCCGTGGCGCAACATGCGCGAGCGCAACATTGGCTGGCGACTCGACTACGTCGCTGCGAGTCGCGCCCTCGTCGACGAGACCGTGCACTGCGTGCACTACCGCGACGTCGGCACGAGCGACCACGGGCCGGTGATCGCGCACCTGCGCGACGCACCCGCGCTGGACGCCGACCGCCCGTAGGAGAGAACGGGTCGGCGCACGTCGGCGCAGCGCCGGTAAACGGGGGCGGCCCCCATGTGCCGCGGGTCGTCTTGGTTGACCCTATCGTTTGGAGCTGGCCTTGGGTTTGCGCGGCTTCTCGCCGCGACCCATGCCGGCCATCTCACCACCGCTCGCGATCACCTCGTTGTCGGCGAACGCAGCCTTGGTCTGGCGAGCCATCTCGCCCGTCGTGGCGGCCTTCATCTCGGCTGCGAGGTTCTCGTCGTGACCGGGCTCGACCTCCGCCTCGGGATCTTCGCCGGCGCGGACGACCTCGGACGGATCCGCGTCGTCGTTGCGCGCCTTGCCGAATCGGTTGTCACCGCGCTCGTCGGCGACCTTCCACGCCTCGCCGCCGTACCGCGGTCCGCCGGTGACGCGTTGCTCGTCGAGCGATCGCTCGCTACCAGTGGGCTCTGGGGGCTCGATGTCGGCGTGCTTGTGGCCGATCTCGGCCTCTTCGATGTTGTTTCTCTTCATGTCACGAATCAGAAGCAAGGCATGTGCCCCACTGTGGGTGCGAGATTCGCCATCGAGAAATCTGCTATGCGACGGCGGCACTGACGGTCACGAGCTCGAAGCCTCGCGCACGCAACGCGGGAACGAGGAGGCGCACCGCTTCGATCGTCACCTCACCTCCATCGCGCGCCTCGTGCATGAGGATGATGCTGCCCGGTCGCGCGCGCTCGAGGACGCGCTCGGCGACGGCGCGTGCGGGTGCGCCCTTCCAGTCGTTGCTGTTGATGTCCCAGAGCACGAGACGCTTCGCGAGCCGGCGGAACGCGCGCACCGTCCACGGCGAGCGACCGCCCCACGGCGGGCGCGCGAGCGTGGGCACGATCCCGGTCGCACGCTCGACGGCGCGGTCGGTGGCGCGTAGCTCGCGCTCGACACTGCGCGATCGCGCGAGAGGAAGGTAGCGATGCGAGTAGGTGTGGTTGCCAAGCTCGTGGCCCTCGCGAGCGATCCGGCGTACGACGTCTGCGTTCGCATCGACGATGTCGCCGACGAGAAAGAACGTGGCAGGCGCGTCGAGCTCCGCGAGCGCGTCGAGGAGAGCCGGGGTGCGGACAGGATCGGGGCCGTCATCGAACGTCAGGGCGACGACGCGGCGATCGCGCGGGCCGTGTCGATCGGTGCGCATCAACCAGTCGATCGGCCCACCGTATCCGCCGTAATACAGCAGGTAAAGTCCGACCAGCAGCGTGGCGACCCCGAGGAGCGCGACGAGGAGGAAGACGGCGACCATGTGACCTGGGAGATGCGAACCCAGTGCCGTGCGTCGCGTGGCACGAGCTGGCAGTGTCAGGCGTAGCGAACGGCGAGCGTGACGGCGAGCGCGGCCGCAGCAGGGAGTGCCTGTACGTAGAGGATCTGCTTCGCGGCCGTCGCGGCGCCGTAGATGCCGGCGATCACCACGCAGCCGAGAAAGAACACGCGGAGCTGGTACGCGATGGGCCCCTCGGCGATGAACGACCACACGAGGCCTGCCGCGAGGAAGCCGTTGTAGAGGCCTTGATTCTGCGCGAGCGACTTGGTGTCGAGCTGCTGCTGATGCGTCCGCCGGAACGTCTTCATGCCGACCGGCGTCGTCCACAGGAACATCTCGAGGACGAGAAAGTAGACGTGCAGAAAGGCGACGAGGCCGGTGAGCACGTGGGACGCGGTGACCATGAGCGTCACTATCGCATCGCGATACGGATCTGCGCCATCGCGGGAGTGTGCATGCGCTCGAAGGTCGCTCGATCGATGCTCATCGTGACGTCGCCGGCATCCGCGTACTCTTGTGCAGCCAGCGAACCGTCGACGTCGTAGCCGAGCTTCTCGAACACGCGGCGCGAGGCAGCATTGGCCGGGACGATCGACGCGTACATCCGATCGATCGGCAGGTGCGCGAAGGCGAACACGTGGATCATCATCGCGAATCGGGTGCCGAGGCCCTTGCCCTGCGCGCCGGGTGCGGCGATCAGGAACGCGAATTCTGCAGCGCCGTCGCCGATGCCGCGAACGTCGCCATCACCAGCGAGTGTGCCGTCGCGATAGAGGAGGAACGGATGCGCACCCTGGCCGAGGAGAGACTCGTAGTGATCGAGGACCTCGGTCTCCGAGAGCTTCGCTTCGTGACCGAGCAGCGGCGCGTTGTGCGGATCGTTGTAGGCGGCAGCGAGGACCTTGACGTGCTCCGCGACCTCGTCGAGCCGTGGCTCGAGCGCGCACAGCTCGCCGGCGGGGGTCGTCCAGTCGATGCGAAAGCCGGGGAGGGCGATCGTCATCGGGGCGCGACCTCTGCCATGCGCGGACTATCGCACGTACCATCTGCAGGTGGGCTTCGGCATCGATCGACGCGCGCGTTCGCGCAAACCGAAGGCCGGACTTCGCGCACTGATCGGTCGCGCGCCGGATGCCCGCGAGGTCGGTGATCGGCTCGTGCGGATCGCGAAGCGGATGCTGCGCGGCGCGGTGACCGACGCCTCGCCGAAGCGGCTCACGCTCGAGCTCCATCCGGCGGCGTCGCCGGTGCGGATCGTCGTTCTCCCCGACGGAGATCTCGAGGTGCGCGGCGAGACGAGCACGCTGGGACCCGGCTATCACCGCGCGGTTCTCGCACAGCTCGCGCCCGTGCTCGAGGAGCTCGACTTCGTGTGGGACGCCGACGAGCCCGAGCCCCGCGCAGCGATGGCGGCATGGTTCGCGGGTGAGCTCGTGCGTGGCGCGACGAAGATCGGGATGCCCACGGATCGCAGCTTCGTCGTCGATGCGGCGGTGCAGACCGCGCTCGGCCCGCGCGATCGCGCCTGGTGCGATGCCGTGATCGCGGATCCGCTGCGCGCCGCCGATGCGTTTCCGTGGTGGAGCGACGAGGCTGGCGAGCGTGAGAGGTCGCGTGCGCTGTGCGCGATGTGGCAGGAGATCGCGTGGCGCGAGCCGATCGATACCGAGGAGCGCGCGGCGATGGAGCGCGTCGACGCGGATCTCCGTGCAGCCCGCAAGGCAAACCCCGCACTCGAGCTGCCGTGGGCCGCGTGGGCCGAGCTGCTCGACTGGCTCGGCGAGGACGAGCCGCGAATCGTGGAGCTCCGCACACGGGCCGGTGGCGTCGCTGCGCCGCCGATCGGCTACCGCCGGTATCCGATGGACGTCGAGCTCTCGGGCGGCTGGTCCCTCGAGCTCCCGGGCGCGTTCGTCGGTGCGTGGGAGGACGACGGTGCGCGTTACTGGGCAACCGATGGCGATCGGGTCATCGAGTTCACGAGCTTGTCGGCGAACACGGAGCAGAGCTCGCAGGAGCTGCTCGAGATCGCACCCGAGAAGCACCCCGTGGTGGCGCGGATCAGTGAGGACCGCCGCTGCGGTCGCGCCGAAGCGTACCTCGAGGGCGAGGTCCACATCGTGCACGGCCTGATGACGGCGGCGCCCGAGATCGCGATCCTGACCTGCAAGGGAGCGTCTGCCGACGAGGCCTGGGCGCTCGCGATGTTCCGCAGCTTGAAGAACGGCTGACTACGCGCCGAACGACGCCTTGTGCGTCGAGTGCGAGAGCGGGCGCGCGAGCATCGGCGACGAGTCCCAGATCGCGTCCTCGATGCACGACTGCAGCCGGCGCAGCTCGTGCGGGTTCGTCACGTCGCCATCGACGCCGACCGTCACGCCGACGACCTCGAGCTCGGTCATCTCGATGTCGGCGTGCGCCTTCGCCTCGCCGAGCTTGCATGCGGCGACCGCGGGTGCGAGCTGCGCACTCAGATCTTCAGGCGGAATCCCACGGCCCATCGTGCCGATCCCGATGCTGGGACTCGACGAGAACGAACCGCCGGTGTGACAGCAGCTGCTCATCCCGCTGATGCCGAGCCCGACGCCTTCGAAGTAACCTCCCGTTCCGCCCCACTCGGCGTACATCGACCACTGCGGGTTGATGGCGCGCGCCAGCTTGTCGATGCGGTCCTTGAGCGCGGGTTCGAACGACGTCGCGGAGACCGACAGCTCGCGCGCGACCTCGAGGCCGTGGCTTGGATCGGGGCGCAGGACGCGCGTCACCCGTTGTCCCCACATCAGACCGGCGATCGCGATCGGTCCCGAGTGGGCATCGCCGTGTCCCCACCACGAGCAGGCGTCACCCTCGGCGATGTCGACCTCACCGGTGATGCCACACGCCGGGATCTCCGAGGTCGGATGGAACTGCGTCCAGCCCGGACTCGTGACCTCGAGCTGATCGATCGTGATCGGGCGGACGAGCATCGTCGCGTCGATCGCTTTGTCGTTCGCACCACCCTTGCCGACGCGCACCGAGATTCCATCAGTGGCGGCGGCGAGCGTCGAGAGCAGCGAACCATCTTCGCGGAAGATGCCGGGGCTGCCGTTGGTCGCGACGACGTGGACGAGTGTCCCCGCGGGCAGCGCGCGCTTGAGCGTGACCGGAGCCTGGTCCTGGAGCCGCAGCGGCAACAACTCGTCGGAGACGACGACGACGCGGCGCGTGCCCTCGATCCGCTCGAGCCAGGCGCCTGCCTCGGCGAGACCAGCATCGAGGTTGGAGCCGTTGCGCGGTGCGAGAGCGCGTAGCTCGCGGTCGACCCGATTCGCTGCGGTCGACGCTGCCGTCCAGCCAGGCAGGAGGGGCCGAGCGGTGCGTGCGTACGCGATCACCTGCACGCGCGACGCCTTCGCGTTGCGCAGGTACGACACGACGAGCTCGCGCTGCGCATCGCGATCTTCGGCGCTCATCGATCGCGAGCCATCGACGACGAGCACGGTCGCGAGGTCGGTGGGGACCTCGGTCAGCTCGGCGGCGAGATCGAGCTCGACGCGCACGAAGTGGTCCCCGCCGGCGTCGAGCCGCGCGGCGAACGCACCGATCCGGTCGCCCGATGGCCGCTTCGCGACCTCGGGAGCCGGGAACGCGACCACCGTTCCTTCTTCGGCGAGCGAGCAACTCGCCATCACGTCTTCGCTCGGCTTCGCGATCGTCCGCAGACCGCGCACGTGGAGCGCCCACTCCGTCGGGAGCACCACGTAGCGCGCGTCACGATGGAAGCAGGTCTGCATCGAGAGCTCGAGCTCGAGGTCGAGCCGCCCGGAGCGCGGTGTCGCGATCGATACGGTGACCTGACCCGAGCCGCCTTCGACGAGCACGGCGTTGCGCCGGGATCCGGGGGCGACCTGGTCGGCCTCGGTCTCGCTCAGCCCGAGCTCGCCCCACCTCTTGGTGGCGCTCTCTGCGGTCACGAGCTCGAGCCGATGCGCGACGCCGTTGCGGCGAACGGTGGCGCCCGTGACCACCGCCGTCGATGGGATCGGGATGTTGTCGATCACGGTCGCGTAGCCCGGCTCGTCGATCATCATCGAGAGGCCGATCCGGAGCGTCGCGATGTTGCCAGTCAGCTTGCCGCGGACCGAGACCACGTCGGCGCTCGCACCCTGATCGTCGTGCCGGATCACGGTCCTGGCCGATGCCCCCGACGAGACGAGGAGGGCGACGATCGCGAGTCGACGCATGGCAGGTGGGACAGCCGGTCCTCTCGATCGGTTCCCGTGATCTTGGACCGAACGACATGTGCGTCTCGGCCCCCTGGCCCAGGCGGCCTTGCCGCCACGCGCTCAGGTCTTCGGGGCTGGTGCCGTGATCTTCGCGGGCTGGATATCGACCGGAATGAACCGGCGATCGACCAGGTCGGAGAGATCGATCGGCTTGCGCAGGATGCCCGCCTTGAGTGCGTACTTCATGATCTGCTGGAGATCCTCGTCGGTCGGCGTCAGGTGGCGATAGCTCACGCGATCAAGCGGAGAGGTGAGCACGAACTCGAGCAGCTTCTGATCCTGGCGGAAGTACGGTGCCGCGAGACGCGCGGCGTCGAGCCGGTTGCGCTCCGCCCACTCACCGCTCTCGGCGATCCCGCGCACGAGGTCATGCACGATCTCGGGGTGCTCCTTGATCAACTCGTCGCGGACGACGAGGACGCACGAGATGAAGCGTGGCCAGATGTCCTTCGCGTAGTAGAGGACGCGTCCCGTGCCGTTGAGCTCGGCCTTCGCCGCGTGCGGCTCGCCCACGAAGTATGCGTCGATCGCGCCGGCCGCGAGCGCGGATGGCATGTCGGGCGGCGGCAGGTCGACGAACTCGATGTCGCCGGGCTGCATCCCCTCATCGTCCATCAGCTTCGTGATGACGAGGTACTGGTTCGAGTACTTGCTCGGGCGCGCGAACACCTTGCCCTTGAGATCGCGCAGGCGCGTCGCCGTCGAGTTCTTGGCGACCATCACGGTCGAACCATCGCGGTGACCGAGGTAGACGATGTGGATCGGAACGCCCTGCTCGCGCAGGACCATCGCGAGCGGCGCGAGCATGAATGTCGCGTCGAGCTTGCGGGCCTTGAGCGCTTCCACGACGGTCGGGAACTCGGTGAACCGCTGCGAGTTGAACTTGGTGCCGGTCGTCGTGGTCTTGCTCGCGAAGTCGGTGACCGGGCACGTGAGGTGACACGTCACGGGGAGGAAGCCGACCATCAGCTCGGCCGCCTCGGCGTTGCCGGTCTTGCCGCTCTGCCACGGCTTCTTGTGGAGCACCGTCAGCGCGGCGAGCACGAGCGCGGCGGTCAAGGCGAGGCGGGTGCTGTACTTCATGACAATCCGAGCTCGTCCATGATGGCCTGTGCTGCCTCGGCAACGCCAGGAGAAGCGGGCAGGCGAGGGCGTGCGGTTGGCAGATCGAGCAAGCGCCGCACGTTGGTCGGGCGCGCGCCGAGCACGACGATCCGGTCGCCGAGCTGCACGGCCTCCTCGATATCGTGCGTGACGAACACGACCGTTCGCGGGCGCTCGGCCAGCGTGGCGACGAGCTCGCGGCGCATCCGCGTGCGGGTCTGATAGTCGAGCGCGCTGAACGGCTCGTCGAGGAGCAGGATGTCGGTCTCTGCCGCGAGCGCACGTGCGAGCTCGCAGCGCTGGCGCATTCCACCCGAGAGCTGGTGTGGATAGCTACCCGAGAACTCGCCGAGTCGGGTGATCTCGAGCCACTCGGCGACCTTCTTCGAGCGCTGGTCCGCGACGACTGATCGGGGCAGGCCCTTCTCGATGTTCTCGGCGACCGTCAGCCAGGGGAACAGCCCACCGTCCTGGTAGATCGTCCGGCTCTGACCCTTGCGCGTGATCATGCCGCGCGTCGGCTTCGCGTGACCACCGAGCAGCGACAGCAGCGTCGACTTTCCGCAGCCCGACGGTCCGACGCACACCAGCAGCTCGCCCGTGGCGACCTCGAGATCGAGGCCGTCGATCACCGTGAGCCCGGGATAGTCGAAGCCAACGCCGGTGAGCGAGAGCATCGAGGTCATCGATCGAAGCCCCACCGCACGCTCGGGATCCGCGCGAGCCGGGCGAACAACACATCGAGTCCGATGCCGATCGCGCCGATCGTGATCATGCCGCACACGACGAGGTCCATGCGGAGGCCGTTGCGCGCGTCGACGATCAAGAAGCCGAGGCCACTACGCACGGCGATCATCTCCGCGGCGACCACGACCATCCAGGCGACACCGATCGCGACCCGCAGCGCCGTCACCAGCTGCGGCATGATCGCGGGCAGCGTGATGTCGTAGAGCTTCGCGGTCGGCGACAGCTCCATGTCCTCGGCGACCTGATAGTAGATGCGGGGCACCGCGCCGGCTGCGGCTGCGGTAGCGAGCGTGATCTGGAAGAACGTCGCGATGAAGATGATGAAGATCGCTGGCGGATCCCCGATGCCGAACCAGATGATCGCGAACGGGATCCATGCGATCGGCGACAGCGAGCGGAAGAAGTTGATCCACGGCATCAGAGCGGACCGCGTGTTCGCGGACCGACCGACGACCAGGCCGAGCGGAACGGCGAACAACGTCGCCGTGA
This sequence comes from Myxococcales bacterium, assembly GCA_031421915.1. GTDB lineage: Bacteria > Myxococcota_A > Polyangia > Haliangiales > Haliangiaceae > JABFXX01. The sequence goes on along the minus strand of JANOPP010000208.1, from coordinate 152 downwards.
TGAAGCCCCACGCCACCCGATACAGCGACGCGATCGTGTCGGCCAGCAGGCGCCCCGAGGCGATCTCGTCGCCGAACGCCGTGGCGACGTCCCACGGGTGGGGAACCGTGCCGATCGGGAACGCGCCGCCCTCGTACAGCAGCCACCAGGTC
>JANOPP010000207.1:0-3528 GCA_031421915.1 Myxococcales bacterium | reverse complement strand
ACCGCGTGCACCCGACTCGCGGCGGCTCGACGGCCGAGGACATCAAGACCCTGCGCCGCGCCGTGAACGATGCGGCGATTGCCATGCTCGACGATCGCTAGCGCCGACTTGGCACGTGCGTGAGCGACGATTCGCGCTCGCGATGCCGGAGTGGCAGTCACGTGCTGGTACCTGTCCATCGATCATGTGGTTACGCGCTGGCTCGCGCGTTGCTCATCGCCGCCGCATGCTCAAGACCCTGGCCGCGGCCTCCACCCTCGTGTTCCTCCTGTGCGCGCCCGCGATCGCGCAGCCCGCGCCATCGCCCGCGCCATCGCCTTCGCCCGCGCGGCCGACGGTCGTCGCCGCCCCGCCCATGAAGGTCGAGCTGACCGTCAAGGTCGGTACCGAGAAGCGGATCCACCAGGTCGTGCTCTCCGACGAGAGTTGCGGCGCCGTCCACGCGAAGGCGCGCGACTTCGAGGACGAGATCCGCGTCTGCAGCGTTACCAGCCGTAGCGGCACGCGCGTCGAGGCGAGCTGGAAGGTTCGCGAGAAGGCGACCGAGTATCATGTCACGTACACGGCCGCGGTCGCACGCGGTGGCACCGTCGACGCGTTCGCCCACGGCGCGATGTTCACGCTTGCGATGAAGTAGCTACGTGCGGCCTGTGGCGAGCTATTTGCGACCGTTGCGCCGCTTGCGCGGCTTCGCCGCTGCGCGCGTGTCGCTGCCGGGTGCGCCGAACATCCCGTTGACGCCGCGATCGGCGCACGCCCACAGCGAGATCAGGATCGCGAGATCGCCGAGTGCCCGGCGGCTCATCGACGCAGGGATCACCAGACCGTAGGTCTCCGACACGAACCGCAGATCGCGCAGCACGCGCCCGACCTCTTCGCGATTGACGTCGCCGTGCCAGTAGACGACGCGCGTCAGCAGCAGCTCCTGGTGACGGCGCAAGAACTCGCCCATCGACAGCGGCTCCGCGATCCGGTGCGTCGGGGGGCGACAGATCTCGAGCAGATCCTCGAGATACTCGTTCCAGTGCCGCCCGAGTCGGCGGTTCTCCGGCCGGCGCAGGAACTTCACGCGCTCGACGGAGAAGTCGCCCTTCACCGTGGTGCGAAACCGCGGCGTCACGGCCATCAGGTCGTAGAGGATCGGCGGGTTGTCCTTGACGTAGTCGACGTCGTGGTAGCGCCACCAGTTGCGGAGCTGCGGCCACGTGCGGACCGAGAGCAGCGGTTCGTCGGTCGAGTCGGCGACGACGAAGCGCTTGTCCTCCGCGCGTAGCACGGTGATCCAGTGGCTCCACTCCTCGACGCAGAGGAGGACCGGCGTCTGCTCGCGCAGGTGCTTGGTCAGGACCTTGCGCGCGGCCTCTTCGTCACTGCGGCGCTCGAGCACGAGATCGCACTCGAACGCGCGCGCGGCGCGGGCGAGCTGGATCTCGTTGGTCCCGGACCACCAGTGCGTCTTGGCGGTCGACGAGATCTGGCTGACGTCGACCATGCGGCCGAGTGCGAGGAGGGCGTGCTTGAGTGCGAACGGACCACAGGTCCATTCGTTCGGCTGGGGGTAGAACCCCGTTCCCGTGAGGCCCTCTGCCACCGCAGGACTCTAGCACCCGCGCCGTCGAACGCGCGCCCGGGGCCGGCACTCCGGACGACTGTTTATGGAAGTAAAATCAAACTCTTGCGGCGTCGGCAGCCCAGCGCCAGCGCCGGCCGACCACCACGTGCTCGCGGGGGTGGGCGACGATCATGCGCGCCCACATCGCGAGGGGGCGGATGTGCTCCGAGCCGAGCGAGGCCCGATCGATCGCATCGGTGAGAAACCGGCGCTGCCGCTCGAAGTTGTCGGGCGTCCACGCGATCTCCGCGACATCGAATGCGGAGCCGAGCGCGCGCGATCGATCCTCGAGCCAGAGGATCAGCTCGTGCTCCCACCGGCTCTGTGCAAGTGGGCGCGCGGCCTCGGCCGTCAGGCGCAGCATCGCGCTGGCGACGACGGGGGACACCAGGATCTCGGCGATGGCGCCGAGGCGCTGGTTGGAGAACACGACCATCGCCCGCACCCTAGACAACCCGTCTGACACTCGGGTCGCCTCTCGCGAGCGCCTCACGGGCTCGGCAGCCCTCCACGCGAGGTTGTCGACGAAGGCGAGGGCGGCGCGCGGCATCGGGAGTCCACGATGACCGACCTCTGTGACCCCGAGGTTGTGTCCGAATGGCGGACACGTGACAAAACGGGGTCCGACCCCCTTTCCTGCTAGCGGGACGGGAGGGGCGGGACCCCGAGTGCCACGACGTCGCGCCGGAGGCCGTCGGCCGCCAGGGTCTCGATCAGGTGGGCGCACACGATGCACGGGTCGACCCGGTCGCCGGGGGCGAACACGGTCGAGGCTTCGGCTGCGATCTCGATCGCCCCAGGGCCGAGCTGACCGAGGACCTCGCGGAGCTGGTCGCCCGCGAGTGTGGTCTCGGCGAGGCCGAGGCGACGCTCCATCACGCCGAGGTAGCCCGAGAGGGCGGAGGCGAACGCGCATGCACCGGGCGCGACGTAGCCGTCGGGGAGGGCCCCGCGGGCGAGGCGATCGATCCACGCGAGGTACGCCGCGCTGAACGTCGGATAGATCGGCGCGAGCAGCTCGATCGCACGCGCATCGATCCACACCTCGCCGCGCGCACGCCCGTCGAGCGGGACGACCGCGACGTAGCCGCAGCCGAGGTGCGCGATCGGCAGTGCGCGCGTCCACAGCGTCGAGTCCCAGGCGGTCGCGCCGATCTTCGACGGTGCACGGATCACGAAGGCCGCCGCACGCGCGACCGGGATCCAGCCGTAGCCGGGACCCGCACCACCGCCGCCGACATCGGCCGCGAACAGGAGGAGCTCCTCGGGGAGTGTCGACGACAGCGCGGTCTCGACGGCGGTCAGCGCCTGGGTATCGAGCGCGGGTGCGAGCTCGTAGCGATGCTGCGCGGCGCCGAATCGCTTGAACGATCGATCGCCGGCGGCGAGCGTCGCGAGCGCCTCGCGGACCGTGGTCGCGAGCTCACTCACCGATCACGGTCACCGTGACGCGGCGGTCGTGCGCGATCGTCCGGTGCTCCCACAGGTAGAGACCTTGCCATGTACCGAGCACGAGCTTGCCATCGGCGATCGGGATCCCGATCGAGGTCTGGGTCAGCACGCTGCGTACGTGCGCCGGCATGTCGTCGTCGCCTTCGGCCGTGTGGGTGAACAGCCGGTCGCCGTCGGGGACGAGCCGCGCCATGAAGGCATCGAGGTCCTTGCGGACGGAGGGGTCGGCATTCTCGCAGACGATCAGCGAAGCACTCGTGTGATGGATCCACACGGTCGCGAGCCCTTCGCGCGCGCGGCTCTTGGTGACCACGTCGCGCACCTCGCGCGTGATGTCGTACGTGCCGCGGCCACGCGTCGCGACCGTCAGATCACCTCGATGAATCATGATGTTGCGTCGCAGGCGCGCGGCGACCTGTCAAGAGGAGTACCCTGCGGCATCGGCGCATGCGGTACGTCGACGA
>JANOPP010000206.1:0-21686 GCA_031421915.1 Myxococcales bacterium | reverse complement strand
GCCCCGACGAGGACGAGTTCCTGAAGCTGTGCGGCGGCGAGATCGGGAACATCCCCAAGGTCAAGGACCCGGTCGAGTTCCTCCGCAAGGTGCGCCACGACGTCGTGCCTGCGTTCATCGAGCTCGCGTACCAGCGCGTCGTCGAGAACGGCGTGCCCACGGTCGTCGGGTTCACCTGCATGTTTTTCCAGACCGTCGCCGCGCTCGCGCTCGGTCGGGTGCTCAAGGAGCGCCACCCGCAGATCAAGCTCGTCTACGGAGGCGCGTGCTTCCACGAGGAGATGGGCGAGGAGCTGATTCGGGCCGCTCACTGGATCGACGCGGTCTCGACGGGCGAAGCCGACATGGTGATCGTCCCGCTGTTCCAGGCGCTGCTCCGAGGGGAGACGCCGCGCGACCTCGAGAGCATCGTCGCTCGCGAACCGGGCGGGACGCTGGTCAGCGGTCCGCCGCCGCGTTCGATCACCGGCACCGAGCTCGATCAGCTGCCCGACCCCGACTTCGACGAGTTCTTCGTGGAGGCAGGCACCGTTGGACTCGTCGACAACCCCGACTGGTTCGAGCGCTCGATGATTCCGTACGAGGCGTCACGCGGGTGCTGGTGGGGACAGAAGAAGCACTGCACGTTCTGCGGGCTCAACGCGGCTGGTCTCGGGTTCCGCGAAAAGAGCCCCGAGCGCGTGCTTGCGACGATCCGCAACCTGTCCGCGCGCTACCGCGTCCGCAGCTTGAACGCGACCGACAACATCTTGTCGATGAAGTACTTCAAGACGCTGCTGCCGAACCTCATCGAAGAGCCGGTCATGTCCGACGGCAAGCCGGTGCGGCTGTTCTTCGAGGTCAAGGCGAACCTGACGCGCGCGCACATCCAGCAACTCCATGCCGCCGGGATCACGCAGGTGCAGCCGGGCATCGAGAGTTTGTCGACTGGGATTCTCGATCGCTTCGACAAGGGCGTGAACGCGCTGCAGAACGTGTTCTTCCTCAAGTGCTGCGGCGAGCACGATGTCGTCCCGATGTGGAACCTCCTGATCCGTCTCCCCGGCGAGACGCTCGAGGACTACGCGCACATGGAGCAGTGGCTGCCGCTGCTGTTCCACTTGCGGCCGCCCGGCGGCGGCGCACCGCGCGTCGAGTGTCACCGGTTCAGCCCGTACTTCTTCCGCACGGGGCAGTACGTCGAGGACATGCGTCCGGCGCGCTGGTATGGCGGCCTGTTCCCGGAGGATCAGGTCGACCTCGCGAAGGTCGCCTACTACTTCGACGTCACGTGGAAGGACACGCTCGGCGATCCGGCCTACGACAAGACTCTCGCCCTGGTCGACGAGTGGCGCGAGCGCTGGCTTGCGACCGACGCCCCCCGCCTGACGTTTCGGGAGGTTAGCGGGGGGCTCGAGATCGAGGACACCCGTCGGGGGGCGCTGGTCACCTGGGCCCTGTCCGAGCGGCAGTCCGAGGTCTATCGACAGGTGGGCGATCCGGCGTCGCCACGGCAAATTGCGGAGCGGATCAACGTCGCGGAGGATGTGGTGCGGGCCGAGCTCGACGAGCTGGTCGGCAAGGGGCTCGCGATCCGCGAAGGGGATCGCTTTCTCGGACTCGCGCTCGCACCCTCCGCTCCGGAAATCTCCCCTGAGATCCGCCGCGTGGAGATGGTCCGGGTCGCCAACCAAAAGCCGACCCAATCCAGGATCCGGCTTCCTGTGGTTTGACAGATCTGGTACGTTAGAAACACGCGTTCTAGGGAGGCACAATGGCGCATGACGTAGGTTCCCGTGGTCGAAGCAGTGCAACTCCGTCGCAACACAGCAGCGCAGCCCGCGGCCGGGGCCAGACCCCTTCCTCCGCAACTCCGTCGCAGCACAGCAGCGCCGCCCGCGGCCGGGGCCAGACCAGCAGCACTGACCGGCGCCGCAGCTGCGGTGGTGGCAGCCCGTGCGCAGCTTAGGCGTGCGGCGGTGAAGCGTGCGGCGGCGCAGCGTGCGGCGGCGCAGCGTGCGGCGGCGCAGCGTGCGGTGGTGCAGCGTGCGGCGCAGCAGCCTGTGCCGCTGATGCCTGCGGTGGCGCGGCGTGCGCGGCCGAGGGTTGCGGCGCGGCCGGTTGTGCAGCTGCCGGTTGCGCGGGCGCGGCGTGCGGCGGTGACGCCTGCGGCGGCGCGGCGTGCGGTGGCGCGGCGTGCGGTGGTGCAGCCTGCGCAGCCGATGCATGCGGCGCAGCTGCCTGTGCCATCGATGTTGCTCCGGTTGACGCGTGCCTCGCAGATGCGTGCGCGATCAACGTCATCCCCGTCGTTCCGCTGATCTGATTGTCCCTGAGGTGACCCGGTGACGATCGCTCTCGACGACGTCCCAGCGGTCTACCAACCGGCGGTAGCGCAGGTCAAACACCTCCTCGGGTGTTACCTGCGCTACTTCGTTGGGCGTCCGCGCGCGGGCGCAGACCTCCTTCATTTCCACGAGATCGTGAATCGATTCGACGCGCACGTGAAGCGCGTCGCCGACAACCCGATGCTCCGCGACGCGCTGACGATGCGGCTCGACCTCCTGCGCATCGAGCTCAAGGAGTGCGAGGCCGTGCTGGCCGGGCCGATGTCCACGCCGGATCGGGTCGGCTATCTCGCTGCCCGCGCGAACCAGCAGTTCCAGCTCTACAACCGTCACTTCTCGAGCCGGGCGCGCCTCAGCCGTCGCCCGCAGCTCTCCGCGCGGCTCGTCGCCAACCTCAAGACGATCCTGACCGAGATGCGCACGATCGATCTCGCGGAGCTGCCGAACACCGCGGACCACGTCAAGAACATCGACATGGTCACGAAGGAGCTCGAGCGTCAGCAGGGCGAGGAGGCGGCGATCCTCGAGGAGCGGGAGACCAAGATCCGCGAGGAGCTCGTCCGCCAGCTCGGCGCCGATGCGAACGCGGAGTTCATTGAGTACCGAAAGAAGTTCGAGAACAAGGATCGGCAGACGGTCGACCTCGAGATCCTCGCGGGGATCTGTGACCGCCTCGGCGAGATCGCATACCAGATGGGCGCGATCGCCGAGGAGACCGACGACTCGATCAACCTCGCGAACCTGCGGCTCGTCACGCGCAACCTCGCGGCGTATGAGGGCGAATTCGTCCAGGTCGCGGAGCTGCGCAAGAAGTTCGTCTCGATCGCGGGGCTCGTGACCAGCGAGCAATCGTTGCGCGCGCAGCTCGCCGTTGCCGACGCCACCGACGAGGAGCGCAAGCAGGCTCTCGAGCGCCTCGATGCGCTCCTCGCCGATCCGCTGGTCAAGCGCGTCGCCACGGCGCCGACGACGAACTGATCCGTCGCGTTCGGTCATGCCGATCGCCCAGGCCGCGACGCAGGACAGGACCTTGTTCACGCGGCGCCATGCTCAATCGCGATCGCCCGCGCTGGTCGCCCAGGTCGCGACGACCAGCAGCTCGAGGTTCGCGGCGATCGCAGCGTCGTCGACGACGATCGCGGAGCGCGGAGGGGGGACGCGGAGCGCGTCGCCGAGCCGGGTCCACGGGACGAGAGGTGCGAGGCCACGCAGCTGCGCTTCGAGCAGGAAGCGTGCGGGCTTGTTCTCGCCGCGCGCATTGGGCACGAGCAGCGCGCCGACCGATGGCGCGGCGAACGCGCCGACGCGTGCGGCATCGATGTCGGCAGGCGCGACGATCGCGACGGTGGTCTCGGTCGCCGGTGGCGCCAGGATGATCGAGCCGGTGAGCGGTGGTCGTTCGTCGAGGAGCGCAAGCGCCTCCTTGACGAGAGCGACGTGCTCGCCGCGCCAGCGTACGACGCCGGATGCGGCGAGCGTGCTGTGCCCGAGTGCCTCGTCCCACTTCCAGCCGGTGACCGTCGCGAGATCGTAGGTGGCGACGGGCGTCGCGATCAGATGAGCGCCGTAGAGCAGCATGATCGCGTGGTGAATGTCGCCGAGGTCGAGACGCACGACGAGCTCGTCGAGGATCCCGCAGTCCATCGTCGGTGCATCGCGGTGAGAGCGCGCGAGGATGGTTCGTGCCCACGCGCCGACCTCGCCGCGCCAGCCACCCGGGTGAACGCGGTCACGAAGGTTCGGCCCCTTCGCGACCTGGGACGAGAGTGATCCGTGTGCGAGCAGCGAGGTCGCGACGGTCGCCGCTCCGGACGTCGCGAGGCTCTTCGCGATCTCCGGATCCGCGAGGATGGGGCCGGTGTCGTCGCGAACCACGCCTGCGTGATGGCGATCGCGCCACGCCGCGAGTCGCGCGCTGATGTCCTCACGCGACCACTGTGTCGGCGGGCGCTCGTTGCTCGGATCGGCGACGGGTGCGGGCGCGGGCTTCACGGGAGCTGGCTCGAGCTCCTCCTCGTCGGTGCCGTCGGCCGACGCGGGGAGCGTGAGAAGCTCGAGCGGGCCACCGATCGGCTGGAGCACGAGCGTGCGCGAGCGACCGAGCCACACGAGGTCGAGCACGGGCGCGGTCTCGATCCGGATCACCGCGTGCGGCCGCGCCAGATCGATCACGAACGGCAAGCCCGTGGTCTCGCCGACCACCGCCAGCAGATCGCCGCGTTCGTGTACGGAGATCCGGCGTGGCGGCTCGGGGAGCTCGTAGCGGCGCGTCGAGCTCGACGCGAGCGTGACAACATCGATCCGGTTGGGCTCGTCGCGATTGATCATCCAGATCCGGTTCGCGTTGCCGCCGACGTGGAGCAGATCGATCGGGCGATCCAGGCGAATCCGGCGACCGGGTGCGCGCTTGTAGCCGTCCCACTCCTCGACCACACCGGCCGCGGCGATCACGAACCGGTCAGGGCCCAGACGCCCCGCAGCGGTGATGGCTCCGCGCAGCGGAAGCGGCGATGCCGCGACTTTTCCGCAGTCGACGATGAGCGTCGCGCCGCCTCCGGTGGTCAGCACGAGGTCGCCAGCGATCGCGGCGATCCGCGTGAACACCCGGTACGGAACCTCTCCGAGCTTGGTCGGGCCCGTGGGATCGACGACGTGGAGCGTCGAGATCACGCCGGCGCGCGACAGCACGACGAGGCGCTCGCCGGCGAACCCGACATCGTGGTTCTCCATCCCGCCATCGATGCCGACCTCCGCCACGGGCGCGAGATCGGGGACGCCGAGGATGGTGACGCGCCCCGGCTCGACGACGCCGACCTGCGTTCCAGACGGAGAAGCGATCAACCGGAATGCGGCGTCTTCCTCGCCGGCCACGAGCGTCATCGGTCGCGCAAGTCTAACCCACTCTCGGCGAGGATCGGGTGGTAGGCTCGGACCGTGAAGTTCGAGGACCGCGCTCCAGAGATCACGGAGGAGATCGCGGTCGCGAGCAGCAAGGGCGGAGAGCGGGTCGAGAAGCTCGACCTCTTGCCGTTCGCCCCGGAAGTGGAGGCCGCGGTGAAGGCCGCTGGCCCGGACGAGACCGCCGCAGCGATCGCGGCCGTCGTCCAGGGCGAGGCCTCGCCCGAGGCACTGCTCGCGTGGATGGACGACCTCCGCTACCACGACAAGGGAACGCTCGTGGATCCCGAGCAGAAGGAGGAGGAGGGCTACCAGCTCGACTTCATCGCGGACTCCAAGCACGCGGGTGGTGCCGTCGATTCCCCGAGTCCACCGGCGGCCGAGACTGTTGTCGACAGCCCCCCCGGTGGCGACGACTTCGCCGACTATTTCTTCTCGGCGACCCGGCGCAAGAACCTCGCGGAGGATGGGGAACTTCCCGATCCCGACGCATCCGACCCCGTGGTCGAGACCGAAGCGCCGAAGAAGACCTGATCGCTACCTCTCGGGGCGAGCGTCGCGCTATCGTGCTCGACGGGGAACATGGCAGCAGCAGACGACACCAAAGACGTCGCCGATCAGTGGTTGGCAGCGGAGCTCAATCGGATCTGGCTCGTGTCCGAGCGAGCGCTCCGCGCGTTCCAGCGCGCACAGATCCGACCGCAGCCGAATCACCCCTCGATCGCAGAGGTCGAGGCGATCTTCACTGCGCGCCGCTCGGTCCGGCTCGGCGCCGCGAACGCGGCCACGCCCGAGGACGAGACGGCGCTCAACCGCGCGATCGAGGCCGTCGAAGGAACGATCGGTGAGATCCGCCGCAAGGCGCTGATCGGTCGGTTGATCAAGAACCTCGAGCTCCGTCCGCTCGAGGTCGAGACGCTCGTGCTCGCGATGTCACCGCACCTCGATGCACCGCTCGCCGAGGTGTTCAACGTCCTGAAGGGCGCGGCGAACGTGCGTCGCGGTGTCGACCTCGCGCTCGTCGCGCAGCTGTTCCGGCTCAAGCGCGCCGAGCGGGTGACGCTGCTCGATGCGCTCGATCCCGAGCGTCCGCTCCTGCGCTGGAAGATGCTCGACGTGCTGACCTCGGAGTCGGTCGAGGCGTTTACCTCGATGAGCCACCGCGCGTTGCGCCCCACGTTCGATCTCGTGTCGACGCTCTGCGATCGCTCCGACCTCGCCTCGGATCTCAAGCGCGTCGCGACCCTGACCCAGGCGCAGGCGACTCTCGACGACCTGCGCTTCGATCCGCCGATGCGCAAAGAGGTCGAGCTGCTGTGCGCCGCCGCACGCGCAGATCGCCGTGCGAGCGAAGTGCCGTGGCTCGTCCTGTGGGGCGCCGAGAGCATCGGCAAGAAGACGATCGCGTCGCGCATCGCGGCGTTCGGTGGCCGTCCGCTGCTCGCGTTCGATCCATCCGCGCTCGATCGCGGCACGCTCGACGAGGTGTTCCCGCGTATCCAGCGCGAGGCGATGGTGCGCGACGCCGTGCTCTATGTCGGACCGGTGAGCGAGAACCTCCTGGTCGGCGGTGGCTACGAGCTGCGCAAGCGCCTCGCGGGCTACAAGGGCATGGTCTCGTTCGGCATCGACGGCAACCAGGCTCCGCGCCTCATGCTCGACCACTCGCTATGGGAGCTGCAGGTTCGCCTGCCGTCGCAGCCCGTGCGCGTGCAGATCTGGGACGACTCGCTGCCCAAGGCGGTCCGCTCGGCCGATCTCAACCTCGATAGCCTCGCGCGCGGCTTCAACCTGACGCCCGGCGAGATCGAGCGCTCTGCGAACGAGGCCAAGTTGATCGCGGATCGCGATCAGGGTCGCCACGTCACGCACGCCGACGTGCGTGGTGGGATCGAGCGCCGGTTGCGCAACGACCTCGGAGAGCTGGCGCGGCGAATCAATGTCACCGGCCAGTGGTCTGATCTCGTGCTGCCGCAGCAGGACATGGACCGCATCGAGGAGTTCATCGCGCGTCGCAAGCACTTCGGTGTCGTCTACGACACGTGGGGCTTTGGCGAGCGCATCGGCTACGGCAAGGGACTGATCGCCCTGTTCTCGGGGCCGCCCGGTACCGGCAAGACGATGCTCGCGAGCTTGATCGCCCGCGAGCTCGATCTCGACCTCTATCAGGTGGATCTCGCGCAGGTCGTGTCGAAGTGGGTCGGCGAGACGGAGAAACAGCTCGGGAAGGTCTTCGACCAGGCCGAGCGCGCACACGCCGTGCTCCTGTTCGACGAGGCCGACTCGCTGTTTGCCAAGCGCACCGAGGTCAAGGGGGCCAACGATCGCTACGGCAACATGGCCGTCAACTACCTGCTCCAGCGCCTCGAGCAATACACGGGTGTCGCCGTCCTCACGACGAACAAGGACACCGCGCTCGACGAGGCGCTCCAGCGCCGCTTGACGCTTCACCTTCGCCTCTCGATCCCCGAGATCGCGGAGCGCGAGCGGCTGTGGCAGTCGTTCCTGCCACCGAAGGCGCCGATCGAGCCCGACATCAACCTTCGTACGCTCGCCCGCGAGTTCGAGCTGTCCGGCGGCTACATCAAGAACGCCGCGGTTCGTGCAGCGTTCCTCGCCGCCTCGGCAGGCGCGCCGATCGGGATGGAGATTCTCCGTCTCGCGTCGGCGCTCGAGCTCGAGGACATGGGCCGCGTCGTCTGGCACCGGAGCCAGAGCGACAAGGTGGAACCGTCCAACTGATCGTCGCTCGCTCCGTCGAGCGCGCGGTTCGTCGCGTTGTCATCCGACGGGCGGCTGCTCGTCCTTAGTCTCGCACCAGCGACTCCGGCGATCAGTCGTCCTCTTGCTTCCGCGCCTTGACGTCCTTGACCTTGAGGATCGTCCCGAGGTTCGCGTCGACCTCAACTTTGACCAGCCGGTCCGAAGTCTCGGGCATCCCGCGCGGTCGGACTTTGATGCTCCAGGTCGGCGGCTTGTTGTGTTTCGTCTTCAACTTCTCGTTGACGATCGTTCCCGGCACGCGGGCAAGCACGATCTTGCGCGCCGCGATGATCGAGACGGGTGGCTTCGAGGCATCGGCAACGGCATCATCGGACGCACCGACGAGAGGGCCGGCAACGGCGACCGCGAGCAGCAACGATAAGACGGTGGATCGGCACATAAAACCTCCAGCTAGAAAACGACGATTCCTTCGAGGCCAAACCGGCCATCATTTTTCCCTGCATCATCTTCGTAGACTTCGTAGTTGACGAGGACACGCACCTTCGCCTTTGGTTCGCCCCAGTATCCGCCCACGGTGATTCGTCCGAAGCCTTCGGCATCGGACGCGTCGTACCGGATCGCTGGCCCGACACGCCACGGCGTCTTGCCGGCCAGCGAGACAAGGTACGCCGAGGTCTGTTCGGAGGGCGATCCGGTCGGATTCTCGTCCCAGCTCATCCCGTACTCGAGCCCGATGAACGCGTACCGGTGATCGATCTCGAGGTCTCCCGCGATCCGCTTGAACGAGAAAGTCGTGGCGGCCACGGCCGGCGGCCCCGGATCTTCTGGTTCGTACTGATCTCCGATCGCGCCCGAGATACCCGCGTGGATGATGAGTCCAAGCTGTTCGTTCTTGTAGCGAATACCGACGCGACCCCAGAGGTTCTTGCGGTGTGTGTCGTCTAGCTGGACACCGAGGCCGGCCCCGTTAACCACAGCGATCGCGTTCTCGAGCCGCAGGCCGGGGGCGAGCTTGAGCTTTCCGACAAGGCCGATACCGATGTCGCGGTGGGTAACGCCCCGCCCGAGTCCTTCCGAAAGCTCGCTGCGGCGCAGGAAGTACTGGCGCCTCGAGGACCGCCAGTTCTCGTAGCCAAATGGAACCTTTTGCTGACCAACACGGATCTCGTGCCCGGGCACCAAGTTCTCGAGCGAGATGTAGCCATCTCGCAACACGCCTTCGATCGTCGGCGAGCGAGGATCGATCTCGATGGTGTATCCGACGTATCGCGTCAACCGCCCGCGAAACCGTACGACAGCCTTGCTCAGCCGGAACGTCGCCGGATCCTTGGTGCCGTCGCCATTCCGCTCGACGCGCATCTTGTAGACCATGCTCAGAAAGCCCGAGATGTTCACGATTCCCTTCTTGAGCTTCTTGCGCTTCTTGGCTGTGCCTTTGTCTTGTTTGATGAGGGTTTCGTCCTCGGGTACCTCGGGTACCTCGGGTACCACGACCGCACCTGGCTGCGCGGTGGGGACCGGGTCGACCGGGACGGGGACGATCGGATCCACCGGGGCAGATTCCACGGGTGTGTCGGCGACCGCCAACGGCGATACGAGCAACGCGAATATCGTCGAAAGGTGGGACAAGCGCATGGTCACCTCTCAGAGGAAGGAGTGCGGTAGTGCACGGTGATTTCGGCGGCGTCGCGGAGTAGATCGATCGCACCGACCTCGACTAGCACCACGTTCAGGCCGGTCCGCGCCCGGAGATCTTCGAGAAGAGCGGCCTGCTGATCAGGGCGCAGGAGCTCGAGCCGGTCGTACAGGATCGGTGTCGAGGAGGTACGGTGAGCCGCGCCCGGCAGCTCGAGCACTGCAACGACGGCGACGATGACGAGGTCGACGAGCAGCAGTTCGCTCAAGCTGATTTTCTTGTTCGCGACCGCGTTGAGGATCGCGATTCCGAGCACGATGAACAGGTACGTCAGATCACGCGTGCGGATTGCCTCGGTGCGAAATCTGAGGATGCCGAAGATCCCGAACAGACCGAGCGCGAAGCCCATGTCCATCGGCGTCTTGCGAAGTAGCGCGCACACGGTGAACGTGATGACGTTCAACACGTAGAACGTGAAGACGAGCTCGCGGTTCTTGTACCTCCGGTAATATACCCAGACCACGACGATGGACGTGATGAGCAGGTCGAGCCCCAGACGCGCGCACAGCTTCGCGAAGTCTTCGGCATCGAACAGCGTATCGGTTCCGAACAGCCAGTTCACGAGCGCGCCATTCTCTCGGCCGACCGCAACGAGGATCGAAACGTGTTCAGTCGCAGCCCCGGCCGGTTGGAAAGCGCCAGGACGTACTTACTGATCGAGCACGATCTCACACGCACATCGCGCAACGCCGACATGATCGGAGTGGTCATCAGCCGTGAAGGCTGCTTGACCTCGACGATCGCGATCGCACCTACGGCCTGTGATGGATCGTTGTCGATCGTCACGCCGAGGTCGATCGTCACCCGCTCGTCGGACGCGATGCCGACCAGCATGACCCGCTGGTAGTCGATCTGAACGCAAGGAGCTACCTCCCCGCCGTAGGCACAGCGTTGGACGAGGAACTCACGCATTCCCTCATCCAGGGCACGCATGCCGTAGGGAATCTCGAACCGGGTCTTGTCGGTGACCAGGTTGTTCTTGCGCGACTTGACCTCGAGGAAAGCGACGCGCCGGTCGGCGTATGATCGGATCCGGATCTTGTGGCGCAACCGCTTCCCGCGCCGGTGGTCGTCGAAGCAGCGGAGCTCCGGCGTGTCGAAGTAGAGGTTTGCGTAGTCCGCCAGGTACTTGCTACCCGCCGCGACCACCGCATAGTGCGGCGCCACGCGATCGAGCAGATTCACGATCGCCGTAGGAGGGAGCAGGAACTTGAGATCGCAGCGCCGTAGCAGCGCCCGGCGTTCGATCAGCCCGGACGTAGCGGGCGGGCACGCTGCCGCAGCCGCGGTGATCGCATCGTATAGCGAGAGGTTCACATGTACTTGGTGCCCGCGTGTGGCGGAACCTTACGCAGAACTTCACGCAATCGTCATCTGCGGCTCGAACCGCGCGATTTCGCTGAACGTGCAACCGCCACTCCGCGGCGAAGCGTCGCCTCCGGCCGCCGAAGCCGACGAGACTTCAAGCACCCGCTGCGCATGGTTCGCAAGCGTCGCCACAACAACGTCGCGCTTTGCACCGAGCGTCATGGTGGTCGTTCGCTACGATTTGGCGCGTACTGCAACCGCGCGCTGTCCTGCTGCAGCGCTGTCGCGGACGCGAGCGGACGGATCGCGTGCTCCGAGCTCGAACCTGCGGAGGGCGCTTGCAGTGTCGCCGCGCTCGAATAGCAACCAACCGAGCATCACCGCGACCTCACCCCCACGCGGTGACGCGGGGTACGCGATCAAGAAGGCTTCGAAGACCTGGGCCGCGGTTCCGAGCTCGCCGGCGCGAGCGAGCGCTACCCCGCGCCAAAACGCGGCGTCCTCGAGCGTGCTTGGATCGGAGGTCTGTGCGATCGCACGTTCGAACGCCTTGCTCGCCGCCGTGAACTCTCCGGTGCGCAGCGCTTCCCAGCCGTCGTCGAACGCCTGCTGTCCCATGCTCCGCCGGGGCGGGGGCGTGACGATTGGAACTGCACCGGCATCGGTGGCGTCGCTGTCGGCACCATCATCGTTGGCAACATCGCTGGCACCCGTGGGTTCCGGACGCGTGGGGCTCGGACCGCGGGCGCCGGAGCTACGGTCGATCGCGACGACACGCGGTTCAGGCGTAGGCGCAAGCACCGCATCGCGTGTTGGCGCGAGCACGACCGGGACGGAGGGCGGCGCGATCGCGAGTTCGGTCGACGCGCGCCAGGTCTCGCCCGCACGAAGCGTCACGGGCGTACCGGCAGCTAGCAGCTTCACCGCGCCGTAGATCGCACGAACCGAGACCAGGCGATCTCCGCGGGCGGTGACGTCGAACGCCGCCCCGTTCGATTCGACCTCGCCGTCGCCGGTGATCACCCGAAACCGCTCGCCGGGCACGAGCTGCGCGATCGTGACCGTGACCGTGCCGTCGACGAGTCGCACGATCTCGTCCGGCATTGCCGAGAGGACCAGGTGGCGGGCGGTCGCGTGATCGAGCACCTGACCGCGATACACGGCGGCGGCGGTCGGCGGTGGTGCCGACGTGCTCGGCCAGGCGAGCCACGCGACCAGCGCTGCGGCAGCGAACGCCAGCGGTGCAAGCCAGCGTGTGGGCCATGCGATCGTCGGCCGTGGCTTCGCGGCCTCGACCCTGGACAGGATCGTCGTGCGAATGTCTTCGCGTCGATCCCACGCGGTGGGCGCCGGCTCGAGCTGCCGTCCGGCGTCGGCGAGCGCTGCGATCTCGTCCCACTGGCGCGCGCACTCCGTGCACGTCGTGATGTGCGCGTGGAATGCAGCTTCGCGATCGCCGACCTCGCCGGGGACACGGGTCATCCAGTACGTGCGTTCGAGATCCACGGCGCTGGGGCACCGGTCATGGGTTGTTGTCATGGCCGAACTCCTTCGAGGACCTTGCGCAGCTGCGCGCGAGCCTCGTGCAGACGCTTCCAGATCGTCCCTTCGCGCGCGCCAACGAGCGTCGCGACCTCACTGCCAGACAGGCCTTCGAGATAGACGAGCACGAAGACTTCGCGGTGCTTGAGTGGGAGTGCGGCGATTGCCTCGCGCAGCCGAGCCGCACGTTCGCGATCGAGAAGCTCGGTCGTCGCGTCACCGGCCTCGACGCGCGGATACACGGTCGCAGCCTCGGCGAGCCGACGCCGCCGGACCTCGGTGCGGACATTGTGGCGCGCGGTGTTGTTCGCGATCCCGAGCAGCCAGGTCCGGACCGCCGAGCGACCGTCGAACGTGCGCGCGGCACGCACGACCATCTCGAACGTCGCCTGCACGAGATCGTCGAGGTCGCGATCGTCGGTGCCGGACAGTCGGCTCAGGAATCTGCGCACGCCCACCGCATGGCGATCGTAGAGCGCGCCGAGCGCGGCCGACTCTCCCGTCGCGCACGCGGCCACGAGGGCCTGATCCGACAATTCGGCGACGGTGCCAGCGACCCGATGCAGCGGGACGATCGCGCGGTTCACATGCCCCCATAGGCGAGGCCGAGGCCGAGCCAGCTATGGATCAGGGGCGACGCGGCGAGTTGCCGGTCGACGCCATCGGGCTCGCCGAGTCGCTGGCGTGCAAACGGCGCCAGGTCGAGCGTGAAATCGAGGCGCACCGACCACTCGCCAGCAAGTCGGTATCCGGCTGCGAGGCCCGCGCGCGCATGAAAGGCGCCAGCCTGCTCGAACTCCTCCTCGTCGACGAGATCGCGTTTCGCCGTGACCGAGCTTTGACCGATGCCAAGCATCGGCGCGATCATCGCGCGCCCGCGTCGCACCGGCACCTCGACCGTGATCGTGACGTCGAAAGTCCGGCGCCCGTTGTCGAGCGCAGCCGTATCACCGCTCTGTTCGAGATCGATCCCGTAGCGGAGCGTACCGCCAAGGCACACCCGACCGATCGCGGCACAGCCCTGCGCGTGAAATCCGGTCCACAGGGCTCCATCGCCGCTCAGGCCGCCGCCAGCTCCCGCCAAGATCGTGAAGCGCGAATGCGCGGGTGCCTCGACCGCCCGGTTGGCGGGCCCCGGTTCGAAGGCACCGACCTGGATCGTGGAGCGTGCCGTGAATAGCGGATCGATGAGATCGCGTCGCGCCCAGGATTCGATCACGGTGGCCGCCGCCGTCGGATCCTCGGTTTCGCGCTCGATGCGGCGTCCGTCGGGGTCCGTGATCCAGACCAGGACGCGACCGCCGCCGCTCATCACCTCAGCCGCAACCAGGCGGCAGTGCGGCGGGAACGATGGATCGGTCGAGCGTGCGTCGACGACGGTGATCCCGCGATCGCGAAGCATGGGCTCGATCGCGGCGACGAGCGCGTGCTCGCCCGTGACCCAGGCCGCGGGAGCACACGATGGCTCGGCGTCTGCGGCATTGGGATCCGCGAGGATCACCACGAGAATCGCGGCGAGTGCGCTCGCGCCGATCCCGCCTTCGATGATCCCGTGTCGGTTCATTCTCTCGTGGGTGCCCGGCGCAGCGGGAACCTTACCCGCAATCGCAACCAGCCAAGATCCTACAGGTCTTCGTCCGAGAGCTCCTTCTCGATCAACGCGCCATCGGGACCGAGCTTGACCTCCCAAAGCGTCGTGTCGACGAGGACCTGGATCTCGCGGAGGCACGGGTCGTCGTCATCGGGTACGACGGCTACTGCCGAGCCGCCAACCTCGGCCTCGGCACGTGTGAGGGCCTCGGAAAGGCTGATCGATGTCGTGCAGCCTCCGCCCGCGCCGCCGGCCGCGATGGCCGAGACGACCCGGCCGGAAAGGTCGAGACGAACATCGTGCCGTGTGCCCGTGGCGACCGTGGCGACGGTGTAGACGGGGTCCACACCAGAGTGCAGGGAAGCATTGACTCCAGCGCTGTACTGGACGGTCGCTTCTGCGAGCTCGACGGTTTCCGCGAGCGAGACCTCCGACTGATCGACCGCGGCCCGTAGGGTCGTGTGATCGGGGCTCGCGCACGCGGCGATGGAAATAAACAGGGGTGCAAGTCGCTTCATGGCTTCCTCCTCGATTCTGCTGTTGCGACGTGGGTGCCCGGCGGTGGCGAAACCTTACGAGCGAGTTTCGCATGATTCGCGAGCGTCGCGACCACATGGTCAATCTTGCGTAGGGGTCGTGGTGCTTGCTGGGTGCGCTTGCTGGGTGTGCTTGCTGGGTGTCCCGGACCGAGCAAGACCTTCCGCGCCAACCTGTGACACGTTAATCCGCATGCACTGGTACTCGACGATGATTGCCGTCCTGCTCGTGGTGGGCTGCCGCAAAGGATCGTCAACGGACGAGAGCGTCACGCGGGCGCAGTGCGTCGCCGTGCGCGATCACGTCGTCGAACTGATCCTCGGGCACTACCGCACCCACGGCACCGAGACGTTCGATGGCCTCGACCGCGCCGACACCGCGACCATGGTGGGGATCCCGCCCGGCGTGACCCGCGACACGTTCCAGCCGTTTCTCGAGAGCGAGGCCGGGAAGCCGTGGCTCGACAATGCTCGCGCCCGGCTGGTCGGCGGGGCCGCGATGACCGAAACCGTCGACAAGTGCGTGAAGCGCGGCAAGCTCGCGAACATCACGTGCTGGATGGGTGCCGCCACGATGGAAACGTTCCAGCGCTGCCCGACGCCTTAGCACGGGAGTGCATGTCCTACACGCCAGGCAGGCTCACTCTCCTCGACGAGCGCGACGAGAAAACTTCCCGTCATTACGGGCAGGTCGGCTTGACGGTAGAGACCTTGCGTCGCTACGTTCCGATCCATGACCAAGCCCAAGGCAGGAGGAGAGCAGCCGGTGGAAATCCCGGACACGCTCCCCATCCTTCCACTTCGCAACTCCGTGTTGTTCCCGGGGGCGATCATTCCGATCGATGTCGGTCGACGCAAGTCGGTCCGGCTCGTGGAGGATGCGATCGCGAAGGAGCGACCCGTCATCGGCATTCTCACGCAGAAGGATGCACGCACCGAGGATCCGGGCTCGGGCGATCTCTACATGGTCGGATGCGCGGCTCGCATCCTCAAGGTGATCAAGCTCGCGAAGGACAACTTCTCCGTCATCCTCCAGGGCGTCTCGCGCTTCGAGGTGTCGACGTTCGACGGTGCGGAGCCGTTCCTCGCCGCCAAGGTCCGCAGCGTTCCCGATCCGACGTCGTCTGACGTCGAGCTCGATGCGCTCGTGATGAACCTCAAGGACATCGCGAAGCGCGTCGTCAAGCTGATGCCCGAGCTGCCCAAGGAAGCGGGCGCGCTGGTCGACAGTGTCACCGAGGCCGGTCACCTCGCGGATCTGATCACGAGCCACCTCGAGCTCGAGGTCGGCGAGAAGCAGGACGTCCTCGAGACGTTCGATCTCAAGACGCGCACGCGCAAGGTTCTGCAGTTCCTCTCCCGCCAGCTCGAGGTGCTCAAGGTCCGCGAGCGGATCAACACCCAGGTGCAGGAGGAGATGGGCCGCAACCAGCGCGAGTACGTCCTGCGCCAGCAGCTCAAGGCGATCAAGGAAGAGCTCGGTGAGCTCGATGACGGCGGCGGTGACCTCGACGAGTTCGCCGAGAAGATCACCAAGGCGAAGATGCCGGAGGAGGCCGAGAAGGTCGCCAAGAAGCAGCTCGATCGCCTCAAGGGCATGCAGCCGTCGAGCGCCGAGTACACGGTCACGCGCACGTACCTCGAGTGGCTCGTCGAGCTGCCGTGGTCCGTGTCGACCGAGGATCTGATCGAGCTCTCCGAGGTCCGCAAGTGCCTCGACGACGACCACTACGATCTCGACAAGGTGAAGAAGCGCATCATCGAGTACATGGCCGTCCGGAAGCTCAAGAACGACAAGAAGGGCCCGATTCTGTGTCTCGTGGGTCCCCCGGGCGTCGGCAAGACCTCGCTCGGCCGCTCCGTGGCGCGTGCAATCGGACGCAAGTTCGGTCGCATCTCGCTCGGTGGCGTGCGCGACGAGGCCGAGATCCGTGGACACCGTCGTACGTACGTCGGGTCGCTGCCGGGTCGCATCATCCAGGGCATCAAGAAGGCGGGGACCAACAACCCCGTGTTCGTGCTCGACGAGATCGACAAGCTCGGCCACGACTTCCGTGGTGATCCTGCGAGCGCGCTCCTCGAGGTCCTCGACCCCGAGCAGAACAGCTCGTTCTCCGATCACTACCTCGAGGTGACGTTCGACCTGTCCAAGGTCTTGTTCATCGCGACTGCGAACCAGCTCGATCCGATTCCGTGGGCTCTCCGCGATCGGCTCGAGATCATCGAGCTCCCGGGCTACACGCGCCAGGAGAAGAAGATGATCGCGCGCAAGTTCCTCGTGCCCAAGCAGCTCGAGGATCACGGCCTGACGACCGAGCGTTGCGAGATCACCGACGAGGCGATCTTCGACGTGGTCGACAGCTACACGCGCGAAGCCGGCGTTCGTAACCTCGAGCGCGAGATCGGCTCCGTGTTCCGCGCGGTCGCCGTTCGCGTGGCCGAGGGCCAGGCGAAGGACCACGAGGTCATCGAGCCGGCGCAGGTCGAGGAGTTCCTCGGTCCGAAGAAGTTCGTCAGCGAAGTCGCGGAGCGCACGGCCGAGCCGGGCGTCGCCACGGGTCTCGCGTGGACGGCAGTCGGCGGTGACATCCTCTTCATCGAAGCCACCAAGATGCCCGGCAAGGGCAAGCTGACCCTGACCGGCCAGCTCGGTGACGTGATGAAGGAGTCCGTCACGGCGGCCCTGTCGTTCGTTCGTGGTCGCGCGGGCGCGCTCGGCCTCGATCCGGGCAACTTCCTCGAGAACGTCGACCTCCACGTCCACGTCCCCGCGGGCGCTGTGCCCAAGGACGGTCCGTCGGCGGGTATCACGATGTACACGGCGCTCGTGTCGCTGCTGATCGGTACGCCCGTGCGTCCCGACGTCGCGATGACGGGTGAGATCACGTTGCGCGGCAACGTGCTCGCGATCGGCGGCGTCAAGGAGAAGCTCCTCGCTGCACACCGCGCAGGCATCAAGCGCGTGATCATCCCGGAGCGGAACGTGAAGGATCTGATCGACGTCCCACTCGAGGTGAAGAACGAGATGGAGATCATCGGGGTCAAGCGCATGGACGAGGTCCTCGCGCTCGCTCTCAAGGATCCTCCGCCCTCGATCATCGACCTCGCCAAGGCGGCGCAGCTCGAGAATCATCCGACGGCATGAGCTGATCGGCTGCGACCCAGGCCCCGGTGAGGAATCGCCGGGGTCGTGTTCGTTTCGGGGTACGTTGGGGAATGGGCAGCTCGTGGGTGGTGGTCGCGCTCGTGCTCGGCGCCGGATGCAGCGGGCGCAGTGGCGGGGCGTCGCGTGACAGCGGATCGGACGTCACGCCAGGCGATGTTGGTGGCTCGTCTAGCGACGCTCCACCTTCTCCGTTCGACGCACCACCTTCTCTGTTCGACGCTCCACCCCTCCCGATCGACGCTTCAAGCTCGTCGATAGATGCGCCCTCGGGGTTCGATCCGTGCTCCCCGACCGCGCCGCTGCCGCCGGCGAATGAGCTCCGGACGATCCAGCACGGAGGCCAGACCCGGACCTATCACGTCCACGTTTCCAATCCGGGCACCCGCCTTCCTCCCAAGCCGATCGTCTTGAACTTTCACGGGTGGGGCGGAACGGCCACGCAGCAGGCGCAGATGACCGGCATGGACCTCGCGGCCGACGACAACGGGTTCATCGCGATTCATCCGAACGGCACCAACGCCATGCAGGCCTGGAACGCGGGGGCGTGCTGTCCTCCCAACGCCGCCGTCACCGCCGACGACGTGGGGTTCACCGCGGCGATCCTCGACGACGTGAGTGCGCGGATCTGCGTGAATCGCCGCAAGGTCTACGCGACGGGGTTCTCGAACGGCGCGTTCATGGCGTACCGGCTCGCGTGCGAGCTCGCGAACCGGATCACTGCGATCGCGCCGGTCGCGGGCGTACTCGGGGTCCCTACGTGCAACCCAGTGCGCGCGGTGCCCGTCGGTCACTTCCACGGAATGCTCGACACGTACGTCCCGTTTGGGGAGATGATGGAGGTGGCGAGCGTCCTCGGTGTCACGTTCCGAACGGTGCCGGCAACCCTCGACATTTTCAGGGTCCGGAATGGGTGCTCGGGCGCGCCCACGATCTTCTTCACCTCGGGCACGACTGATTGCTTTCAGTTCGCGAATGGCTGCACGAGCGGTGCCGACGTCCGGCTCTGTCGGAGCCCGAATGCCAGCCATTCGTGGCCCGGTGTGCCTCCGATTCCTGGGGAGACCGCGACTCAGGATATCAACGCGACCGCTGCGATGTGGCTGTTCTTCAACACCTACGAGCTCCCTCCTTGATCGCGCACTGATCGCGGGTCCCCGACGTTCAGGACATACTCGACGCATGAGCGAGCCCTATCGCGATCAGCACTTCGCGTGTCCCGCATGCAAGGCGCCGATGCGCGTGTTCCATAAGCGGCTCGTCTGCGACGCCTGCTACGGCGTGATGCTGACCCTCGAGGATCTGGCCACCGGGGTCCACGACCTGACCAGCATCCTGCCGACCTTCGCGTATCGCAACGAGAAGCCAGGCAAGCGTGCGTGCCCCCACTGCGCAGTGCTGATGACGACCTGCAAGCTCACCCTCGGGCTCGAGGAGGAGGTCGAGAAGCCGCGTCCGGAGCTGGATCGGTGCGTCGAGCACGGCATCTGGTTCGACGGCGAGGAGCTCGCCCGCGTCCTCGAGAAGGTCACCGGCAAGGGCCATGGCCCGGGCACCGCGCACAAGCAGACGAGCCGGGGCGGCGAGCGCGATCAGGGGCGGTGGAGCGCGATGTTCCAGAAGTTCGGCGGCCACGGCGGCTATTGAGCCCCGATCCGCCGCTCTCTTGGGGTGGTTTCGGGGGCCTGGCCGATGAGTCAGCGTCTGCCTGACCGATCGGGCGAACTTTCATAGCTGAGCCTTGACGGCCGCTTGGGGGCTACTTAGGTTGCCCAGCAGACAATTCGGACACGAGGAAAAGCAGTCATGGGCAAGATCATCGGCATCGACCTAGGCACCACCAACTCCGTGGTCGCGATCATGGAGGGCAAGGAGCCGAAGGTCATCCCCAACGAAGAGGGCTCGCGCCTCACCCCGTCGGTCGTTGCGTTCGACGAAAAGGGTGAGGTTCTCGTGGGCCAGATCGCGCGGCGGCAGGCCATCACCAACCCCGAGAACACCGTGTTCTCGAGCAAGCGCTTCATGGGGCGGAAGTTCACCGACCCCGTCATTCAGGAGGAGATGAAGCGCGTCCCGTACAAGATCGTGCAGGCGTCCAACGGCGACTGCGCGTTCGAGATCCGCGGCAAGCGGTACTCGCCGCCGGAGATCGGGGCACGCGTCCTCATGAAGCTCAAGCGCGCCGCCGAGGAGTATCTCGGTGAGCCCGTGTCCGAGGCGGTGATCACCGTCCCGGCCTACTTCAACGACTCGCAGCGCCAGGCGACCAAGGACGCCGGCAAGATCGCGGGTCTCGAGGTCAAGCGCATCATCAACGAGCCGACCGCGGCAGCGCTCGCGTACGGTCTCGACAAGACGAAGGAGCAGCTGATCGCCGTGTTCGACATGGGCGGCGGCACCTTCGATGTCTCGGTGCTCGAGGTCGGTGACAAGGTCGTGGAGGTCGTCTCGACCAACGGCGATACGCACCTCGGCGGAGACGACATCGACAACCGCGTCATGGACTGGCTGGTCGCGGAGTTCAAGAAGGACTCCGGCATCGACGTCAGCAAGGACAAGATGGTGATCCAGCGCCTCAAGGAGGCGTCGGAGAAGGCCAAGATCGAGCTGTCGAGCGTGCAGGAGACGGAGGTCAACCTCCCGTACCTCACGGCCGACGCGAGCGGCCCCAAGCACCTCTTGAAGAAGCTGTCGCGCAGCAAGTTCGAGCAGATGATCGAGGACCTCGTCGCGCGCGCGATGGAGCCCTGCAAGAAGGCCCTGTCCGACGCCGGCAAGAAGGTCGAGGACATCCACGAGGTCGTTCTCGTTGGTGGTTCGACGCGTATCCCGATGGTCGCGGCGCGCGTGAAGGAGTTCTTCAAGCGCGAGCCCAACCGCAGCGTGAACCCCGATGAGGTCGTTGCGCTCGGTGCAGCGGTCCAGGGCGGCGTCCTCTCGGGCGACGTCAAGGACATCCTCCTCCTCGATGTCACGCCGCTGTCGCTCGCGATCGAGACGCTCGGTGGTGTCGCCACCGTGCTGATCCCGCGCAACACGACGATCCCGACGCGCAAGAGCGAGACGTTCTCGACCGCGGCCGACAACCAGAGCTCGGTCGAGGTTCACGTCACGCAGGGCGAGCGCCCGATGGCGAAGGACAACAAGACCCTCGGCAAGTTCCAGCTGACCGGCATCCCGCCGGCCCCGCGTGGTGTGCCGCAGATCGAAGTGACGTTCGACATCGATGCGAACGGCATCCTGAACGTTGCCGCGAAGGACAAGGCGACGGGCGCCGAGAAGACGATCCGGATCGAGGCCTCGAGTGGTCTGTCGGATGCGGACATCAAGCGCGCTGTCGAGGATGCGGCGAAGCACGAGGACGAGGACAAGGCGCGCAAGGATTCGATCGAGGCGCGCAACCAGCTCGACACGCTGGTCTACGGCACGCAGAAGCTCGTCAAGGAGAACGAGGCCAAGCTCACGCCCGAGGACAAGCTGATGATCGAGGAGGCCCTCAAGGAGGCCGAGGCGACGCTCGAGAAGAACCGCGATGGCGGCAATCCCGAGGAGCTCCGCGGCGCGTTCGAGAAGCTCCAGGCAGCGGCGCACAAGGTCGCCGAGGCGATGTACAAGCAGACGGGTGGCGATGGCCAGCCTGCGGGTGACGCTGGCGGCGGCGGCGGCGACGCCGGTGCCCCCCCGAAGGATGACGTGATCGACGCCGAGTTCGAAGACAAGCAGTAGTCGGCAGCGTTCCACACGACGGCGGGCCCGAGCAGGAATGAAGCTCGGACACGTCGCCCCGGCGCCGAGCGAGACCAAGCGGCTCGGCGCAGCTCGCGGCGCACGCCCGGAAGCGCAGCGAGAGCTTGGTTGCCGAGATCAGATCGACCGCGCCGAGCGAGAACCGACGCACGTC
>JANOPP010000205.1:0-3045 GCA_031421915.1 Myxococcales bacterium | reverse complement strand
TCGGGGCGCCCGGTCGGCGTGTTCCGCACGCACGAGGAAGCACCGCGCGTCCTGATCGCGAACTCGAACCTCGTCGGCAAGTGGGCGACCTGGGAGCACTTCCGCGAGCTCGAGCAGGCCGGCCTGATGATGTACGGCCAGATGACCGCGGGCTCGTGGATCTACATCGGCTCGCAGGGCATCGTGCAGGGCACGTTCGAGACGTTCGCGGCCGCCGCGACGGTCCACTACGGACCGGGCGCGGATCTCGCCGGCAAGTTCGTCCTCAGCGGCGGGCTCGGCGGCATGGGCGGCGCGCAGCCGCTCGCGGCGACCATGGCGGGAGGCGTGTTCCTCGGCGTCGAGATCGATCCCTCACGGATGCAACGCCGGATCGAGACCCGCTACCTCGACGAGATCGCACCCGACCTCGACGCTGCACTCGCGAAGGTCGCCGAGTACACGGCGCAGAAGCGCGCCCGCTCGATCGGCCTCGTCGGCAACGCGGCCGACGTCTACGCCGAGCTCGTGCGCCGCGGCGTGACGCCTGATCTCGTCACCGATCAGACCAGCGCCCACGATCCGCTCGTCGGCTACATCCCGCAGGGCTACACGCTGGAGGCCGCGGCCGAGCTGCGCGCCCGCGATCCCGAGGACTACGTCGCGAAGTCGCGCGCATCGATGGCCGTCCAGGTCCAGGCGATGCTCGACATGCAGCGCGCCGGCTCGCACGTCTTTGACTACGGCAACAACATCCGCGCGCAGGCCGAGATCGCGGGCGTCAAGGACGCGTTCGCGTTCCCGGGCTTCGTGCCCGCGTACATTCGCCCGCTGTTCTGCGAGGGCAAGGGGCCGTTCCGCTGGGCCGCACTGTCCGGCGATCCAGACGACATCCGCGTCACGGACGAGGCCGTGCTCGACGAGATCAAGGACGACCCGATGCTCCATCGCTGGATGAAGCTCGCGAAGGAGAAGATCGCGTTTCAGGGACTCCCCGCGCGCATCTGCTGGCTCGGCTACGGCCAGCGCCACCGCGTCGGTCTGCGCTTCAACGAGCTCGTGCGCACCGGCAAGGTCAAGGCACCGATCGTGATCGGTCGCGATCACCTCGATTGCGGCTCCGTCGCGTCGCCGAACCGCGAGACCGAGGGCATGAAGGACGGCACCGATGCGGTCGCCGACTGGGCGATCCTCAACGCGCTCGTCAACACCGCCTCCGGTGCGACCTGGGTCTCGTTCCATCACGGCGGCGGCGTCGGCATCGGCTATTCACTGCACGCCGGCATGGTGATCGTCGCCGATGGTACGGAGCGCGCGGCGAAGTGCCTCGAGCGCGTCCTCACCTGCGATCCTGGCATGGGCGTGATCCGCCACGCCGACGCCGGCTACGACATCGCGATCAAGACCGCCGAAGAGCGTGGCGTCGTGATCCCACGCCGGCGGGCGCCGGAGTAGCGATCGCAGATGGGCGAGGGCGGGCGCACCTGCAGGAAGGTCGATCGGCGCGGCAGGCTCGCCGAGGAGCCATTCGACGTGCAGGTGTCGCGCGACAAGGTGCTGATCAAGTTCCGCGGACGGATCGTACGGACGGT
This sequence comes from Myxococcales bacterium, assembly GCA_031421915.1. GTDB lineage: Bacteria > Myxococcota_A > Polyangia > Haliangiales > Haliangiaceae > JABFXX01. The sequence continues at coordinate 1,474 of JANOPP010000205.1, read as the reverse complement.
GGTCGGCGCCGACGCCGATGCGATCCGCGATGCGGTCGCGGCTGGCGACGAGGCGGCGGTGCAGCTCCTGGTCGCGCGCAAGACCGGCAACTTCAAGCGCGGCAACGAACGATGACGCGGCCGCTGAGCTAGGGTGGTGGAGCGATGACCGCTGACCTCGTGATCCGCAACGCACGCGTCCTGACGTGCGATCCGTCGCGGTTCGGGCTCGGCATGGTCGACCGCGGTGCGATCGCGATCAGGAACGGCGCGATCGAGTGGGTCGGCCCCGAAGCGGAGCGGCCCGCCGCGACGCGGGTGGTCGATGTGGGCGGCCGCCTCGTCACGCCGGGCCTCGTCGATTGCCACACGCATGCGATCTTCGCGGGCGATCGGGCGAACGAGTTCGCGATGCGCGCGGCGGGGAAGGGCTACCTCGAGATCGCGGCGGCCGGTGGCGGCATCGCGGCGACGCTCGGCCCGACGCGCGCAGCGACGGATCAAGCGCTGATCGCGCTGACGTCGGCACGACTCGATGCGGCGCTGGCCACGGGCACCACGACGATCGAGATCAAGAGCGGCTATGACCTGACGATTGCGGGCGAGCTGCGGCTGCTGCGCTGCATCGCCGCGTGCGGTCAGCGACCCGCGCCGCGCATCGTGCCCACGCTCCTCGCGCACCTGGTGCCGGCCGAGCGCGCAAACGATCGCAGCGCGTTCGTGCTCGAGATCTGCGAGCAGCTGATCCCCGCGGTGGCGCGCGACCAGCTGGCGACGTCCGTCGACGTCTACTGCGACGAGGGTGCGTTCACGCTCGCCGAGACGCGATCCATCCTCGGTGCGGCGCGCGATGCGGGGCTCGCGGTGCGGGGCCATGTCGGTCAGTTCAAGGATCTCGGTGCGGCGGAGTTGCTGTCGGACTTCGCTGCTCTGTCGGGCGACCACCTCGAGCAGGTCTCCGATGCAGGCATCGCGGCGATGGCCGCCGCCGGGATCGTCGCCGTGATGCTGCCCGGTGCCTGCGTGCAACTCCGGCTACCCGTGCCGCCGGTCGAGCGGCTACGGACGGCGGGCGTGCCGATGGCGATCGCGAGCGATCTCAATCCGGGCTCGAGCTTCAGCAGCGATCTGCCATTGCAGATGTGGCTCGCGACCACCCACTACGGGATGACCGTCGAGGAAGCGTGGCTCGGCGTCACCCGCCATGCCGCACGCGCACTCGGGCGACCGAAGGCAGGACAGATCGCGCTCGATGCACCGGCGGATCTGATCGTCTGGACCTGCGATGATCCGGCGACGGTGCCGTACCGCTATGGCGCGTCGGCGTCGCTGATCGACACCGTCTACGTTGCAGGCCAGCCGTTGCGCGAGCCCCTGTCGAGATGACAGCGCTCGACTCGACGCGCAGATCGAGTACGTCCTGCGCGACGCACTGGTGCGCGTAGGTAGGACTCCTGGCAAGAAGGGCCCACCCTACCGCTGAGCGATCTCGTCA
>JANOPP010000204.1:0-39118 GCA_031421915.1 Myxococcales bacterium | reverse complement strand
GATCAGGGCGGCCCGAACCAGGGCGGTCCGAATCCCGGGGTCGGTCTGTGTCTCGGTGTCCCGGGCGGCCCGAACCAGGGCGGTCCGAATCATGGCGGCGGTCAGTGGCGCGGTGATCAGAACCAGGGCGGCCCGAACCAGGGTGGTCAATGGCGCGGCGATCAAGGCGGCGCGAACCAAGGTGGCGGTCCGTGGCGCGGTGATCAGAATCGCGGCCGCGGCCCCGGTGGTCCGGGTGACGGACCTCGTCGCGACGATCGTGGACCCGGTGGTTCGGGCGGCGCTGGCGGTCCGCGGCGTGACGATCGCGGTCCGCAGGGCCCGCGCGACGATCAGCGTCGCGAGCAGGCGCCCGAGAACTGGGGCGTCGGCGGGTTCAAGAACAATCCGTTCGCGAAGCTCGTCGAGAAGCCCAAGCCGTAACGAACGTCGTCGTCGCGACGTTCAGCGCGCGCGCTTCAACGATCGCCGGAACAGGCGGACCGCGTCGGTCTGCTCGTCGTCCTCGGTCGTCGCGACGATGCGCTCGACCGCCCCGAGATCCAGGGCGGGGAGCGCCACGCTCGCAATGCGTTCCTGGTACGCACCATCGACGAGTCGATAGACCAGGATCTTGCCATCGATCCAGAACCAGACCTCTGCGACGCCGAGCCGGCGATAGATCTCGAGCTTGTCGACGCCTCCGCTGGTGAACACGATCTCGATCACGAGATCGGGGACCTTGCCGCCCTTGCGAAGGATGTAGCACTCGTCCGGCTCGGCCCCCGCGCGCTTCGCCTTCTTGCGAAACGTGGCCATGCCGTAGCCGTTGAATCGGAGATCTGTCTCCTCGGCATAGACTTCGATGAGGCGGGCAAGCAGCGTCTTGACGAACTCGTGGCGCATCGAGGTCGTCACGACCTCGAGCTCTCCATCGAGATAGGCGATGACCGGGCTCCGCTCGTCTCCCTTGGCGCGATGGATCGCGTCGTACTGCGCCCACGAGATCCCGCGCAGGACCACGACCTGGTCATGGCCGCCATCCAGTCGCCATGCGATCGGCGTGGGCAGCGTGAAGCGGGGCTCGAATCCGTCCATGACTTCCATGCTAGCACCTCCATTTGTCAGCTGGACTGCAGGCCGTGGGCCGCGAGTAATCGCGCAGAATCACCTGCGGCGCGGGCTGAAACGGACGCCGCGTGGACATGACGTCCGAGGGGCATCGGACGACCGGACGCCGGGTGAACTGGCGCGAGTCGTAGAGTGAGGATCGCCGCCGTGCTAGAGCCGATGCTGGTGCGTTGCCTCGGAACGATCCTGCTCGTCGGCCTCGTGGCCGCGTGCGGCAGCAAGAAGCAGCCGCGCGACGATGCCGGCGGCACGCCCGCCGACGCGAACGCCGTGGGCGTGGTCGTCGCAGATGCTGCCCCCGCGATCGATGCAGCGCCGGTCACTCCGCCGCGCCCCGAGCACGCGGTGTGGAACCTCGTCGACAACCGCCACGGCGCGCACCGGATCGTCGACGGCGACATCGTCCTCGATGCCTCGACCGTCGCGTTCGCCCGCTACACGCGGTTCGGCGTGCCCCAGCCGCGCTGGCACCACGGTCACCTCGTCGACGGTGTGCGTGCGTCGTACGCCGACAAGCTCGCCGTGCTCGAGGTTCCGCTGACGGTCGAGCAGGCGCGGAGCGCGGGCCAGATCACGATGCGTGTGCATGCGCCGGGCGCCGCGCGCCTCGAGATCAAGATCAACGGCGGCAGGGTGAACAAGGACGCGCGCGTCGAGCTGGTCGCCGGCTGGAGCACCGTCGCGTTCGCGATCGATCCCGGTCGGCTCGTGGTCGGGGAGAACCTCGTCGTGATCGAGAGCGGCATGCTCGGCAAGGCCAAGGGCAAGCTCGCGTTCGAGTGGCTGCGCGTCGGCGATCGGCGACCGGTCGAGGCGATGGATCCGCGGGCCGTGGCGACGTTCGATCCGAAGGGCTCGATCAGCCTCGCGAAGGACGCGGGCCTGACGTGGTTCGTGTCGCTGCCCGAGGGTGCGCACCTGATCGCGAGCGTCTCGGCCGGGTGCAAGGTCGAGGTGCGGGCGCGGCCCAGTGCCGATGCGTTCGCGGGCGGGATGCTCGCAGGTGACGACGGTCGCGTCGATCTCGGATCGATGGGTGGTCGCGTGGTCGCGCTGACGCTGACCGCACGCGAGTGTGCGCGGGCGACCGTCACGAAGCCGCGGATCACGCTGCTCGGTCCGGATCCCGTACCGCTGCCGAAGGCACCGACGCCGCGCTACGTCGTGCTGTGGATCATGGATGCGCTGCGCGCGGACAAGGTCCCGACGTTCACCCCGGGTGCGCGTGCGCAGACACCGAGCTTCGACGAGCTCGCGAAGACGAGCGTCGTGTTCCGGCAGTACTACGTGCAGGGCAACGAGTCGCAGACGAGCCACTCGACGATGTGGTCGGGCGTCTACCCCGCAGTGCACAACGTGCGGATGGCGGGCGTCGGTGGGGCGTGGAAGCTCGACGTGAAGTTTCCCGTGATCGCGACGGAGCTCGGCGAGGCCGGCCTGTTCACGACGGCCGTGACGGGTAACGGCTTCGTCAATGCAGATGGCGGCTACGCGCGCGGCTTCAAGGAGTTCCGCAACATGATGCGGGAGAAGGGCGACGGCACGATCATCAACGGCATCATCTACGGCGAGAAGATCGTCGATGCGGCCTTGAAGCAGCTCGATGCGCGGCGCGCAGATCCGACGTATCTGTTCCTCGGAACGATCGACACCCACGGCCCCTGGATCGCGCGCAAGCCGTGGATCGATACCTACTCGCCCGGTCGCTACACGGGCCCGTTCCAGGAGTTCGGCACGGCGAAGGATCTCGGGTTCCGGCCCGGCGAGATGGGGTGCCACATCATCCCGCCACCTGACGACATCGAGAGGCTGCGCGCGATCTACGACTCCGCGATCAGCTACCAGGACAAGCAGCTCGGCAGGTTCGTCGAGCAGCTCAAGTCCTGGGGCATCTGGGATCAGACGATGTTGCTGGTCACGGCCGATCATGGCGAGGAGTTCTTCGAGGACAAGCGATGCGGCCACGGTGGCTCGATGCGCGACTCCCTCGTGCGCGTGCCGCTCCTCGTTCACGATCCAGCGCGGTTCCCGGGCGGGACGATCGTCGAGGAGGGCGCCGAGGCAGTGGATCTGTTGCCGACGATCCTCGATTCGGTCGGCGCGGCGCCGATCGAGAGCGTGCAGGGCACCTCGCTCGCGCCGCTCGCGCAGGGAATCGGGCGCGGCTGGCCGCGGCCGTCGTACACGTCGATGTACGAGTACGCGCACGGGATGCGGCTCGGCCGCTGGAAGATCCGCGTGAACAAGACCGGCCAGCCGATGATCGGCGACCTCGTCGCAGATCCCGATGAGAAGGAGGAGCTCGCCGCGAAGAAGCCGGTCGAGCGCCGGATGCTGACCGATCACCTCGGCTTGTTCCTCGCGCTGCGCGCGCAGTGGACGAAGGCGACGTGGGGAGTGGTGTCCAACGTGACCCCCGCTGGAGCCGCGGCTCTCGATGAGGTGGTCACGCCGTGAACCGCGCCGGAGTCGCTGTCGCGCTGAGCGTCCTGGTCACGTGTGCCGGGCCGGATGTGCCCGGACCGTCGCGCCCACCGCAGGTTTCGCCCGACGAGCCACCGCTCGACGCAGCACCGATCGATGCGGCTGTCAGCACGCTCGAGCTCGATGCGCCGGTCGACGCGGCTCCGATCGTGCCGCCGGTTCCCGAGGTGTGGCTCAAGGGTTCGACCCATGTCCATGCGCGTCCGTCGGGCGACAGCACGACGCCGATCCCGGAGGTCCTGACCTGGTACGAGCAGCGAAAGTACGACTTCATCGTGCTCACCGACCACAACCGGATCAGCGAGCTCGACACCACCGCAGCGACGCTCGGTGAGAGCACGCTCCGGCCGGCAGGCGAACGCGGGTTGATCGTGTTCGCCGGCATCGAGCTGACGCACAACCCCAGCAACTGCATCCCGCCGGGTGACGCGAGCGGGAAGTGCCGGATCCACGTCAATCTCCTGGGCGCGACGGGCCGCACGAACGGGAAGATCGTCTGGGCGAACCGCAAGACCAGCGAACGGCTCGCGAAGTACGACGCTGCGCTCGAGCAACAGAAGTCGCTCGGCGGCATCGCGCAGATCAATCACCCGAACTGGTTCTGGGGAATGAACGGTGATCTTCTCGCCGAGCTCGCGCGGCGCGGGTTCGCCCTCGTCGAGATCGCGAACGTGGCGTTCCCCGAGTGGAACCGCGGCGACAAGGATCATCCAGACATGGACGCGATCTGGGATGCCGCGCTGGTCCAGGGCGCACGTGTGTGGGGCGTCGCCTCCGATGATGCGCACGACTACTCGGGCACGGCGGGTGTGCAATACCCCGCCGGTGGGGGGTGGATCATGGTGAAGGCCGCTCCGCGCGATCCGCAGGCGATCCTCGCGTCGATCGCGGCGGGTCGATTCTACTCGTCGACCGGTGTCGTGCTCGCGCGAGCCGAGGTCGAGGCAGGCGAGCTCGTCGTCGAGGTCGCACCGGGCGAGCGCGGCTCGCACACGATCGATCTCATCGAGAACGGAGAGCGCGTCGTGCGGATCAAGGGTGGGAACGCGCGTCGGCCGCTGCCCGTGACGGGCTACCTCCGCGCGATCGTCACGCGCGGAGACGGTAAGCAGGCCTGGGTTCAGCCGGCGCGGCGCTAGTCGTCAGCTCAGAGCGACACGTAGCCGTGCTTGACGGCGAAGCGCGTGAGCTCGGAGTTGTTGCGGAGCCCGAGCTTCTTCAGCACGTGACCGCGATGGGTATCGACGGTCTTGATGCTGATCTCGAGGTGCTCGGCGATCTCTCGGTTGGTCATGCCACGCGCGAGCATCTCCATGACCTGCGCCTCGCGTGCGGTGAGTGCGCTCGCCGGATGGCCATCGCCATTCGCGAGGAGCTCCTCGACACCAGGTGGGATCACCTGCTCGCCCCGGCTCACGGCGCGGATCGCCGCGAGCAGAGCTTCGGGCTCGACTGACTTGTTGAGATAACCGTGCGCCCCTGCCGCGATCGCGCGCGCAGCGTAGCTAGGCTCCGTATGCCAGGTGAGCACGACGACCAGGGGCGCTGTGTCCATGGGCCTCATCTCGCTGAGGACATCGAAGCCCGAACGGTCGGGCAAGGTGATGTCCAGGAGCAGCACATCGGGCCGTTCCCGCTTCACCATCTCCAACGTTTCCGCTGCAGTGCCGGACTCTCCGACAACCTCGATGTCATCGGCCTTGCCCAACGCTTCACGGAGTGCCCAGCGCACGATCGTGTGATCTTCGGCGATTGCTAGTCTAATCATGGGTCGGTTCCTTCACGGCTATGTCCAAGAATCTAGCAATGGTCAGGCCGTAACCCAGCGCGCTATTGTGAGGCCGTTCTCGCCCGTCTCGTCGGTGCACGCACATGATTCCTGCTGGTCTTCCCACCTCGCTCGGCGAGTTCACGATCGTGAGCGTCCTCGGAGAGGGCGGCAGCGGGATCGTCTACGACGCAATCTGGGGACCGCGGCGGGTTGCGCTCAAGGTCCTTCACGCAGCCCTCGCGGACACCGAGCGCCTGCGCGCGCAATTCCTGAGCGAGGCGCAGCGGCTGCAGACCATCACGCATCCGTCCGTGGTCAAGGTGCTCGCGGTCGGCGAGCTGCCGGATCGCCGGCCCTACCTCGCGATGGAGCGCCTCGAAGGCGAGACGCTCGCCGCCGTGCTCGCGCGCGGACCGCTGCCGGTTGTTCAGGCGCTCGAGCTGTTCGCCGAGCTATGCCACGCGGTCGGCACGCTTCACGACGGCGGCTTGATCCACCGTGATCTCAAGCCGGAGAACGTCTTCATCGTCGCGGGCAAGCACGCCGTGCTGCTCGACTTCGGAATCGCGAAGGAGGTCGCCGCGCCCGCGTCGACCACCACGATGGATGGCGGCGTGCGCGGAACGCCGGCGTACATGGCGCCGGAGCGATTCTTCGGGCAGCCGGCGGGCATCGCGACGGATCTCTACGAGCTCGCGGTCACGCTGTACGCGATGCTCGCCGGTCGCTTGCCATGGGATGACCTCGCCGATCCGGAGGCGCGCTTGTCGCCGCGACCACTCGTCGAGCTCGCGAGTGTTCCGGACGAGCTCGATGTCGAGATCCGCCGGGCGCTCTCGACGCGTGCGCAGAACCGGCCCGCCTCGGCGACCGCACTCCTCGAAGCCGTACGCAGAGCCGGTCGCGGCAGCGCGCCGACCTTGACCGCGGGCGAGACCGCGCGGATGCGGCCCGCGAGTAACGCCCCGCCGCTGAGCGAGGAGAATGCTCGCGCAACCCAGACGGCCGACGCGAAACCTACCGGCACGGACAAGAAGCCGTGGTTCGCGGATCGCCACACGACGACCGATCGCGGCAAGACTCCACTCGCGTGGGCGCCGAGCGAGCGCGTACCAGAGCTCGCGCCGCCCGCATCGCCGCGCAAGCGGTGGCCCGTTGTCGTGGGAGTGCTCGCGTTCGTCGGCATGGCCGGCGGCGCCGTCGCGTGGAGGCTCGCGAGGCACGACGACGCGCCGGTCGCGGGCGCGATGACGACCGCGCCGCCCGTGCGGGACATGACCGAGCCGGTCGCCGTCCTCGCGCGCGAGAAGGATCCGTGGGCCACGCCGCAGCCGCTGCCGACCGGCCAGGTGTCGTCGCTCGTCGGCGACCAGGCTCCGACGGCGATCGAGATCGCTGGCCCCAAGCTGACGATGAAGGACGCACGCGTCGAGGTCGCGAAGGCGATCTCGCACCTGCCCGCCGACACGACGATGGTGATCGCTGGCCTGGTCGGGCCGCTGCGCCGGGACGAGCGGTTCACGGCGATCTTCGACAAGCTCGCGGCGAATCCAAAGATCGGGATGGCGATGGCGTCGCTCCCATCGTGCGTCGGTGGGTTCGCCAGCAAAGCGGAGTGGTTCGTGTTCGGCAGCGTCGGCTTCGAGGCGAACGAGCAGGGCACGCTCATGCTGCGCGGCCGGTGGAAGCGCGCCGACATCGAGAAGTGCTTCGAGGGGCCCGCCGAGACGTTCACGATGACCGACGGTGCGGAGCTGCTTCAGCTCCCTTCGGTCGGCTGGATCGATTTTCTCGACGAGCACACGGTCTACATCAGCGTGCGCCAGGATCTCGCGGCGGCTCAGGTTCACGAGAATGTGAAGCGCGGCGTCGGCCTGACCCCGCACGCGCGCGAGCTGCTCGCGACGCTCCCCGCGGATCGCGCGCTGACGTTCGTGCTCGACGGCAGCAACAAGATCGAGTGGCCGAACGCGACGCTCCCCGCCGGCAGCGACGCCGTCGCGTGGCTGCGCCCCGAACCATTGTTCGTGGTGTTCGAGCTCGTGATGGGGCTGCCGACCGAGGCCGCGGCCACCACGCTCCAGGCGTCGCTCGCCAAGGAGGTCAACGGCGCGTTCGCGACGATGGCGCCGTCGATGGGGCGCATCACGGCGACCCGCAAGGGCACCAAGGTCCGCGTCACGGGATCCCTGGGATCACTGATGATGGGCATGGTCGTGTCAGCGATCCCGTAGCGATCCAGTAGTAGTGTCCCCGCCGATGTCCGCCCCGACCCCGTCGACCACTCGTCCACTCGTCGTCGGCATCGCCGGAGGTACTGGCTCTGGCAAGACGACGGTCGCGCACAAGCTCGCCGCGTCGATGCCCGGCCGCTGCGTCACGATCGAGCACGATGCCTACTATCTCGATCAGGGGCACCTCGCCCTCGAGCAGCGCGCGAAGATCAACTACGACCATCCCGCGTCGCTCGAGAGCTCGCTCCTCGCGAAGCACCTCGGCGAGCTGCGCGCGGGCAAAGCGGTCGACATCCCGATCTACGACTTCGCGACCCACTGCCGGCGGCCGGATCTCCGCCACGTCGAGCCGGCGCGCGTCGTGATCGTCGAGGGCATCCTCGTGTTCACCGAGGCCCAGCTTCGCGAGCAGATGGACATCAAGATCTTCGTCGACACGGACTCCGACATCCGCTTGATCCGCCGGATCCGACGCGACCTGGAGCAGCGTGGGCGCAGCTTCCAGTCCGTGCGCGATCAGTACTACGCGACGGTGCGGCCGATGCACATCGAGTACGTCGAGCCCTCGAAGCGGTGGGCCGATCTGATCGTCCCGGAGGGTGGGGACAACAAGGTCGCGCTCGACGTCTTGCTCGGTCAGCTCGGTCGCGTGGCGTTCGGCCGAGACTAGAGTTTGCGGGCGAGCAGGCGCGCGGGTGAATCCCGCCACATCTCATGAAGATCTCACGACGACCGTGGCACCGCGGCCTGTAGAGTGCGGGCATGGCTCATGCTCCCCTCGCGGTCGTCACCGGTGGTTGTGGTTTCATCGGATCGCACACGGTCGACGCGCTGATCGCGAGCGGTCACCGCGTCGTCGTGCTCGATGACTTCAGCGCCGGCAAGCGCGCGAATGTCGCGCAGCACGCGAGCTCGGATCGGTTCCATCTCGTCGAGTGCGACGTCTCGCACGGCATCTTCGCGGCGCTCGCGCCGATCGTGGCGAAGCACGGCCCGGTCGAGCGGATCGTTCACCTCGCGGCGCAGGTCTCGGTCGTGAGCTCGATGGCGAATCCGCTTTACGACATGCAGGTCAACTACGGCGGCACCCTGCACGTGCTCGAGTACGCCCGTACGAGCGGCGTGAAGAAGGTGGTGTTCGCGTCCTCGGCCGCGGTCTACGGCGATGTCGCGACGATGCCGGTCGCGGAGGAGATTCCGCTGCAGCCGATGTCGCCGTACGGTATCGACAAGCTCGCATCGGAGTTCGCGCTCGACTGCTACGCCTCCCAGCACGGCGTCCCGACCACGGCACTTCGGTTCTTCAACGTGTATGGCCCGCGGCAGGATCCGACGAGCCCGTACTCCGGCGTCATCTCGATTTTTGCCGACCGCGCGAAGACGAATCGTCCGTTGACGATCTTCGGCGAGGGCATGCAGACGCGAGACTTCGTCTACGTCGGCGACGTCGTCCGCGCGATCGTGTCGGCCCTGAAGGACGGCAACAGCCGCCTGATCGCGAACGTCGGTACCGGCCACGCGATCACGGTGAAGGAGCTCGCCCGCACGGTCGTGGACCTGTGCGGTGGGGGATCGACGATCGAGCACGCTGCAGCGCGTAGCGGCGAGATTCCTGATTCGCGAGCGCGCGTCGATCGCCTCCGCGATCAGCTCGGGGTCGTCGCGGAGACCAAGCTGATCGACGGTCTGCGCGCGACGCTCGCGTGATCTAGATCGACTGGATCTTCTTGCCGGCCTTGACCCATCCCGCGATGCCATCGGGGAGGACCTTCACGTTCGTGTAGCCGGCCGTCCGTGCCTTGGAGGCGGCGTCGTGCGAGGCGCCGCAGCTCTGGTTCGCGCAGTAGAACACCAGCGTCTTCGACTTGTCGGTGGGCAGCTCCGCAGGCATGAACGTCTCGGAGTCCGTGAGCAGCACGGCACCGGGGATCACGCCCATCTTCTGCCGCGTGCGATCGCCGTTCGCATCGACCGGGACGCACTCGCTCTTCGCGAGCATCGTGTCGAGCTGATCCACGCTGAGTGACGGGATCTCGGCCACAGCGACCGCCGCCTTGTCGTCGGACTTCTTCGCACAGCCGATGGGGGTGAGCGCGGACAGGCCCAAGATCGAGACGAACAAGAACCCAGACGATCGAACGCTCATGGAGCTGACCCTACCCAACCGATCGCGCCTCGGCAATGCGACACTTCGTGTCCCACGTGGCAGTGAACCAGGCAGTCCTCGCGGCGTACCTTGCGTGCGCGCTGATCTGGGGCACGACCTGGTACGCGATCCGGGTCTGCATCGGGGAGGGCGGGTTCGGCACGTTCCACGCCCTGTTCCTGCGGTTCGCGATCGCGGTGGTGGTCCTGGTCCCGATCGCGATCCGTGCTCGGCCGTGGCCAAAGGGCTCGCAGTGGTCCTACCTCGCGATCGCAGGTGTCCTCGACGCCGGCGCGTACGTGCTGGTCTACCTCGGCGAGGAACGTGTCCCGGGCGCGGTCGCGGCAGTGTTGTACGGAACACAACCACTGATCCTCGCGGTGCTGTTGCGCGCGACCGGAATGGAGGCGATCACGCGACGACACGTCCTCGGCGCGCTGGTGTCGCTCGCCGGCGTCGCCGTGCTGTTCCTCGATCGGCTCGACGTCTCGCTGCAGCAAGCGATCGGCGTCGCGATGGTGATCGGATCGGTGGCCATCGCGACCATGTACTCGATGCTCATGAAGCGGCATGCAGGTGGGATCCACGGCGCCGTCGCGACGACCGTGTTCTTGGTCGTGACCACGATCGTGCTCGGTGTGGTCGCGCTCGCGAGCGGCGAGTCGTTGCCCGATCGGATCCCGTTCGAGCCGACGATCGCGTTGCTCTACCTCGCCGTGATCGGGACGGTCGTCGCGTTCCTCGTGTACTTCTGGCTCCTCGGACGGACGACGCTGCTGTTGACCAGCACCCTCGTGTTCGTCTATCCGCTCGTGGCACTGATCACGGATGCCCTGTTCGAGCGCGACGTTCCGCTGACCGCCCGCGCGTATGTCGGGGTCGCGATCACGCTCGGTGGGCTCGCGGTGAGCTTGCGTAGATCGCTCTCCGAGCGGCGCTGATTGCGCATCCTCGGCCGGTGAGGGATCCTCGGCTCGTGCTCCGGGTTGTTGCGACTGCGTTGCTGCTGGTCGGTTGTGACCTCGTCTGGCAGCTCGAGCGCGACGTCCCGCCGACGTGTGGCCCGTTCGGCGCGCCGGCGCTCGTGCCCTTCCACCCCGAGCTGATCGAGCCGCGCGACTTCAGCGTCGACAACAGCGGCGTGCGCGGCTTGATCTACGCGCAGTATCCGCGCGCGTCGCGGCCGACCGGCGTCCACGCGATCAAGCTCGAGAACGACATGTGGCGCGCCGATCCGATGCGCGACACCGGCGTGCTCTCGTCACTCGATGGCGGGCACATCGCCGAGAACGACTTCGCGGTTGGCTGGCTGTTCGAGGAGGGGGGAGACCGACCCGAGATCCGCGAGTACCAGTTCTTCCCGGCCGGCTGGAGTCCCGGAGGGTCCGGGTTGCTCGATCCGCTGCAGGGCCAGACGTCGACCGGCGGGAACATGATCGTCTTGCCGTACGCGGGCGTCGCGACGATCCGGTTCATGGTGACGATCCTGATGTCCGATCGCGTGGGCGAGCCGAACACGATGCGGATCTTCCAGCTGTTCCCGAACGAAACCCAGTGGGAGCTGACAGCGCAGGCCGATCCGCTCAAGACGTCCAAGGCGAAGGTCAACCCGAACGGCGGCGTGATGACGGCCGACCACGGCAAGCTCGTCTACACGGCAAGGACCGGCGAGGACACCTCCGCCCCGTTTCGCCTGTACGCATCGGAGCGGGACCGCGACGAGTATCCGCATGGCGAGCCGCTGCGCATCGAAGGCGTCGATGGCGATGAGGACCTCACGGAGCCGTGGATCAATGCGGACTGCACGCGGGTGTATTTCCGGCGCGCCGACGCGACCTGGATGGCCGATGCAGTGGACGACTCGGGCTCAGCGCCGTAGCGTTCCCTGCGATGGCCGACCGACCGCGCGATCACCGCGACCCTCCGTGGATCTTTCGCACGTACGCGGGGCACTCGAGCGCGCACGCGTCCAACGAGCTGTACCGGGCGAACCTCGCCGCAGGACAGACCGGGCTGTCGATCGCGTTCGATCTCCCGACCCAGTGTGGCTACGACCCCGATCACCCGCTCGCCGCGCCGGAGGTCGGCAAGGTCGGCGTTCCGATCGCTTCGCTCGATGACATGCACGCGCTGTTCGACGGCATCCCGATCGAGCAGATGAACACATCGATGACGATCAACGGGACAGCGATGTGGCTGCTCGCGCTCTATGTCGCGCTGGCGCGTGAGCGCGGCGTGCCCGAGGTCGGCCTCCGCGGCACGATCCAGAACGACATCGTCAAGGAATACCTCGCGCGTGGCACGTACATCTTCCCGCCGGAGCCGTCGCTCGATCTGATCGCCGAGACCTACGAGTACTGCGTCGCCCAGATGCCGCAGTGGAATCCGTCGAACGTCTGCAGCTATCACCTGCAGGAGGCAGGCGCGACACCGGTGCAGGAGCTCGCGTTCGCACTCGCGGATGCGATCGGCGTGCTCGATCGTGTGAAGGCGCGCGGTCGCGTGGATGCGGCGGCGTTCTCGCAGTGCGTCGGTCGCGTCTCGTTCTTCGTCAACGCAGGCATGCGCTTCGTCGAGGAGATGTGCAAGATGCGCGCGTTCACGGAGCTGTGGGACGAGCTGTGTCGCGAGCGCTACGGCGTGACCGATCCGAAGCATCGCCAGTTTCGCTATGGCGTGCAGGTCAATTCACTCGGGTTGACCGAGCAACAACCCGAGAACAACGCGTGGCGAATCTTGATCGAGGCGCTCGGCGTGACGCTGTCGCGCGATGCGCGCTGCCGGGCGCTGCAGTTGCCGACGTGGAACGAGGCGCTGTCGCTGCCGCGGCCGTGGGATCAGCAGTGGTCGCTGCGCCTCCAGCAGATCCTCGCGTACGAGACGGATCTGCTCGAGTATGGCGATCTGTTCGCGGGGAGCCCGGTCGTCGCGGCAAAGGTCGCCGAGCTGTCGGCGGCAGCGCGCACCGAGCTGGCGCAGATCGCGCAGCAGGGCGGGATCCAGGGCGCAATCGAGAACGGCTACTGCAAGAAGGAGCTCGTGCACTCGATGGCGGCGCGAATGGCGCGGATCGAGCGAGGGGAGCAGACCGTCGTCGGTGTCAACAAGTGGACCGACGGCATCGCGTCTCCACTGGTAACCGGTGACGACGGCGGCGTGTTCCGCGGTGATCCGGGAGCGGCGGCGGCGGCGCGCGCCTCGCTCGAGAAGACGCGCACGACCCGTGATTCCGTGGCGGCGACCGCGGCGCTCGCGGTGCTCGACGCAGCGGCGAGAGCGGGACAGCCGATCATGGAGGCGTCGATCGCGTGCGCACTCGCGCGGGTCACGACGGGCGAGTGGGCGGGGACCCTGCGCGGCGTGTGGGGCGAGTACCGCGCGGCCACGGGACTTGGCGGTGCAACGATCGCGGCGGGCAGTGCTGGCTGGGATGCACTGCGTGCCCGGGTGGCGGCGCTGCCGCGGCGGCCGAAGCTGCTCGTTGGCAAGCCGGGCCTCGATGGTCACTCCAACGGCGCCGAGGTGATCGCCGTCGCCGCACGGGACGCCGGGTTCGAGGTCATCTACGCCGGGATCCGGCTCGAGCCCGCGGCGATCGCGGCGACCGCCATCCAGGAGGACGTCGACGTGATCGGGCTCTCGGTCCTGTCGGGCTCCCACGTCGAGCTGACCGCGGCGGTGCTCCGCGAGCTCGCGGCGCGGGGGGCACCCGATCTCCCGGTCGTGGTCGGCGGGACCGTTCCAGCGAGTGACCACGCGGAGTTGCGCCGGCTCGGGGTCCGACGCGTGTTCACGCCCGCGGACTACAAGCTCGTCGACATCGTGGATGCCCTTGTCGATTTATGTAGCTGAAATCGCGACGACAACAGTCCTTGTCGTGGGGGGTGGTTACGCATAGATTCGCGCCCCCTATGGGTCTCGTCGACCTCTTCCGCCCCAAGTACCGCCACTCCGATGTCAGCGTTCGCACGAAGGCCGTGCAGGCGCTGGGCTCGGATGACTCTGCCATCC
The DNA here is from genome assembly GCA_031421915.1 of Myxococcales bacterium. Taxonomy (GTDB): domain Bacteria; phylum Myxococcota_A; class Polyangia; order Haliangiales; family Haliangiaceae; genus JABFXX01. The sequence goes on along the minus strand of JANOPP010000204.1, from coordinate 25,362 downwards.
TCGAACAGATCGCTCGTACCGATCGCGACATCGGCGTCCGCCGGCTCGCGATCGAGAAGATCGAGACGCCCGACGTCCTCGCCGCGCTCGGAGAGTCCGAGAGCGAACGAAGTCTGCGCGAGCTGATCAATGAGCGCGCGGCCGAGCTCTGGGTCTCGAACGCCTGCAGCGCCGATCCCGACAAGTCGTCCACCGCGCTCGCAGGCATCATCAAGCTCGGCGATCAGCACGCGCTGGTCGAGGTGGTCGTACGCACGCAGAACGCGGCGACCCGCAAGCGGGCGTTCGGCGAGCTCCGTGATCCGCGCGCCCTCGCGCAGCTCGCGAAGAGCGATGCGGCCCAGGATCTGAAGATCGCCGCGGTTGCGCGGATCGACGATGGTGACGTGCTCCGCGCACTCGCGATCGATACGATGCAGAAAGAAGTCGGCCTCGCGGCCGTCGAGAAGATCGACGACGTCGATCGCCTCGAGAACGTCGCGAACAAGGCGAAGAACAAGGCCGTCAGCAAGCGCGCCCGCAAGATCGTCGGCGAGATCGCCGCGGCCGAGCGCGCGAAGAAGCCGATCGTCCCCGATGACGTGAAGCGCCGGAAGGCGGAGCGGGCGCAGCTCGTCCGCGAGGTCGAGGGCCTCGCCGACAGCTTCGACTTCGCGCGTACCGCGGAGAAGATCAGCGCGGCCGAGGTCGCGTGGGCCAAGCTCGGTGGCGTCGAGGACGGCGACGAGCGGTTCACCAAGTCGGTCGAGCGGTTCTGGAAGCGCAAGGAGATCCACGAGAGCCAGGCGCGCAGCGCCGACGAGCTGCGTGCGGTCGAGCGCGAGGTGGCGCGCGAGCGCGAGGCGCGTGATCGTGAGGCCGCGGCGAGGAAGCAGGCCGAGGCCGCTCCGGCGGCTGCTGCCGATCCTGCCCCGGCGGCCGCGAAGGCGCCCGAGACCGAGGAGGAGCGCGCGGCGCGCGAAGCTCGCGACGTGGAGGCCCAGGCGCGACGCGCCGAGGACGACGCGCGGCGTGCGGCGCAGGCCGAGGAGCGCGCGGCCAAGCAGAAGGAAGAGGCCGAGCGCGGCGCCGCGATCGCGGTCAGCCTCGATGCGATGTGCACCGAGATGGAGACGCTCGCCGCGAGCGACCCCAAGGACATCCGGCCGATCGACCGCCTGCTCCAGCAGGCCGCGAGGTCGTTCGAGAACGTCGGCAAGGTCCCGAGCGCGGATCGCGACAAGCTCGCGGATCGCTATCGCGATGCGCGGGCCAAGCTCGTGGTCCTTGCGAGCGAGCGCAAGGAGGCCGAGGACTGGCTGCGCTGGTCGAACGTCCCCAAGGCCGAGGCGCTGATCGCGACCGGCAAGCTGATGGCGGAGGCGCCCGCGACCCCCGACCTCGGCAACCGGCTGCGCGACCTCCAGGCTCTGTGGAAGGAAGTCGGCCCGATGCCGCAGCGCCGCAGCAAGGAGCTGTGGGACACGTTCAAGCAGACCTGCGATCTCGTGTACGAGAAGGTCAAGGGCGTGCGCGCTGTCGAGAACGTGAAGTTCGAAGAGGTCGCGAAGGCCAAGGAGGCGCTGATCACGGAGGCCGAGTCGCTCGCGACGTCCGAGGACTTCGCCGCCACGTCGGCGCGGCTCAAGGAGCTGCAGAACCTGTGGAAGGGCTCGGGGCACCTCCCGCGCAAGCAGGGCGACGAGCTGTGGACGCGGTTCCGCGCTGCCTGCGACAAGTTCTTCGAGCGTCGCAAGCCGATGCTCGACGCGCAGCGCGCGGAAGAGGGAGCGAACCTCTCTCGCAAGCAGGCGTTGATCGCGCGTGCGCAGGAGATCGCGAACAAGGCGGGCGAGGGCACCTGGGGCAAGGCGATCGGCGAGATCAAGGATCTCCAGACGCAGTGGAAAGAGATCGGCTACGTGCCGCGGCGCGATGCTGACACCGTGTGGAAGGCGTTCCGCGCGGCGTGTGACTCCCTGTTCACGAAGCGCGACCAGGCTCGCGACTCCGAGGCCAACGCGCATCGCGCGCAGATCGCGACGATCAAGGACGAGATCTACGCCGTGATCGGCGGCGGGGACGATGTCGTCAACCGCGCGATCGCGGTCCGCACCAAGGCGACCGAGCTCGGCGTTCTCGGTGACGAGGTCGTCGCGATGGTGCAGCACGTGATCGCGACGCACGGCGACGCGGTCAAGGGCACCGAGCTCGACCCCGCGCAGCTGCGCACCAAGCGCGACAAGCTGATCGCGCGCGCCGAGGAGCTGCTGCCCAAGGAGAAGCCGGCCGTCGCTGGCACGGTCGATCTCGCTGCGCAGCTCAAGCAGGCCATGCAGAAGAACGCGTTCGGTGACCTCCGGTTCTCGGGCCGCGACCCGGTCGAGGTGATCGACGAGCTGCGTTCGAGCTGGGCCGAGATCGGTCCGATCCTCGACGAGGCCGATCGCGCGCAGGTCGCGCGGTTCGACGACGTGGTCGCCCAGGTCCTCGATGCCGCGGGCGTCAAGGCGAAGGCCGAGCGCGATGATTCCACGATCGGTGCCGAGCCTCGCGAGCGGCGCCGTCGCGGTGAGCGCGCGGCCCACCAGCCGCCCGTCGTGTCACAGGCGCCGCGGTCGACCGAGCCCAACGCGATCGCCGAGATCGTCGCCACCCAGCTCGCCGTGCCGCATGCATCACCGGTCACGTCCGTTCCCGATGCCAGGGCGAGCGCGGTCGCTGCGATCGCGTCGACCGACGAGATCACGGCGAACGAGTCGATCCCGCAGTCCGCGCACGACGCCGTCACGCAGCCCGCGCACCTGCCGCCCGAGCTGCCGATCGGCGAGGAGCCGCGCGCGAAGTCGCTGTCGACCATGCCGCCGCTCGACGAGGTCGATACCGGCTGGGACATGGGCGACGACGATCCGACCGCTGGGGCGGCCCCGGAGCCCGAGACGCAGTCGACGCCGTCCTCGACCGAGATGGCCGGCGATGGCTCCGTCGAGGGCGACGGTCTCGATCAGGTCGACTGACGCTTCGGCGCCAGCACCCCGCGCATCACGACCGCTCCCACGACGATCGCGCCGCCCAGGAGAGCCCATGATCCCGGCCGCTCCCCGATAGCGAGTGCCACCCACAGCGGCGACAGGATCGGCTCGATCACCGGGATCAGCATCGCTTCGAGCGCGGTGGCGTGCCGGATCGCCCATGCGTAGCAGAGATACGCGGCAGCTTGCTGCACGATGCCGAGGCCGAGCAGGGCGAACCAGCCGTGCAGATCTGGCCCAGCGTGCAGGACCATGAACGGCGCCCCGATCGCGGCGCCGAGCAGGTTGCCGAGGAACATCGCGCGCAGAGGATCGACGGGGCGCTCCGCGGTCGATGACAGCGCCGCACGCCGGAGCGTCATCGCCGAGAATGCAAACGCGACGCCGGCACCGAGAGCGATCAGGTTCCCGGCGACGTGATCGAGCGTGAGCTGCTCGAAGAAGAACAGCGTGATGCCGCCGAGAACGAGTCCGATCGTCACCCAGTCGAGGCGCGTCGCGCGCTCACCGAGGAACCACGTGCCGAACAGCGCGATCCACACCGGCGCCGAGTACTGGATCAGGATCGCGTTCGCAGCGGTCGTCAGCTTGTTCGAGACGATGAACAACCCTGTCGTCGCAGCGAGAGCAACGGCTGCGCCCCACTCGGCGCGCGAGATCCGGCGCAGGGAGGGTCGGCGCACCGCGAACAGCACGGAAGCGGCGATCGCGCTGCGCGCGGACCAGATCGCGAGCGGGTGCCAGTCGACGAACTTGATCAGCAGGCCGCCCGTACTCCAGAACAAGCCGCACACGACGAGCAGCCCGATCGCCCGCCGATGATCCGTGCTCGTCGTCACGCTGCGCGGTGTACCGCGATGCGACCCGGTTGCGTATGATGCGCGCATGAGGATCCTGCTCGTAGCTTCGATCGCGATGGCGGCATCTGTCGCGCACGCGGAGCGCGTGACGACGGTGAACCTCGGCGCGATGTTCGGCGGGGCCGAGCGGCGGAGCGGCGACAGCGTGGAGATGCAGCCGGCGGCGGGGCCCCGGATCATCCTCGGCTGGGAGCACGCCCCGCTTCCTCTGCCGTCGGAGAAGGGCGTGGCCCTCGACTTCTCGATGGTCCCGGAGCTGACCGCCGGCGCCCTCCTGGACGACGAGCGTGGCGAGGTGATGGTCGGCGTTGGCGCGCGGGCCGAGCTGCGCATGGCACAGCGCGACGGTGGCCTGCTGAAGGTCAACGCGAGGTTCGCGCTCTACGGAGCGCTGCGCGTGATGGTGGTCGGCGAGAACCAGGATACGGCGATCGAGGGCGTGCTCGGCGAGTACGTCTATCTCAAGGGCCGGCTCCGGCTCGGGGGCGAGATGGGCGTGATGAACCGAGAGCAGACGACGACCATCGATGCCCCCTCGCGTGAGATGGGCGTCTTCGCGTCGGTGTATCTCGGCTGGGCGATGTAGTTTCCGGGGGCAGTGACCTCCCTCCTCAGCAGCGACGATCTGTTCCTGTTCAACCAGGGTACGCACTACCGGCTGTATCAGAAGCTCGGCGCGCACGTCGTCGATGGCGGTACCGCCTTCGCGGTGTGGGCGCCGAACGCGCAGCAGGTCAGCGTGATCGGCGACTGGAACGGCTGGACCGCCGGTCCGGATCTCTTGCACCCGCGCGAGAGCTCCGGGATCTGGGAGGGTCAGCTCGCCGGCATCGGGCACGGTGCGCGCTACAAGTACGCGATCGTCGGGCCTGACGGAGTCACACGCGAGAAGGCAGATCCATTTGCCGCACGGGCGGAGCATCCGCCCGCAACGGCGTCGGTCGTCTGGCAAGCGCGGCACGAGTGGGGCGATGCCGCGTGGATGCACGGTCGCGGGGCGCGGCTCGCTCATCACGCGCCGGTCAGCATCTACGAGGCGCACCTCGGCTCGTGGCGTCGCGATCACAACGAGGTCCTCGGCTACCGCCAGCTCGGTGAACAACTCGGGGCGCACGTCGCGGCGCTCGGCTTCACGCACGTCGAGCTGATGCCGATCATGGAGCACCCGTTCTACGGATCGTGGGGCTACCAGGTGACCGGGTTCTTCGCGCCGACCACGCGGTACGGAGCTCCCGAGGATCTGATGGCGATGGTCGACGGCCTGCACCAGCAGGGCGTCGGTGTGATCATCGACTGGGTCCCCGCACACTTCCCGACCGACGCACACGGCCTCGGTCTGTTCGACGGCACGCATCTGTTCGAGCACGCAGATCCGCGGCGCGGCTTTCACCCGGACTGGACGAGCTTCATCTTCAACTACGGTCGGCACGAGGTGAAGTCGTTCCTGATCTCGTCGGCGATCTCGTGGCTCGACCGCTATCACATCGATTGCCTGCGCGTGGATGGCGTCGCCTCGATGCTCTACAAGGACTACTCGCGCAAGCCGGGCGAGTGGGTGCCGAACGAGGACGGTAGCAATCACGATCGCGAGGCGATCACGTTCCTCCAGGACTTCAACCGCGCGGTCTACGCGGCGTACCCGGATGTCCAGACGATCGCGGAGGAGTCGACCGCGTGGAGTGGCGTGTCGCGGCCAACCGATCAGGGTGGCCTCGGCTTTGGCTACAAGTGGGACCTCGGCTGGATGCACGACACGCTCACGTTCCTCGAGCGCGATCCGGTGCACCGGACGCACCACTACAACGAGGTCACGTTCCGCGCGATGTACGCGCACACCGAGAACTACGTGATGCCGCTCTCGCACGACGAGGTCGTGCACGGGAAGGGCGCGTTGATCGCGAAGGTCGCCGGCGACCCCTGGCAGAAGTACGCGACGCTCCGGTTGCTCTACGGCTACCAGTGGATGTTGCCGGGCAAGAAGCTCCTGTTCATGGGGGCGGAGCTCGGGGTGTGGGGCGAGTGGAATCACGACGCGCAGCTCGACTGGGCGCTCGGCGCGCATCCCTCGCACGCGGGCCTCGCGCGCTGGATCGGCGATCTCAATCGCGCGTATCGCGAGCACCCGGCGCTGCACGCCGGCGATTGCGCGCAGTGGGGCTTCAACTGGATCGTCGCCGATGATCGCGAAGCGGTCGTCGTCGCGTTCTCGCGCCACGCGGCCCCCGGAGACACCGGCGCGCCGCCGGTCGTCGTCGCCGTGAACTTCACGCCGGTGCCGCGTGAGGCCTACCGCATCCGCGTTCCTCGCAATGGCTACTGGAAAGAGCTCCTGAACTCCGATGCCGAGGCCTACGGCGGCAGCGGGCTCGGAAACCGAGGTGGCCTGCACGCCGAGGATCACTCGCTCGTGATCACCCTGCCGCCGCTGGCCGTCGTAGTATTTGCGGCTCAGTGAGCGAAAAGTGGGTCTGCATCCACGGGCACTTTTACCAGCCGCCCCGTGAGAATCCGTGGCTCGAAGCGATCGAGCCGCAGCCGAGCGCACATCCGTACCGTGACTGGAACGAGCGGATCACGGCGGAGTGCTATCGCCCGAACGCGGCAGCTCGCGTGGTCGACAACACGAACCACATCATCAAGATCGTCGACAACTACGAGCGCATGAGCTTCAACATCGGCCCGACGCTGATGTCGTGGCTCGAGCAGAGCGCGCCGGACGTCTATCAGTCGCTACTCGCCGCAGACAAGGCCAGCATCGTGCGGTTCGGGGGGCACGGCTCCGCGATGGCGCAGGCGTACAACCACATGATCATGCCGCTCGCATCGGCGGCGGATCGAGCGACCCAGGTGCGCTGGGGCATCGCCGACTTCAAGCATCGCTACGGTCGGATGCCCGAGGGCATGTGGCTCCCGGAGTGCGCGGTCGACACCGCCTCGCTCGAAGCGCTCGCAGCGGAAGGCATTCTGTTCACCGTGCTCGCGCCCTACCAGGCGAAGGCGTGGCGACCGCCCGGTGGTGCGTGGCGCACGTCGGCCGTCGATACGGGGCGCGCGTATCGCTGCATGCTCCCGTCGGGGAAGTCGATCGATCTGTTCTTCTACGACGGTGCGACCGCGCAGGCCGTGGCGTTCGAGCGTCTCCTCGCGGACGGCCACCAGATCGTGTCGCGGATGATCGCGCGCGGTCCGTCGGAAGGGAGCGAGCCGACGCTCTGTCACATCGCGACCGACGGCGAGACGTACGGCCACCATCATCGCTACGGCGACATGGCACTGGCCTGGGCCCTCACGCAGGTCGAGGGGCACTGGCAAGGGACGCGCCTGACGAACTACGCCGAGTTCCGCGCGGTGGTGCCGGCGACCTGGGAGGTCGAGCTCGCGGAGGAGACGTCGTGGAGCTGCATCCACGGCGTCGAGCGCTGGCGTAGTGACTGCGGCTGCAACAGCGGCAAGCCGGGCTGGAACCAGAAGTGGCGACGGCCGCTTCGCGACGCACTCGACTGGCTGCGCGCGCAAGCGGTGCACGTGCTCGTCACCGTCGGTTCGAGCCTGTTCCGCGATCCATGGGTCGCGCGCGACGCGTACATCGACGTCGTCCTCGCACGCACGGCCGCGGCGCGCGACACGTTCCTCGCGACGTATGCGTCGCACGAGCTGACCACGGAGGAGCGGGTGCGCGCGCTCTCCCTGATGGAGCTGGCCCGCCACTCGATGCTCATGTACACGAGCTGCGGCTGGTTTTTCGACGATCTGTCGGGGATCGAGACCGTGCAGTGCATGCAGTACGCGGCGCGCGTCGCCGAGCTGATCGCAGAGGTCGGCGGCACGGCCGTCGAGATGGAGCTTGTCGATCGGATGGCGCTGGCGCGCTCGAACGTCCCCGACGAGGGCGATGGCCGGCGGGTGTGGGCGCAGCGCGTGCGTCCCGCGCGGGTCGATCCGGTCAAGGTCGGTGCACACGTCGCGGTGCACACCCTCGTCGAGCCGCACGCGGCGCCGAGCTTCGACGTCTACGGCTATCACGTCGACTTCCTCGATCGAATCGAGCGACGCTCGGGTCGCGCGCGGATGGTCGCGGGCACGGTGCGCGTGCGCAGCGAGCTCACGGAGGTCACGACGTCGCTGTGCTTCGCGGGACTCCACCTCGGCGAGCAGCACGTCACCGGCGGCGTGCGCCCGCCGCCCGAACCGGCCGTCTGGGACAAGGTCCTGGCGGAGCTGACGGGCGCGCTCAAGACCGCGGACGTGTTCGCCGCGCAGCGCGTGATCGACCGCCACTTCCCGGGTGCGCAGCTCTCGCTGTCGTCGCTGCTCCCCGGCAGTCGCGAGCGCGTGCTCGATGCGGTGCTCGGCGATGCGATCGCGCAAGCCGAGGCAGAGCTTGCGACCGCGTACGACACGCACCTCCCGCTGATCCGGTGGCTCGTCGCGCACGAGCTGCCCGTGCCCAGCGTGCTGCACACCACCGCAGAGGCGACGCTTCGCCGGCGCGTCCTCGCGAACCTGCGCGGCGACGCCGCGAGCTTCCCGCAGCTCCGCGATCACATCGCCGAGGCATCGGAGGTCCGGGTCAGCCTCGATACGCCCGAGATCGCGCTCGCCGCGAGCGAGGGGCTGCGGCGGCTCCTCGATCGCGTCGCGACCGCCGATGGCGAGCTCGATCTGACCGTGCTGGACACCGTCGCGAGCGCCGCCGAGGTGGCAGTGCGGATGCGGAGCGCGGTCGACCTGTGGTTCGCCCAGAACGCCACGTTCCGCCTGCTCGCGCGGATCCCGGGCCTCAAGCGCCGCGCGGCGGACAAGGATGCGCGCGCACTCCAGGCGGTGGCGAGCCTCGAGCGGATCGCCGCCTCACTCCGGATCGCGATCCCCTAACCACGACATCGGCGTCGTGGTTCGAGCTCGTGCCCGGGTGGCCGTTCCATAGAAATCGAGCGGTTGCCCGGGGCAGGCGACGATGGCGTCCCGGTTGCAATGCTGAGGTCGATGCTGCCCAGTCGCTGGAGTGCTCTCGCCCGTCACGGCCTGCTCGGGACGACGTTGCTCGGCATCGCCGCGCGACCCGCTGCAGCCGAATCCTGCGACTACGTCGCGGACAGCACGGTCGGCTTCGTGTTCGGCGTCGATCTGTCGCCGCGGGTACGAGTGTTCGGCGGGATCGAGGCGCGCAAGTGCGTGTCCAACTCGACCGAGGTCATGGCGCGGTTCGAGATCGGTGGAGGCCCCGCCCGCCTGATCATCGGTGGCCGTGTGCGCCCGTTCGAGACCTTCGGAGACAACGGCAACACCGAGAGTCTCGGCCTCGAGGCAGGCGGTGCGCTCGACATGAAGGGGCGCATCGGTCTCCACATCGCCGGTACGTACGGCACTCACTCGGCGTACCTCGCCGCGCAGGGCCTCGTGATCGTCAGTGGTGCTGATCCGCAGCCGCGGATCAGCGTGCTCGCGGGCCTCGCGCCGTGGACGATGATCGGCGCGACCACCGTCGAGGGCCGGCCGCTGATCCAGGGCGGCCAACTGGTGCGCCCCACGATCAAGCTGCTGCCGTTCGCGCGCTCCGCCGAAGATCGCGCGGTCCGCGACCACTTTGCATCGTCGGCGCAGTACGAGCTGTCGTCGGTGTGGACGTTCCTCCGGCTCGCCGAGGAGCTCGCCGCCGTCGGTGCCCCCGCCGCACTGATCGCTGCCGCGCTCGACGCCGCGGACGACGAGGTCCGGCACGCCGAGCTGTGTGCCGCAGCGGCGGGTGGTGCCGAGCTCTCGCCGCTGCCGATGTCGGCCGCGCGCCCGCGGTTCACGGCGCGGTCGCCGGAGGCGCTCGCGATCCTCGCGGTCGAGGCATGGTGCGAGGGTTGCCTCAACGAAGGCGCCGCCGCCGAAGAAGCGCGGCTGGCGGCCGCCGAGACCACGGGCGCGACGCGCTCGATGCTGGCGTCGATCGCACGCGACGAGGCGGGGCATGCCGAGCTGTCATGGGCCGTGCTCGCGTGGTTGTTCGAGGTCGCGCCGTCCGTCGCGAGCGCCGCGCTCGCGCAGGTCCCTGCGCCGCCCGCGACCGTGATCGAGCGAGATGATCCCGCGCTCGCTCGGCGCGGTGTCCCTACCTCGCAGATCGCGGCCGCCGCGCGCGCGACCGCCGCGACTACCGCGCAGTCACGCCTCTCCGCGCTGGTCGCATGACGTAAGGTAGCGGCGATGTCCGCCGACCTCGCCGTCGACACTGCCGTTCAAGCCGATGCCGATGTGCCCGGCCGCTACCACCTGACACTCGGTACTGCGTGGGACTACATCCTGCCGTCGGGTGGTGTGGTGATGACCGCCGCGTTGCGCGCCGCGGAGGCCGAGCTGAAGGAGCCGCTCCTGCGCTTCGCCTCGGCGACGACGATCTTCTGCACGCCGATCCACCCGACCGCGCTCGTCGCCGACGTCACGGTGCTGCGCCGTGGTGGCAGCTCCGCGCAGGTGCGGGTCGCGTTGCACGAGCGCGATGCGAAGCCTGATCCCGAGGATCCGAGTGACAACTCGCGCGGGCTCGAGCTGACCGCGACGTTCCTCCGAGATCGCAAGGGGCCCGACGTGCGCGGTACCGTGATGCCGGCCGTGCGCTCGCTCGCGGACGCGTTGTCTGTCGAGGATGCCGCCTCCAACAACCCGCACGCGCGGTTCCGGTTCTACCAGCAGCTGGAGTGCAAGATCGCCGAGGGCGATCGCTACTGGACGGAGGGGCTCGTCGCGGGCCCTGCACGCTATGCACGCTGGCTGCGCTACAAGACACCGCAGCGCGATGCGCAGGGACGGTTCGATCGCCTCGCGCTGCCGCCGCTGATCGACACGATGCCGACGGCGCTCCACCGCGCGATCGGTCCCGGGTCGTACCGGTTCTATGCGCCGAGCCTCGATCTCACGACGTATGCGGTTGCCGACACCCGGCGCGAATGGCTCCTGGTCGCGGTCACCCTGCGGCGCGCCCACGCGGGTTGGGCGATCGCGGATGCCGAAGTGTGGGATGACGAGGGCACCTTCGTCGCCTACGGATCCCAGGCGATGTACCTCCAGAGCGTCTCCGGGGAGCCGCCGACGGTCGACGCAGCGCGCCGGGTGTGACCCTCACCGCATGATCTGACTGGCATCTGGATCGGGTGCCTGAGCTACAATTACCGGATGCGGCTGGCGATCTTCGGGGCGCTCGTGCTCGCGGCGTGCGCGAGTGGCAAGTCTGGTTCAGACGTCGACGCCAGTAGTGGCAGTGCGGACGCGTACGTCGCCCCGGACTCCGCATGCGGCGCGTTGCCGTGCGACGCGGTATACGTCGCGCGCTCGGGTGCCGACAACGCGCCCGGGACCGAGGGATCGCCGATGAAGACGATCAGCGCCGCGGTCACCAAGGCGGCGACGTTCACGCCGCCGTACGCCGTGTTCGTGAAGTCCGGGCTCTATCCCGAGCCGGTGATCATGAAGGCCGGCGTGTCGGTCTACGGTGGGTTCGATGATACGTGGATGCGCAGCGACGCCGTGACCACCGAGATCACGGCACCGTCGCCGGCGGTGACGTTCGACGCGATCCAGGTGTCGACGATCCTCGACGGTGTGACCGTGAAGAGCGACGACGCGACGGCACCGGGCACGAGCTCGTTCGCGGTTCTGATCACGGGCTCCACGATGATCGAGCTGCGGGATGTCGATGTCCTCCCGGGCATCGGTGCGACCGGCCTCGATGGCAATGATGGTGGAACCGGAGCGACGGCGGGCGGTGGCGGCGGTGGAACGCCGGGCTGCGAGGACTCGGGTGGTCTGTGTGCTGGCTGCAGTCGCCCGCTCGGTGGTGGCGGTGGCACATCGTCATGCGGACGCACCGGCGGTGCGGGTGGCAATGCGGGTCACGGCGACAACGGTGGATCGATGGGCGCATCGGGTGTCGGTGGCACGGCGGGTGGTCCCGGTGGTGGTCAAGGCGGCGTTGGCACCCCGGGCAACGATGGAGCACCAGGTGGTCTCGGCAGCGCGGGTGCCGGCGGGATCGATGCCGGCTTGTTCGTCGGATCGACCTTCATGGCCTCGAACGGACTCTGGGGCGCGCCCGGTACGCCCGGTAACGGCGGTGGTGGTGGTGGCGGCGGCGGCGGCGGCAACGACTCGTGTGATTCGTATGGCTCGTCGGGCGGCGGCGGTGGCGCCGGTGGCTGTGGCGGCGGCGCTGGAACTGCCGGCTCCGGCGGTGGCGGATCGTTCGGCGTGGTCGCCGTCGACTCCAACGTGGTGGTGAAGTCCTCGACGGTGACCTCGAGCCGCGGCGGCGGGGGCGGTCGCGGCGGTCGCGGCGGCGGCGGTGGCAATGGTGGCCCCGGTGGTGGCGGCGGTCCCTACGGTGGCGGCGGCGAGCAAGACGATGGTGGCAACGGGGCGGCTGGCGGTCGCGGTGGCAACGGCGGCGGCGGCGGACATGGCGGCGGTGGCGGCGGTGGTCCGTCGGCAGCGGTCGTGTGTGTCGGCTCGGCGACGATCGCGATCCCGCAGACGACGCTGACCGGAGGCACCGGTGGCACCGGCGGTCCGTCGATGGGCATGGCCGGCGCCGACGGCGTCACGACCCGCGCGATCGGCTGCTCGTTCTTTTAGCTCAGTCCCGCTTGATCCAGCCGCGGCGGCGGAAGATCCAGAGCTGGATCGCGACGCCGACGACGAACAGGCCGACCAGCGCGTAGAACGCCCAGCCTTGATCCTGCAGCGGCACGCCGCCGACGTTGACGCCGAGCAGCGAGCACACGAAGCCGAGTGGCAGGAACACGGCCGTGATGATCGACAGCACGTAGATCCGCTGGTTCGTCAGCTCGCCCATGCGCGATGCGATCTCCTCCTGGGTGACCGCGGCGCGGTCGCGGATCGCATCGAGCTCTTCGACGGAGCGGGTCATACGGTCCGCGCTCTCCGTGATCTGATTGCGCTCGCGCTCCGTCAGCCAGTGCAGGGCGATCGTCGCCAGCTTCGCGAGCGCGTCGCGCTGCGGCGCGAGGAACCGGCGCAGGGCGATCGCACGCCGCCGATGATCGGCGAGCTGAGACCGGAGATCTCCGCCGCGCTTCTCCGAGAGGATCTGGTCCTCGGAGGCCGCGATGTCATCGCCCAGCGTATCGACGCGCGTGACCACGTGATCGACCACGCAATCGACGAGCTGCACGAACACGTCGGCGGCGGCGCGAGGGCCCTTGCCCTTCTCGGTGTCGGCAGCCAGCTGCTTGAGCGAGCGCGAGATCCGGTGGCGCATCGTGATCACGCGGGTCGGCTCGGCCCACACGCGCAGGGAGATCATGTCCTCGGGCTCGGAGCCCTGGTTCTGGTTGATGCCGCGCACGATCATCATGAGATCGTCGCCATGCGCGACGGCGCGAGGACGCGGGTCGGTGTCGACGAGGCTCTCGCGGTAGACGGGATCGATGCCGGAGCTCTCCTCGAGCCAGCGGGCGGCGTCGGGGAGGCTGTAGTCGAGGTTGAGCCAGAGGACGCCGTCGGCAGGCCTCCAGGCCGCGACACCGTTCCAGTCGAGGCGCTTCGCGCCGCCCTTGCCGTCGAGCAAGAACGCGTGGAGCAAGCCAGACTCGGTCTCGGTGGACATGCCCAGGTGTTGTACTACGCTCGACGGGTGGTGCGCTGGGCCCTGGTGATCGCAACGGGGCTCATGGTCCTCCTTCCGCGCACGGCCCGCGCCGAGGACAAGCCGGGCGATCTGATCGCCGTCGCCGAGGTGATTCCGGACGCCGTGTTCGATCTCAAGTACGCGACGACGGACAACTTCGCTGGTGAGGTTCTGTATCCGAGCGGCGTGTGCAAGCTGCGACGCGCCGTCGCAACAAGGCTCGCCAGGGCGGCGGCGATCCTGCGTGCACAGGATCGCCGGCTCCTGGTGTGGGACTGCTATCGCCCGCGCTCGGTGCAGCAGATCCTGTGGGACAAGGCGACCGATCGGCGCTACGTCGCGGACCCCAAGAACGGCTCGCGGCACAATCGCGGCGCGGCGGTCGATCTCGCGCTGGTCGACAAGGATGGCGCGCCGGTGACGCTGCCGACGAAGTTCGACGAGTTCTCGAAGGCAGCGCATCGCAAGCATGCCCTGGTCGGCACGCGAGGCGCCGAGGCCAAGCGACTCGAGACCGCGATGAAGAAGGCCGGATTCGTCGGGATCCCGCTCGAATGGTGGCATTTCGACGCTCCGGACAGCGCGAAATATCCGCTCTCGGACGAGCCGCTGTAGCATCCAACGCGCGTGGACGCGTCTCCGGTTCCGTACTTCCCCGTCAACGAGTTCGGCCCGTTGATGAAGGGTCTCGTCATCGGCGGGGTCGGCATCCTCCACGTGTTCCTCGCGCAGTTCGCGATCGGCGGCGGCATGCTGCTCTATTACTTCGAGCGGCTCGGGCAGCGCGGCCTCCCCGATGCGCGGACGTTCGTCGACTCGACGTTCCGGATCCTGGTGCTCGTCAGCTTCGTCGTCGGGGCGCTGACCGGCGTCGCGATGTGGTTCACGACGATCCAGGTCGGAGCGCGCACGATCGGTATCATGGTCGACGTGTTCCACTGGCTGTGGGCGACCGAGATGGTGTGGTTCTCGATCGAGATCACCGCCGGCTACGCGTTCTATCGGTTCGGGCCGAGCCTCGACGACAGGACGCGGCGCCGCCTCCTGTTCATCTACGCGGCCGCTGCATGGATGAGCTTGTTCTGGATCAACGGCATCCTCGCGTGGCAGCTGACGCCCGGTTCATGGCTCGACGGCGGTGGCATGTGGGCCGGCTTCTTCAACCCGAGCTTCTGGCCGTCGCTCCTGTTCCGCACGGCAGTCGCGACCACACTCGCGGCGCTCGTCGCGTGCATCGTGATCAACACGATGGATCTCCCGCGTGATCGCAAGGCCGCGCTGATCCGCCGCGCCTCGCGCTTCGCCGCGCCGATGGCGGTGATGCCGCTACTCGCCGGCTGGTTCGTCGCCGTGATCCCCGCTGACAGCAGGCAGTGGTTGATGGGCGGCAGCATGCCGATGACGATGTTCGTCGGCGTCGCCGCCGGTGCCTCGACGCTGATCGGTGGCTATGTCGTCGTCGGTCTGATCGTCAAGCGCCTGTACATCAACGGTGCGACCGCCACGCTGCTCCTCGCGCTTGCGTTTGGTGCCACGGCGGCCGGCGAGTTCGTGCGCGAGGGCGCGCGCAAGCCGTACACGGTGCGCGGCGTCCTCTACTCGACGTCGATCACGCCGGGCGAGGTCGCTGCGCTGCGCAAGGACGGTGCGACGACCCACGATCCGTACCCGCTGCGCGACGAGGCCCGCTATCCGACGGAGCAACTCCGCCGCGGCGCGAAGGTCCATCGCGCGCTGTGCGACGCGTGCCACACGTTGCACGGTGCAAACGCGATCGTCGAGCTCACGCGGACGTGGACCGATGATCAGCTCCGCCTCAACATCGCGAAGCTCCAGCGTACCAAGGCGTTCATGCCGCCGTTCGCGGGCAACGCGCTCGACGTCGAGGCGATGGTCCAGCTCTTGCGCTGGGAGGCGGCCGATGCGCCGGCGACCTGGCCGACGAGCGCGGATGCTGCGACGCTCGCCGAGATCTCGAAGTGGCTCGACGAGGTCGGGACCTCTCCGGGCGGTGCGCCGTGATGTGGCCGTTCTCGGGCTCCGCACCGACGGCGTGGCTCGCGTTGTACTTGCTCACGTTCGCGCTGCACGTGGTGCTGATCTCGTACGTGCTCGCCGGTACGGGCTACGCGCTGATCCAGGCGCTTCGGCGCGCCGAGGATCCGATCGCGGATCGCGCCCGCGACGTCTTGCCGTTCATGCTCGGCCTCGGGATCACTGCGGGCGTCGCGCCGCTGTTGTTCCTCCAGCTCCTCCACCAGCGCCAGTTCTATACGGCGAACCTCCTGCTCGGTCCGCGCTGGGGCGCGGTCGTGCCGGCGCTGATCGTCGGTTTCCGCGCGCTCTACCTCGCCAAGGCGACCGCGATGATCAAGTGGCGCCGGATCTCGCTCGCGGTCGGGCTCGTGTGCTTCACGTTCGTTGCATGGTCGTGGAGCGAGCTCCACCTCCTCATGCAGGATCAGCCCGCGTGGCGCGCGATGTACGCGGCAGGTGATCGGTTCTACGCGCAGAGCGGCGTGTGGCCGCGGCTCCTGCTGTGGCTCGGCGCGATGGCGACGTTGTTCGCGACGGTCGCGGCGTGGTGGGCCGCCGCACCCGATCGCCGTCGGCTCGCCGTGATCGCGATCGCGGGACGCGCGACCAGCGCCCTCGCGGTCGGGCTCCTGATCGCGGGCGACGCCGCGGTGATCTCCGCCGCGCACGGGTGGCTGTACCTGATGCTCGCGGCGCTCGCGATCGAGCTCGCGGCCTGGATCTGGACCTGGCTCGCGCCCGACGGCGCAGGTCTGACGCTGGTCACCGGCGCGGGCACGGCGGCGCTCCTCGCAGGTGTCGTCGTGCGCGAGGCGCCTCGGCTCGCTCACATCGAGGCGCCACGTGCGTCCGCGCTCGATGCCTCGGGCTTCGCGGTGTTCGGGCTGACGGCGCTGCTCGGGATCGCCCTGATCGCATGGATCGTGCGATCG
This sequence comes from Myxococcales bacterium, assembly GCA_031421915.1. Taxonomy (GTDB): domain Bacteria; phylum Myxococcota_A; class Polyangia; order Haliangiales; family Haliangiaceae; genus JABFXX01. The sequence continues at coordinate 8,891 of JANOPP010000204.1, read as the reverse complement.
ATCCGTCGATAGCCGCGATCGGTGATAGGTCGGATTGCGCGAACGGCTGCGCGTGATACTAATTACCTATCAATGGCCCGTCCTTCGATTCGCCAGCTCGAGTGCCTCGTCGCGATCGCCGAGCACGGGAACTTCCGTCGTGCGGCGACCGCGGTAGGGATCTCGCAACCCGCGCTCACCGCGCAGATCCAGGGAGTCGAGGCGCTGCTCGGCGTGCAGGTGTTCGAGCGTGATCGGCGCAGCGTGCTGGTCACGCCGGCAGGGGAGGACATCGTCGGGCGCGCGCGCGAGGCGCTGCTCGCGATCGACGCGGTCAAGGAAGCAGCGCGCCGCCGCGGTGAGCCGCTCGTCGGTCCCTTGCGCCTCGGTGTGATCCCCACGGTCGCGCCGTACTGGCTACCGGCCCTGCTGCCGAGCGTTCGCGCCAAGTTTCCCCGTCTCGAGTTGATCCTCCGCGAGGATCAGACCGCACGCCTGCTCGCGCAGCTCGGGAGCGGTCAGCTCGATGTCGCGCTGGTAGCCCTCCCGGTGCCCGGCGACCTCACGACCGCCGAGGTCGCGCGGGAGGCGTTCGTCGTCGCTGCGCATCGCGGCTCCGCGATCACCAAGAAGCGCGGCCGGATCCACGATCGCGATCTCGATGACGAGACGGTGCTGCTCCTCGAGGACGGTCACTGCCTGCGCGATCAGGCGCTCGCGGTGTGCAATCGTGGCGGCGCGATCGAATCGATGGAGGTTCGCGGGACGAGCCTGCCGACGCTCGTGCAGATGGTCGCGGGCGGGCTCGGAGTCACGCTGTTGCCCGAGGCTGCCGCTGCCGCACTCGTCCAGCCGCGGGGGCCGATCGAGCTCGCCTCGTTTGTCGCGCCCGCACCGGGCCGTACGCTCGGACTCGCGTGGCGGACGTCGTCGGCGCGGCTCCGCGAGTTCCGGGTGCTCGCGGAGACCATGCGCGCAGCCGGTGACAAGTTCCTCGCGAAGCTGCGAGCGTAGCCAGCTACGGAACGTCGAACCGGCCGGCGCTCACCGTCGCGCCGGGCAGCGTGATGTTCGACTTGACGTAGCCACCGCCACCGCCGCCACCACCGCCGCCATCGTTCGGGTTCCCGGTGCCAGCGCCCGCCGTGGCCGCGACGCCCCCCGCGAAGCCATTGCCACCGGCGCCACCCGCACCGGCAGGTCCGCCCATTGCGGGCGTGGTCGGTGCGGAAAGGACCGGGTCAGAACCGTCGTTGCCGTTGGTGTTGTTGTTGCCGCCGCTCGCACCGCCGCCGCCGTTGGCGATCACCTCGGCGCCTGCGACGCTGAACGCCTGCGCGAACAGGACGATCATGCCACCCGAGCCAGCGCCGCTCCCGCCGGTGCGGTCTCCGCCGCCGGTTCCGCCCGATCCCGACGCATTGATCCCGCCCGTGATCGCGATCGTCCCACCGGCGACGAGGAGCACGGCGCCGCCGCCCTTGCCGGTCTCGCCGCCACTGTTGCCCTGCTGGCCGTGGCACCCGGCGCGCAGCACCGTCGGCGCCGCCACCGGATTGGAAGCTCGGCCCGCCATCGCCGCGCCAGGACCGATTCCACCATCGCCACCGGCGGTCAGAAAGCTCCCACCGGCGCCGCCGGCACTGTTGCCTGGCGTCTGCAGGAACATGAGGCACTGGTTCACCGGCGCCGGCGATGCGGGCCCGAGGTTCGAGTCGCCGCGCCGACTCGAGACATCGAGCGTGCCGATCGAGATGCTGTTCGTCGCGACGAGTACCAGGGGCCGCGTCCCGGTGACGACGGTGGTGGACCCGCTCTGCGTGATCGTCGTGGCGCGGACGACGCAGGCGGCGGGTTGTCCGTTCCCGATCCAGTTCGTCGGCTGCTGGGCCTCGCACGGTGATCCGGCATCGGTATTCAGCGTCGAACCGAGCAACACGCCCGAGCTCGGTGCCGTCGGGTAGCACACGCGGAACGTCCCGCTGCCGTGGCACCACGGGTCGGTGTCAATGATGGTGAATCGATGCGTCGGTTGGGAGCCCAGCGTGGCGCTGCCATCCACGGGTGCCGTGATCGCGAGATCCAGCACTTCGCTCTGCTCGTTGACGAGGTCACCGACGACATCGATGATCACGGACGCGCTCGCCACACCTTCGACGAAGGTGAGCGTGGTTGCCCCCAGCGTGTAGTCGGACGGGGTGGTAGCGGTGGACGTCCCTGTCGTGACCGACACGGGAACGACCACGGCGCGGCCACTCGCCGCGGACAGCGTGACGTTCAAAATCATCTGTCCGATGCCCGCGTCGCCCTCGGTCATCGTCGAGGTCGCGGCCGCGAAGCGAACGCTGGGGGTCGCGTCGTCGTCGACGATCAAGTGGTTCTGCGCCGCCTGCGCGCCGATCACGATGCCGGTCGAGGCGGTGAGGATGATCGTGACGTCCTCGGTCAGCTCGTCGCGCATGTCGTTGTTGACGCCGAGCGGGAGCGTCTGCGACAGCGATCCTGCCGGGAACATCACGACGCCCCCGCCCAGCGTGTAGTCCGCGAACAAACCGTTGGCCTGCGCCGAGCCTCCCCCGATGTTGTAGGAGACCATCGTCGAAATGGTCGATGCCTTGTCGAGCATCACCGTGAACATCACCGTCTGGTCCTCGTTCGCCATGCTCGATGCCATCGCGAGGGTCACCCGCGGGAGCGTGTTCGCATCGATCGACATGGTGTGAGTAGCAGCGCCCAGCGTGGCTCCCATCGGTGAATCGAGCGTCACCACGACAGCTTCGGTGGGCTCGGCGATGCCGTCGGGGACGATCATCACGTCGATCATCTTCGACGTCTCGCCCGCGGCGAACGTCAGCGTGCCGGCCGTCGCCGAATAGTCATCACCGAGCATCGCGTCCCCGGAGAACGAGTACGCGACCGACACGGGACCACTCGCCACTCCGGCGAGCTGAACTTCGATCCTCACGAGGCCGGAGCTCTCGTCCTGCGTGTTCGTCGTCTGCGCGAAGCCGACGACCGGCAGCGGTGCTGCATCGTCGTCGCCGCCCCCGTCGTCGCCACCCCCGTCGGATGCGGCCGTGACCGAGAAGCTACAGCCGACACCTGCCGACGCGAGAGCGGCCATCGCCACCATGAACCGGAGCATGGCCCCACTCTACCCCCGTCACCCGAGCGATGAACAGTTCCGGATCACCTGGCGACGTGGACGCTCATGCGCAGGCCGAGGGGCAGCTCCGCCCCGGGCGTACCTTCGAACCGGGCGATCACCTCGAGGACACGCGTATCGACGCGGGCGCGCGGATCGTCGTCGCGAACGGTCTTGCGGCCCAGCTCGTGCGTGATTCGTGTGATCCGGACCACGAACTTTCGGTCGCCATAGGCATCCGCGGTCGCGTACGCCATCTGGCCCAGGGAGATCGCGGCGACGTCGGCCTCGTCGACTTCGGCGCGAATCTCGAGCTGGCGGAGGTCCGCGAGCGTGACGACCGGCGCGGGCACCGTGAGCGTCACGATCGATCCGACCTCGGCGGTCCGGCGGAGGATGACGCCATCGGCCGGCGCGCGCAGCACGGTTTGATCGAGCGCGACCTTCGCGGCATCGACCTCGGACTGCGCGAGCGCGATCGAAGCGGCGGCCTCCTCGACCTGCTCCGTGCGCGTACCCCTCGCGAGGGACTGGTACCGTGCCGTGGCAGCGGACGCCTGCGCCCGAGCCACGCGCGCCGAGGCGCCATCCGCATCGACGACGGAGGTCGCGACAGCGCCGACCTCCCCGAGTCGCTCGGTCCGGATCTGCTCTGCACCCCGATGCTCGGCCGCTGCGGCCGCGGCGTCTGCTTCCGCGCGAGCGGCGGCGAGGTCCTCGTTGCGCGGACCGCGCCGCGCGAACAGATAGCGCGCCTTCGCCTGGGCGAGTGCGGCCTCGGTCGAGGCGAGCCGCGCACGGGCGAGTCGATCGTCGAGCCGCGCGATCACCTGGCCGGCCTTGACCGCATTGCCTTCTTCGACGTCGATCGAGACGATTCGCCCCTGTGCTTCGAAGCCGAGCTTGACCGCATCACGAACGGGCTCGACGCGGCCGGGGGCGACGAGGACCGCGGGTCGCGCGATCTCGGGTTGCGCCGACGCGGCTTGGGTCTCGCGACCGAACCACAGATACGCGCCGGCAGCGAGCGGGAGGATCATCAGGGCGTAGCGCGACTTGTTCATACGTGGCTCCTTGCAACGATCGACTGGATCAAGCCGTCCTCGACACGCACGACGCGATCTGCGAAGCGCTCGAGGCGGGGGTCATGGGTGACGACGACGACCGCGCGGCCTGCGTTGCTCGCGAGCTCGCGCAAGAGGTCCATCACGGAGAGCGCGGTCTTGGTGTCGAGCGCAGCGGTGGGCTCGTCACCGACGAGGATGGGCGGGTTGCCACCGAGAGCGCGTGCGATCGCGACCCGCTGCTTCTGACCGCCGGAGAGATCCGCGGGCAGGTGATGGATCCGCGGACCGAGACCGACGAGCTCGAGCAGCCGTCGCGCCTCGACTTTTGGCTTCTTCGCCTTGGGATCCTTCATCTGGATCGCCATCGCGACGTTCTCGAGCGCGGTCAGCGCCGGGAACAGGTTGAAGCCCTGGAACACGAACCCGAAGTTGCGGGCGCGCAGGCCCGGCAGCGCGCGCTCGCCCAGGCCCGCGACGTTCTTGCCCTCGATCCACACCTCACCAGCGGTGGGCGTGAGCAGGAGGCCGAGGATCGAGATCAGCGTCGTCTTGCCGGAGCCCGACGGGCCCTCGATCAGCGTGACCTCGCCGGGGCGGATGTCGAGCGTCGCGTTCCTCAGCGCATCGACCGCGTTCTCGCCGGTGCCGTACGTCTTGCCGACGCCGACCATGCGCGCGAGCACGCTGTCGGTGACGGCCGGGAGGGCGGGGAACGTTTCGGAGAGTGCGAGGGCAGCGGTCATGATGATCTCCTCAGGTCTTGAACACGGACGCGGGGTCGAGGCGCAGCACCTTGACGATCGACAGGAGCGCGGCGAACGCGCACATCACGGCGGTGATCACGAGCGTCACGCCGTACAGCTCGGGCGTCAGCGCGACGGTGAGGTTGGCGGCCTTCATCGCGGCGCGCATCCCCATCGCGAGCGGCGCACCGACGACGAACCCGAGCGCCGCCGAGATCATCGCCTGCGACAGGATGACCTTCACGACGGCGCTGTTCTTCGCGCCCATCGCCTTCAGCGTGCCGTACTCGCGGATGTACTGCAGGGTGCCGCTGTAGAGGATCTGCCCGACGACGACGAACCCGACGATGATGCCGAGGACGGCCGTCGTGAAGAACCCTGCACCGACACCGGTGCGCGTCGACCAGTACGAGCGCGTGCGCATCGACATCTGCTTCGTCGTGTACGCCGCGAGGTGCGGCAGCGCGTTGATCCGCGCCTGCACCGCGGCGAGGTCTGCGCCCGGAGCGACCTTGACCAGCACGTACGTCACCGGCTCCTCGCCCAGCTGCGGGAGGTAGCTGCGCGCCGTGCGGATGTCGGTGAACACGATCGGCGAGGTCGTGAACGATCGGATGCCCGAGGTCATCGCGACGACCTCGGCGCGCACGCCCGACACCTCGGTGAGGTGACCGACGCGATCGATCTTCAGCTTCTCGTACTCGCTCCTGTCGACGACGATCGCGCCGGCCTCGGTCAGCCGATGCGGGTCTCCCGCGACCACGTTCCACGGAGCGAGGAGCGGGCGCTTTCCAGGCGCCGTCTCCACACCGACCACCTGAACGCCGAGGTCACCGCCATCGGGCAGCTTGAACTGCGCGAAGTTCATCAGCACGCGCTCGGCGCGCTCGACGCCCGGCACGCTGGCGACCTTGTAGTAGGTGCGCTCGTCGAATGGCGTCGCGAACTCGAACGACTCGTTGCTCTTCTTGCCGACCCAGAGATCCGCGCGGCTCGCGTCGATGATCGACGACGCCGTGTCCATGAAACCGAAGTACAGGCCGACCTGGACCAGGACCAGCATCACCGAGACCGACACGCCGGCGATCGCGACCACGAACCGGAGCCTGTCGTGCAGCAGGAGCTTGCGAGCCAAGGTCCACATGGGCTCGGGTACGAGCACGGTCCATGCCGGTCCTCCGGCGAGCGATTTCAGCGGCTTGGCCCGCGAGTCGCGGTAACGGGCCGTTACTCTCGAACGATTCGTTCAGTAGTATGCGGCCGTGGCCCGGGCCTACTGCACGTTCCTCGTCGACCACGGCGGAATCGTCCCCGGCTCGGTCAGCCAGGGGCCGGATACCCGACAGCCCGATTCCGAGTCGGTGTGGAAGGTGATCTATGACGGCGGGCGCGTCGTCGTGATCGGCCAGATCGACAAGCTGACCTGTCAGGTCGCCCACGCACGGTGGCGTGCCGGGCAGCTCGATCGGCGGATCCGGCTCAAGGGTGCACCCGAGCTGAGCGCCGAGGTGTGGTCGGTGATCCGTGGAAGCCTCGCGAGCGAGGTCGGACCGAGCCTCGAGGAGAAGGCCGAGACCAAGCCCGCATCGAAGCGCCGCCAGCGTCGCGCCCCGGTGGCCGCGCCGTACGATCCGCTGGCCCTTCATCAGCCGTCGGCGCAGCAGCAGAAGATCATCTGGGCGTCGTTCGCGGTCGTGTTCGTGGGGTTCGCGGCGGCGATGTACACGTGCGGGTCGAAGGACGAGCCAGCGCCGACCCCGCCCCCGGTGGAGACCAAGACGCCTCCGCCGCCGGTCGTCGAGCCTCTCGAGGTCAAGATCGCGAAGGCGGAGACGTTCGCCGACGCGCTCGCGCTCGCGAAGCCCGCGATGGCAGCGGGCCCGACGGCGTTTGCCACGTTTGCGGCCTCGCGGCTGCGCTGGGAAGACGTCAACGTCCCGACGGAGACGAGCTTCGCGGCCGCCATCAAGGATGTCGATGCCGAGCGTGGCAAGCGGCTGTGCGCCGGCGGCGTGATCCGCGAGCTCGCGCAACACGACATCGGGCCGCGCAAGGCGTACGAGGGGCAGCTGCGGATCGAGCCCGCCGACACGATCCAGTTCGTCGCGGTGGGGACGATCGGAACCCTGGTCGTGGAGAACACCGCGCTGTTCTGCGGCGTCGTGATCAGGATCGACTTCGGCAAGCTCACGATGGTCGGGATGTTCGACCTGCCCGAGAACCGCAATCCGATCGTGGAGCAGTAGGTGGCGGTCGACTACGTCACGTTCCTCCTCGACCTCGCCGGCAGCGGCGACAACCGAGCGATCCAGGGTACCGTGGCGTACCGGCGGACGTCCGCACAGCCCGAGAACGCCTTCATATGGAAGGTCACCTGCGACGTGCGGGGCAAGGTCATCGTCGTCGGCTTTGTCGACGAAGATCTCGAGGTCATCGCGACCGCGCGCTGGCACGGAAAGCTGGCGGAGCACACGTACAAGAGTCCGGGGCTGCCGACGACCTTTCAGTGGGAGCTGGTCGAGAAGGCACTGAACGCGGAGCTCGAACGGCGCGAGCTCGTGCTGGATCGATCGCGCGAGGCCCCGGTCTCGAACTCCGAGCTCATCGAGGACGACCCGCTCGGCGCACGCATCGAGCGGGCACCCATGAGGATGGTGCAGGCGCCGACCGTGCCGGTCGAGAAGGCGCTGCCTCCGAACCGCCCGTACATTCCAACGCCTCGCGAGCGCAAGAACCGCCAGAAGCAAGCGGCGATCGTGTTGAGTGGGTGCTCGGTGATGGCAGTGATCCTGATCGTGCAGTGTGTTCGCAGCCGCACGCGGCAGATCACGAACGAGGCACGCGAGAAGGTCGCCCGCGAGAATGCAGCGCGCGAGCAGACCGCTCTGCACGAGGCGGCGATGACGCCACCGTCGCCCCCGCCGCCGATCGCAGCGCCGCCCGCCGTCGAGGAGCCCGTCGAGGTCCGGATCGCCAGGGCCACCACGTTCGCCGATGCGATCGCGCTCGCGAGGCCCGCGATGGCGGACACGACCGAGGAGCTCGGTGCGGGCGCGAAGCAGCTGGCGACGTACGCGGCGGCCAAGCTGCGCTGGGAGGACGTCGCGGTAGAGCCCGAGACCACGATCGGCCACGTGCTCAAAGATCCCGCGGTCGAGCGCGGCAAGCGGATGTGCACCGACGGCACGATCGCCTCGATCGAGCGCCGCGATCTCGGGCCGCGCAAGATCTACGTCGGAGCGCTCTCGCTCGCGGACGGAGATTCGATCGCGTTCGTCGCGGTCGGCAGCACCGGTGAGCTCGTCAAGCGCAGGGCGGCGCGGTTCTGCGGTGCGGTCACCGGCAAGTCCGGATCCTCGGTCGCGATGGTCGGGATGTTCGATCTGCCCGAGAATCGTTCGCCGGTCGTCGAGCAGTAGCTACGCGGCGGGCAGCATCACCGTGAACGTCGAGCCCTCGCCGAGGGTCGACCGTACGCGGATGTCGCCGCCGTGCGCCCGCACGACCTTGTGACAGATCGCGAGACCGAGGCCGGTGCCATCGGGGCGGGTCGTGAAGAACGGCTCGAAGATCCGCGGCAGATCATCGGCGCCGATGCCGCGACCGCGATCCTCGACCTCGATGGCGATCTGGCCGTCGTTCGCGGGTGCCGCGCGGAGCGTGACCTCGGCGCCGGGCTTCGAGGCATCGGCGGCGTTGCCGACGAGGTTCGCGAGGACCTGACGCAAACGCAGCGGATCTCCATGGATCGTCAGCTCGGCGGATGGCTCGTAGCGGAGCGCGACGCCGCGCTCGGACAGGACGTGGGTGAGGCCCTTCGCCGCGTCCTCGAGGAGATCGCCGACGTCGATCAGCTCGGCCCCGAGCTACTAGGTCGTGGCGTCGTCGAGGAGCTAGGGGTCCGACCGGTGGGGGGGCGGGAGCTCGTCGGGCGAGTGGTGGAGATGCTCGCGGTCG
>JANOPP010000203.1:0-36276 GCA_031421915.1 Myxococcales bacterium | reverse complement strand
CGTGCCGCCAAAGTCCAGACGCACGTGGTTGTTCGCGGGCATCGGCCTCGCCGCGGTCGGTGGCCTCGCCGCGGTCCTGCTCGGACGTGGTGGTGGCGACACGAAGCCGACCATCAAGCCCGAGGAGACCAAGGTCGTGATGGCGACGACCGAGGACAAGCCGACCGTCACACCGATCATGCCCGACACAGTCGCCGACGAGGTTCCGGTCGTCGCGGTGGCTCCCGAGCAGGTCGTGCCCGACAAGGTCGTCCCCGACCGGGGCAGCGGGCGCCCGAACAAGATCAAGCCGACCAAGGTCGTCCCGACCGAGATCAAGCCGCCCGTCACCGACACCACGACCGTCGTGACGCCCGAGATCGAGCAGACACCGAACGCCGCGACCGTCGCGGCACAGTGGAAGAAGGTCGGCGAGCAGCTCGGTGCGCTCGGCCCGGGCCAGGACGACATGTGGAACCGCTGGCGGCGGATCAACATCAACGAAGCGATGAAGGATCCGGCGAAGCTCGCGCAAGCCGCCGACATCCTTGCGAAGCTCTCGCGCGAGCTCGCGATGATGAAGAAGTAGCGTTCGCGCTAGACCGGCGGCTTGTAGAGCAGCGCGAGGTGGATACAGTTCTGCGTCGGAGACGTCTTGTCGCCCCCATCGACGACGAGACACAGCTTGTTCAGCCCGGGGTAGAGAGGCGCTGCGAGCTCGAACGTCTTCATGCCGTTCGCCAGGAGGCCGTCCCTGAACAGCATCGTCTCGGCGGTGTTGTCGTCGTTGCTGAAGTAGTACTGGAACATCTTCTGCGCCTGTCCCAAGACGGTCAGCATGGGCCGCTGGAGATTGGTGACCAGCGGTGCCGTGACGAACATCGGTCCGCGGAACAAGGAGCCGGCATTCGCGACCGTCGCGGTGGAGGCATCGAACCGGCCGCGACCGGCCTCGCCGTTGCCCATACTCGTCACGGTGATCGTGCCCGCCGCGAGCGTCCGACCGGAGCGCACGAGCACGACTCCACCCGAGCCGCCGCCACCGGTCGTGGTCGCTGCGGCTCCCGTCGCGCTGATGCTGCCAACAGTGACATCGCCACCGGCCGACAGCTCGATCGAGCCGCCGCCACCGCCACCGTTGCCGCCCGGTGACAGCGTGGCTCCACTTCCGCCGGCGCCACCGCTGCCGCGATTCTTCATCGTCAGCGACGTCAGCTGCTCGTCACCCTCGTAGCGACCGATGCCGCCAGAGGGAGCGCCCGGCGCGGGGCCCGTTCCGGGTTGCCCGGGGTTTCCGAGCGCTGCACCGCCCATGCCTCCGTTGCCACCCGCGGGACCACCGACCATTCCCGTCGCGTTGACGCTGATCGTGACGGCCGGAGCGAGCGTGATCGATGCCGTCGCGCGGATCACGACAGGCTCGGTAAGTCCTGTCGTACCCTTGACGGTGCCGCTGGTGAGGTTGATCGACGAGTACTCGCTGAGCGCTGGAAACCCCGCCGCTGGCGCCACGCCGGTCAGCTCATCGAGACCGCGCAAGGTCAACGCTGCGGGAAGTGTCCGCGTGAGCGGCATGCTCCCGGGGACGGTCTGCACGATCGTGATGTCGAGCGGGATCGTCTCGCCCGCAGCGAGCCCCGTGTCGACCGGGAGCGAGATCGGTACAGCGAGCCGTCGTCCGTTCGCGTCGACATCGATGCCCGCCATGTCGACCAGCAACATTGGAACCTTGGTTGCGGCCGCGTTGGCGGTGACCATCACCATCAGGTTGGCCTTCACCATGTGCTCGCCGTCGACCACGAGGACGGCGGAGCGGCTTCCGGCGGCACCCTGGCCCTCGATGAGAGTCGTCGGCTTGACCCCCGTGATCATCACCATCGACGGATCGGCGTCGATGATGATCTCTGCGTCGATCTCGGCGTCGGGCCCCGCATCCGGATCCGGAGTCGGAATGTTGCTCTCGTTGTAGATCAGCGAGCAGCCGCCCAGCGTCGACATCAGAACTACGTGCGCCAGCGCATACCGCATCGAGCGAGTATAAGCGCGGAATCAGCCGACTCACGGTGGGCTCACCGAACCGGGCGGGAGCGCCGGCAAGCCTGGTAGCGGCCGGGGTCACTTGCGCGGATCCTGCTCCCGGGTGATCGTAAGTGGGCATGGTCTCGTGCCTTCTTTGCTCGTCGCCCCGTTCGATCGGCGTCCTGTGTACGTCTCACGGGGTCGCGATCGCATCGCCGGGCATCACGAGTGAGCAGATCTTCTCTCGCGTCCAGACGCCCGTCGCGACACTGGTGGATGCGTGGGGAGTTGCTCACGGAATCTCCGACGGAACAAAGATCGGCCGCGATCCGCGCGTCGATGTGGCCGTCCTTCATGCGTCCGTCTCGAGCGAGCACGCGACGATGAAGCTCACGGACAAGACGTGGAACATCACCGACAACTCGAGCCGCAACGGCACCGAGGTCGAGGGCACTCGCGTCACCGATTTCCAGCTCACGAGCGGCAACACGATTCGCCTCGGCGATGTGAAGTTCTACTTCTGGCCCGAGGCGCTGCCGAAGATGGAGCCGCCGCGTGGCTCCGGCCGCACGGCGCCGACGCGCCGCGACGATCTCGTGTTCAGCGCGAAGGTCACCACGCCGCGTGGTCACCTCCTCGATCTGCGCCAGCGCGTTGATGGTGGCGTGCTGCGGATCGGCGAGTCGTCGATCGAGCTCGCCGCGATGGAGTTCGGGCTGTTGCAGCTGCTCGTCGAGCGCCGTCGCACCGTCACCGATCCCGAGCTCGCGTATGTCGCGTGGCACGAGATCGCCGATGCGCTGTCGTTCCGCTCCGTCCAGGCCGACAGCGAGAATGTCCGCGAGCTGGTGCACCGCGTGCGCCGCAAGCTCGCCAGTGTTCACGCCGACGATCTGATCGAGAGCAAGCGCGGCGTCGGCTATCGCCTCGCTGGCGAACCCGGCTGAGCGAAACCCCGGCGTATACTCGGCGGAGATGGACTCGACCGAACCGCGTCGTGGGAATCCGACGGCTCGCCGCCGTCGGCAGGTGTGGTGGACCAAGCGGCTGCGGCGGCTCGGCCTCATGTGGGAGAACGCGCTGGAGCTCGCGCGCGCCGGTCGGTTGACGGCGCCGTATGGTGCTCCATTCGAGAACATCCACGAAGAGAAGATCTATCGGCTCCGGCGCTACGCGAAGACGCCGACCCCGGGCACCGTGCCGATCACCGCTCCGCTGCTGCTGATCCCGCCGCTGATGGTCGCGTCCGAGGTCTACGACATCTCCCCCGACGTCAGCGCGGCCGCGGCCCTGTCGCGCTGGGGCGTCGACGTCTGGCTCGTCGACTTCGGCGCCCCAGAGCGCGAAGAAGGCGGCATGAACCGCACGCTCGACGATCACGTGCGCGCCGTCTCCGAGTCGATCGATCGCGTACGCGCGGTGACCGGGCAGAACGTCCACCTCGCCGGCTACTCGCAGGGCGGAATGTTCTGCTACCAGGCCGCCGCGTTCCGCAAGAGCGAGGGGCTCGCGTCGGTGATCACGATGGGCAGCCCGGTCGATCTGCATCGCACCGTGAAGCTTGCCGAGGATGTCACCGAGCGCATCGTCACCGGCTTGCGCACGGCGCTGTCGTGGCCGCTCGCGCGGATCGAGGGTCTGCCCGGGTTCTTCACATCGACCGGTTTCAAGCTCCTGTCCGCACGCAAGGAAGCAAAGCAGCTCATCGACTTCGTCAAGAACCTCCACGATCGCGAGGCGCTCGAGAAGCGCGAGGCGAAGCGCCTGTTCCTCGGTGGCCAGGGCTTCGTCGCGTGGCCCGGTCCCGCATTCCGCAAGTTCGTCGACGAGATGATCGTCGGCAATCGCATGCAGGCCGGCGGCTTCGTCATCGATGGCCACACGGTGACGCTCGCGGATCTGACATGCCCGATCCTGTACTTCGTCGGTAGCCGTGACGAGATGGGCCGGCCTGCCGCGGTCCGCGGGATCCGGCGCGCCTCACCGAGGGTCGACGTGATGTACGAGGTGCCGCTCAAGGCCGGTCACTTCGGCCTCGTCGTCGGCACGACGGCGCTCACGGTCACCTGGCCGAGCGTCGTGCAGTGGATGCGCTGGCGCGAGGGCGTCGGCGGTCCACCGGAGCACGCATTCGACGTGCGAGCCAACGCGGTCCCCGATCCGTTCGCGGTCGTTCCCGATCCAGACGGAGACGACGATGGCGACGACGACGATCACGAGGAAGACACCCTCGAGATCGTTCGCGACATTGTCGGCAAGACCGCGAAGGCCGCGGTCGAGCGCGTCGCCGAGCTGTCCGAGGATCTCGGCAACTATCTCGACAACGCGCGCTGGCAGCTGCCGCGGCTCAACAAGCTGCGCAACATCCAGGATGACTCGCTGATCTCATTTGGCCGCTCGCTCTCGGAGCAGGCGACGAAGATCGGCGACAAGACGTTCTTCTTGTTTCGCGGGCGCGCGTTCACGTACGCCGAGGCGAACCGTCGCGTCGATGCCGTCGTACGCGGCCTGATCGCGTGCGGTATCAAGCCGGGCCAGAAGGTCGGCGTGATGATGACGTCGCGGCCGAGCCACCTGTCTTTGGTCTGCGCGATCAACCGGCTCGGCGCCGTCGCGGTGCTGCTGTCGCCCGAGACACCCGAGGATGTCCTGCCGCGCGCACTCGAGCTCGGCGAGGCCGACGTGCTGATCACCGATCCGGGCAGCGCCGCCCGCGCGCGCGCGTCGATCGCGGGCAAGGTGCTCGTTCTCGGCGGCGTCGGTGAAGTTCCCTGGCAGCCAGGCGAGGCGCGCACGTTGCCGGCTGGCGTGACCGACATGGAGTCGATCGATCCGGAGACCGTGACGCTGCCGTCCTGGTACAAGCCGGACCCGGGTCGGGCCCGCGATCTCGCGATGGTGTTCGTGTCGTCGGGCAAGCACGAGCCGCCCCGCGCGACGCGGATCACGAACCGTCGCTGGGCGTTCTCCGCGCTCGGTGCCGCCGCCGCGGCGACGCTGACCACGCGCGACACCGTGTACTGCTGCCTGCCGCTGCACCATCCGTCGGGGACGCTCGTCGCCGCGGGCAGCGCACTCACCGGCGGTGCGCGCCTCGCGCTCGCGAGCAAGTTCGAGGCGGCGACGTTCTGGGACGAGGTCCGCCGCTACGGGATCAGCGTCGTCTACTACGCGGGCGAGATGTGCCGGATGCTCGTCGACGCCCCGCCCGTGCTCGGCGAGAAGAACAACCCGGTGCGGCTGTTCGCCGGCAGTGGCATGCGCCGCGACGTGTGGCGTCAGCTCGTCACCCGGTTCGGCCCCGTCGGCGTGCTCGAGCTCTACGCCTCGACCGAGGCGAACACGGTCCTCGCGAACGCACGCGGCAAGAAGATCGGCTCCGTCGGTCGCGCGCTGCCGGGCAGTCCCGAGGTCGCGGTCGCCGCGTGGTCGTTCGCCGACGACGAGTTCGAACGCGATGGGTCGGGTCGGCTGATCCGCGCGCGCCTCGACGAACCGGGCATGCTGGTCGCGCGCCTATCGTCACGCGCGGGTGCGGATGTCGCGCACATCGACCCGAAGCGTCTCCTGCGCGACGCGTTCGAGTCTGGCGATCTGTGGTTCGTCACCGGAGACTTCTTCCAGGTCGATACCGAGGGCGACTTCTGGTTCGTCGATCGAGCCGGACAGATGATCCACACCCGGCTCGGCGCCGTCGCCTCGACGAAGATCGAGGACGCGATCTACGAGGCCTCGAGCGTGGCCCTCTGCATCGCCGCGGGCAGAAACGATCCCGACGCCGAGGGCATCGAGGTCCCGTTCGCCGCCGTGCTGCTCCAGCCTGGCTCTCCCCTCGACCTCGCCGCCCTGTCCGCGGCGGTCGCGACGTTGCCGGAGTACGCCCGCCCGCGGCGCGTGCGGATCGTCGACGAGCTACCGATGACGGACGGCTTCCGTCCCATCAAGCGCTCGATCCGCGATCTCGATCTGACGGATGGCCCCGACGTCCTCGCCTGGGACACGCGCACGCAGCGCTACACCCTGACGGCACCGGGCCGGCTCTCTGCGGTGAAGTGACCACGACCGATCGCGCTACTTGATCGGTTCGGCGCCGACGTCGACGAGCAGCTCGTTGACCGCCTTGCGCGCGATCGAGCGCGGCACGAAGGCGCGCAAGCCGCCCGAGCTGACGTTCATCTCGGCCGGCAGGAGGAACAGAGCCATGATCCGCGTGATCAGGGGCATGTGAACCCACGCCTGCAGCTCGATCTCTTTCCCGCGCTGCGTGAACTGCGCGCGCATCGGCGCGGTGAACAGGCCAGTGCCCTTCTGGAACAACTTGACGGTACCCGTCTGCGGTTCGCGCGGGTAGTAGCGATGCTGCTTCGCCCACGTGGCGATCGTCGGCCACGGATCGCCCTTCATCGTGAACGTGACGACGGTGCGCTTCGCAGGATCGACGGTGACGAGTGCGGTGCTCATCGCGGCACGCTCAGCGCCGTGGCGAGGCCCGCCGGGGTCCCGACATCGATGAACCGACCGGCGGTGAACGCGACCGCGCGCACGGCGAGGCCCATCTTCACGGCGCGATCGAAGACCTCGCCGAGCACGACGGTCTGCGTCGCCGTGACCGCCTCGTGCAGCAGCGCCGTGAAGCGCGGCGACCAGACGGCCATGCCCCACGTGTTGCGCACGTCGGTCTGCGCGGGCTTGTCGAGCACCTCGAGGACGCGGCCGTCGTCGGCGATCCGCACCGGACCGAGCTGCTCGGGATGCTCGGTCGGGAACACGCCGAGCACGAGGTCCGCGCCGGATGCATGGAGCTCCGCGACGATCCGCGCCATCGCGTCGTCGGGTGTGACCAGCGTGTCGGGAAGCGCGAGGCAGACATCGCGCTCGCGCGTCCACGCGTGGGTCGCATCGAGCGCGTCCGCGAGGCCACGCGGAACGCTGCGCACCACGTACGCGAGGGACACACCGGCCGCCCGCTCGCCGAGCACGCGCGCGATCTCGAGCTTGGACTCGGCGATCACCACGACACAGTCCGCGACGCCCGCACGCTGCATCTGCTCGAGCGACGCGATCACGATCGGCTGCGGCATCACGCCGGCCTCCGTGCTCCGGTACACGATCGGCAGTAGCTCCTTCGGATAGCCGAGCGATGCGAGCCGGCTACCGAGACCGGCCGCGGGAATCACGCCAACTGGCGGAAGCTTGCCCACGTGCACGTGAGTATCATGCACCGAGCAGTGACATCAGCTGCTCGTGCCCCGCGGGCAGCGCGAGGACCGTGCGGTGATAGGTCGCCTGCCGCAGGCGGAGGGAGCCAGCAGTCGCGGGATCGAACAGCAGCGACCAGCAGGCCTCGACGTAGGCGGCCTCGTCGAACGGATCGACGCGGCGGAGCGCGCTCTCGAGCGGATTGTCAGCGAGCACCGGTGCGAGGACCTCGCCCAGGCGCAGCGGCCACGCATGGATCGGCGCGAGCGGGAGATTCGGGGCGAGCGCAGCGCGCACCGCGGGCGTCAGGCGATCGCCCAGCGCCTGCTCGACCTCGGCCATCGACTCGGCACGGAGCGTCGTTGTCCCGACGAGGATCGGCGTGCGCGCCGCGATCGCCGTCGCCACCGAGGTCGCGACCGAGTTGAAGCCGATCACGAGATCCGCCGACGCGACGAGCTGCTCGTAGTTGCGCGGCTCGAGCTGCGAGAGGAACCGGTAGCGCGGAGCGAGCGTTTCGGCACCGGCGAAGGGTGTCGGTCCGACGTGAACGACATGAACCCGCGAGCCGAGCTGATCGAGGCGAGGCAGGATCAGCGCGGGTAGCATCGCGGCGAGCCGCGCGAGTCCCGGATCGGTGTGGCTCTCCGGCGCCTGCCAGCTCGCGGAAGGCCACAGGATCAGCCGATCGCTGTCACCGAGGCCGAGCTGCGTCCGGATCGTCCGGCGATCGACGTGCACCGAGACCTCGGGCATCGCGCGGAAGCCGCCGCGAACCGCAGGCGATGCGATCGGGACGGGCACGAGGCGGCGCTCGATCGCGTGGATCTCGGGAGCGAGCGTCTCGTGCGCGGTCGCGCCGTACTCCCAGCGCACCGGCTGCGGCCCCAGGTTCCAGCAATCGAGTGCGACCACCGGAATCCCCGGATCCGTGAACGCGCGAACGTCGAGCCCGAACGTCCGCGCGACCTTGCCGACCGCTGCCGCATCGACGAGCACGAGCGACTCGCAACGCTGCTCCGCGATCGCCTCCGCGACCTGCGCGTCGAGGCGCGGCAGCACGAGATCGAGGCGGCCAAACTGAACGGGCGCATCGCCGATCACCGTCGACATCGCCGCCGGAGCGAGGAACACGACCTCGTGTCCCGCCGCGACCAGCTGTCGCGCGATCCGGACACCGTGCAGTGCCTCGCCGAACGCGGAACCGAGCGGAGCCAGAAACAGGTGTCTCATCTGTCTCACCTCGGGACCGCTCGACCACCATGCTAGCATCGCGACGATGTCCACCGAGGGTGAAGGGACCGCTCCGCCTCCTGCTCCGACGGGATTTCTGCTCGAGAGGGACAAGCGGTTCTCGGACTCCGTGCTGTGGAGTCTGCAGCGCAACTACTACACGCAGAAGGGCCCGACGGCGTGGCACAGCGGCGAGGTCCCCTCGTACGCGACGTGCAACACGTTCATCGCGCAGTCGTACGCGCACGTCGCTCTCGCGTATCTCCGCGACGCGAAGGCAGCTGGCCAGATCGATCCGAAGCATCCGATCTACTTCGTCGAGCTAGCCGCCGGCGTCGGCCGCTTCGCCTATCAGTTCCTCAACAAGTTCCACCAGCTCCTCCGCGAGTCGTCCGTACGCGACCTCACGGTCAAGTACGTGATGACCGACTTCACGAGCACGAACCTCAAGGTGTGGAGCGAGCACCCGCACCTCATCCCGTACGTCGCCGAGGGGCTACTCGACTTCGCCAAGTTCGACGTCGACTCCGACCGCGAGATCAAGCTGTTCAAGGGCGAGGTGCTGTCGGCGCAGACGGTGAAGAACCCGATCGTCGTGATCGGGAACTACGCGTTCGATACGTTTCGCCACGACATCTTCCGATTCGCGAACGGCGAGATCAACGAGGTCACCGTCTCGACGCGCTCACCCGACGAGTCGCCCGATCTCAATCGCATCGACATCATCTCCAAGCTCAAGGTGCAGTACGGCGAGCGGCCGGTCACGACCGAGTACTACGCCGACCCCGCGCTCAACCGCGTGCTCGCTCACTACCGCGAGAATCTCGCCGAGGTCTCGATCACGATCCCGTACGGCGGCTTCATCGGGCTCAAGACGCTGATCGACATCTCCGGGAAGCGCCTGCTCCTGATCTCGTCGGACAAGGGCTACACGAACCAGGACGAGCTGTATCACCCGGCACAACTGAACATGCAGTTCCACACGGGCTGCTTCTCGATGATGGTCAACTACCATGCGATCGGGAAGTACTTCACCGAGCAGGGTGGCCACTACGCGGCGACGGCGCGGCGCTCGCTGAACCTCCGCACGGTGGCGTGCATCCTCGGCGGTACCGACGTCGAGTTTGCGGACACGCTGTCGATGGTCCGCGAGCGGATCCAGAACTTCGGCCCCGGCGAGTTCTTCGATCTGATCCAGCAGCACCGGCAATCGCGTCAGCCGCTGCCGATCGAGCACTTCCTCGGCCTGCTCCGGATGAGCAACTGGGATCCGGGTCTGGTCTTCGACTTCGCCGTGCATCTCCGCCAGACCGCCAACGGGCTGCCCGAGCCGCTGCAGATCGAGCTGCGCGTCGCGATGGAGCGCGCGTGGATCAACTACTTCCCCGGCCCGCAGAACCTGCCGTTCGAGATGGCGCGCATCCTGATGTCGATGCGGCGTCCGCTCGAGGCGATCAAGTACGGTCAGATCTCGATCGACTGGTTCGGCGACAACCCGGCGTCCTACCTGAACATGGGCATTTGCTACTACTACGCGGAGCAGCCGAACGAGGCGCTGCGCTGCTTCCAGAAGTCGATGGAGATCAGCCCGAGCGGCCTCGCGCGCGAGTGGATGCTGCGGATCCGCGGCGAGCTTGACGAGGGTGTCTCCTCGATCGTGGCGATCCCGGTCCCGGTGCCGAGCGTCGGTGACGTGTCCGCGCCGGTCGAGCACTCCGCGCGGATCATGATGCCGTCGACTCCCACGCCCGCACCGTCGACGGCTCCCGCAAGCGGCGGCGGCGGCGGCGACAAGTCGGCGGCTGTTCGTCCTTCATGACCCGGATCGGGTTTCTCGGGGCGTACTCGATCGACAACGCCGGGGACGCGATCGTTGGTTACGCTACGCGCCAGGCGATGCGCGCGCTGCGCCCCGATGCGGAGCAGATCGTGTTCTCGCCCGCGTTCCCCCACGATCTCTGGCATCACGCGTGGGATCGCGAGCGCGGGATCGATGCCCCCGTGGTCCCCGTTCCTGCCGACGAGACGATGGACTGGGCGCGCGACCTCGATGCCCTCGTGATCGGCGGCGGCGGGATCATCAACCTCGATCCCTCGTTCCGGCCGTTCCTCCTCGGTGCTCCGCGGGCGTGGGATCCGGCGCGACCCGCCGCGTGGAACGGCGTGTGCTCGCAGAACCAGCCCTGGTACGCGGGCGCACACGTCGACGCCTACGAGGCGGTGAAGACGTGCTGCGAGAAGCTCCGCTATGTCGGCGTTCGCAACCGCACGACGCTGACATTCGTCCGGCGCTGCGGCTACGAGGGCGAGATCCACATGGTTCCGGATCCCGCGTTCGCGCTCGCGGTACCGCCCGACGTCGTCGAGAGCGTCGATCGCGTGCTGACCGAGCATCGCATCGAGGGCGATCGCCTGCGGATCGGGATCTCGATCGGACCGTCGATCAAGGATCCGCGGACCGCGCCGTTTTACCGCCATCTGTTCGCGACGCTCGCGGCGCTCCACCAGGAGGCCACGCTGCGCGTGCAGTTCGTCGTGTTCCCATTCAGTCACATGCAAGGAGACGATCCGGTCGTCGACGAGGTCGCGAGCTATCTCCCCGACGCCATCGTGATCCGCAACCGGCTCGCACCGCTCGAGCTGTGGCGGCTGATCGGCACGATGAGCATGTACATCGGCGTGCGTTACCACTCCGTGATCGCCGCGATCTCGCAGAATGTTCCGTTCCTCGTGCTCGACGAGTACCTCAACGATGCGATGGCCTCGAGCAAGACGCGCGAGCTCGTCTCCGATCTCGGGCTCGAGCCGCACTACCTGTGTCCGTACCTGCCCACCTCGCCGGCCTGGAAGACAGAGGAGATCGTTCGCGCACACGCACAGGTCTCGTTCGTCGGACGCGTTGCCGAGCTACGCGACCTCATCCGGACGCACTACGAGAAGATGGTCGCGGCACTCGGCTTGTAAACGGTTCCGCGCGCGACGAAACTGCCGACATGCCTGCACCCCGCATCGTGTTCCAGGTCGAGATCCGGACGCGTGACCTGAGCCGCTCGGTCCCGTTCTTCAAGACCGTCTTCGACTGGAAGATCTACAAGGCTGCGGAGGACTACGCGCTCGTCGACACGGGTGCGATGCCGGTCGTCAGCTTGCTGCAGACAGCAAACCCGCGGTTCCCCGTCGGCGTCGTGAACAACCTCCTCGTCGAGGATTGCGAGGCCGAGGCCAATCGAGCGGTTGCGCTCGGCGGTCGCATCAGTGTTCCCAAGTCCGAGGTCCCGAACTCGGGTCTCTACATGGGCGTCCTCGATCCGTGGGGCGCGGAGCTGTTCTTCTGGCAGCCGTACACCGAGGCGCGTCCGAACCTCCAGGGGTCCGGGAAGAACCCGATCTCGTTCCTCGAGATCATCACTCCCGACCTCCCCGCGGCGATCTCCTACTACACGGAGCTCGCCGGCTGGTCGTTCTGGAATGTGGTGTTCGCGGACGCGTTCTCCCTGGCCGAGGGCAACGGTCTCAAGCGCGGGATCGGCCTCTACAACGCGGCAGGCTCGCCCGGCACCACGACTAACTACGTGGAAGTAGACAACGTCGACGAGACGCTCGCGAAGGTCCAGCAGGCTGGCGGCGCGCTGCGTGTCCCACCTTCAGACTTCCCGGGTGGCGGTCGCTACATCCTGTTCGAGGACCCGGACGGGGTCCGGATGGGCGCGATCGAAGCTGCCCACAGCTGAACGGGTGTTTTTCGAGTATCTGCGCGGACTCTCCAGGAAGCCCGCGACCCTTCGGCTCGTAGTAGGCTGAAGACCCCAAAAGCCGGAGTGGATCGCTAATGGTCGATACAGGCGCCAAAGACAACAAGAGCTGGCACAGCGGCATTGGGGACTGGTTCTCGGGCGGCGGACCCGGACGAGCCGGGCGATCCGCGCAGGCCGGAATCTCCGGATCCTCGGGAGCGCAGGCAGCGGGCAAGGCCACCGGCCTGAGCCCATACATGTCGATGTTCGGTATGGCGCCGCAGGGTCCCGCTGCCGCCGAGCCATCCGCAGGCAAGGCCGGAGGTACCTCGTTCGGTGGCATGTGGGACGTGCTTCGCGGCAAGGGCCAGTCCTGGGGGACGGGCGTCTCTGGCGAGAAGTCGTCGAACGGCTTCGAGCAGATCAAGAACGCAGACGGCAGCTCTGGTGGCTACAAGATGCCGAGCGTCGCGAACTGGAACGCGGTCGGTCGCTCCGGCGGTAACCGCCAGACGGATCTCGACTACGATCACAAGAACCAGACCGCCGGCTTCGTGAAGGACGGCGGCAACGAGGTCGACGGCAACCAGATGGTTGCCCAGCCCGAGATCTACCAGCCTGACCTCAGCGGGCTCGATCACAAGACGACTGGCACGCGTTCGATCTCGTCGGCGAAGGAGACCTCGAAGGGCTCCGGTAAGTACGAGAACCTCACCGGCGCGGGCTCGTTCACGGACACGGCGTGGGGCAGCAAGACCACCGACCCGTCGTGGGGCCTCAAGACCAAGATCGATCCGCTGACTGGCAAGGGGCAGACGTCGATCGCGAGCGGCGGCTACGTCGCTGGCGGTGAGTACAAGACGGGCTATCGCGCGGGCGCGATGTCCGACGACAAGCGCTACACCGCTAATGCCGAAGGCGGCTTCGTCGCGAGCGGCGGTGTCAGTGGCCAGTACGGTATCGACACCAAGAACGGCCTCTATGCGACCGGCGGCATCGGCGGCAAGGTCGGCCTCTACGGCGAGGCGAACGCCGACGCGAAGACCGAGTCCGTCAAGTTCGGCGGCGTCGACTACGACGCTGGCATCGGCGCACATGCCGAGGTCTTTGCCGGTGCGAAGGCCGGCATGGGCGGCTCCGTCGGCCTCGGCCCGGACTTCATCGGTGCCAAGGGCAACATCGGCGCCTTCGTCGGTGCCGAAGCGGCCGCTGACATCCACGGCAACCTCGGACCGCTCGCCGGCAAGGTCGGCGCGTCCGGCATGGTCGGCGCAGGCATCGGTGCCGACGGCGATATCAGCTTCAAGGACGGCAAGTTCCACATCGGCGGCAAGATGTTCGCGGCGCTCGGCTACGGCGGTTCGCTGTCGGCCGATATGACCGTCGACGTCGGCGCGATCGGAAAGTCTGCGTACAACCTGGGCGCCGCCGGCATCGACTGGGGCGGCAAGGCTCTCACCAGCGCAGGTAAGGGCATCGGCAACGCGTACAACGCGACCTCGAAGGCCGTCGGCAACGCGTGGGACTCGACGACGAAGACCGTCGGCAATGCGTACAACAATACGACGAAGGCCGTCGGCAACGCGTACAACGGCGCGACCAAGGCCGTCGGCAATGCCTACAACGGCGCGACGAACTGGGCCGGCAAGCAGGCCTCGAACATCGCGACCGGCGCGACGAACATGTACAACAGCGCGTCTCAGGGCGTCAGCAACGCCGCGTCCGCGGTCTCTAACACGGCGTCGAACATGTACAACGGCGCGTCGTCCGCGGTCTCCAACGGCATCAGCAACATCGCGTCGTGGTAACTAGTCCGGCACGCCCGCGCGTGCCGTGATGAAGCTCGTCCTACCCATACCGGATGACTGGAAGCGGCTCGAGGTAGAGGGCGGAATCCTCTACGAAGCTCCGAGCCAGATGTTCGGCATGTTCGTGACGCCGCTCGGCGGCGCTCACGCCGAGCCGGAGTCGTGGATCCAGGAGGCGTTCCTGTATCGCCACGAGGGTGACGGCGAGCTCCGTGACCTCCGGTTCTCGCAGCACCTCACCGCGCAGGGCTGGGGCGTGGCCATCCTCGACGGTGGGCTCGGGACGCAGGCGCGGTTCGTCGCGTACATGGCGTTCCTCGACTACTCCGCCACGGTGGTCGGGATGTGCCGCAATCCCGAGGAGCACCCGACCTGGCGCGAGCAGCTCCTCGCCATCGTGCTCCAGGCGACGCCCGACTTCTCCGATTCTGGCGTCGCGTGTCTCGCGCAGCTGCTCGGGGGGCCACCGGCGCCCTCGGAGAAGCGCCTGCGCAAGCCGATGACGGGCTGGCGGCGTAGCTTCTGCGGCGGAGACCTCGTGCTCACGGACGAGCGCGGCGCCAGCGCCGGTACGATCCGCGTCACGTCCCATGTCACACCGGTGCAGCCGGTGAATCAGATCTTCGCCGACATGCTCGAGGCGACGGCGGACGAGCTGGTCGTCGAGCTCCCGGCGATCGATCTCTCCGACGAAGGCGAGCACATCGCGTTCGCGCGTGCGACGACGCCGAACCTGCAGCACACCATCGGCGTCGTGTTCGCCGACGCCCACTACACGTGGATCGAGGCTCTCGTCCGCGACCCGTCGCTGTACGAGAAGTTCGGCACCGCGGTCCGCGAGCTCGCGTACTCGACGACCCTCGGCCTCGGTAGGGGACGCTGGCGGCGCTTCTACTACGAGCCACCGCCCGGTTGGGTCGGCGTGCCGCGGCCGCGCGGCGCGATGTGGATCTCGCCGGCATGTCCGGTCCACCACCAGCTGATGCGCGTGTTCGATGCGCGACCTCCCGCGGATCACGAGTCGGTCCACGGCGCGCGGATGTACGAGACGCTGCCAATGGAGTTCTATCGCCAGCCGCCCAAGGGGCCGGTCTCGTACTGGACGGCCGACGACCTCGAGTGCCAGGTCGTCGTGCACACCGCGTGGCTCCCGAACCGCGTCGAGCCGATCCGCGTGCTCGACGGCATCATCAAGACGGACGACTACATCTATCCGATCCGGATGGAGTGCGACCAGGCGAAGTTCGAAGAGTCGGCGCAGGTGTTCGAGCGCGTGGTCGCATCGTTCCGTCCTGTGCCGGAGCGGCGTAAGGTCGACCTCGATGTCAGCACCGCCGTCGAGTTCTGGGTCGGCTGAGATGGACGGCAAGCTCGAGCGGGTCCGCGCGTGGGCCACGAGCCAGCACGTGCGCACGACGGCGCCGGACGTGTTCCCGACCGGTGACTTCCGGACCGATCCGCGCATCGACTTCGGTCGCTACGTGCGTCGCACGCCCGGTCTCATGCTGCATCCGAACGACGCGACGCAGCTCGCGGCGTGCATGCGGCAGCTCGGCATCGAGGGCATTCCGTTCACGACGCGCGCAGGTGCGCACAGCAGCGGTGGCCAGGTGCTGATCGAGGGCGGCGTCGTGATCGACCTGCGTGCGCTCAACCGCATACTCGCCGACGATCCGGAGCTGCAGACGGTCACCGTCGAGGGCGGCGCGCGCTGGCTCGACGTGATCGAGTACCTCGCACCGCTGGGACGACGCCCCCCGGTCCTCACCGACAATTCGCGTAGCACGGTCGGCGGTACGCTCGCGGTCGGCGGGTTCGGCTCCTCGTCGCATCGCCACGGGCTCCAGGTGCAGCAGGTGCGAGCACTCACGGTGATCACGCTCGACGGCGAGCGCCACGTGGTGCGCCCCGGCGACGATCTCTACGCGTACACGCTGTGCGGTCGCGGCCAGCTCGGCGTGATCGCCGACGCGACGCTCACGACCGTGTCGCGGCCGTGGACGCTCCGCGGGCGCATGCTCGGCTGGCGGTCGATCGTCAACTTCATGGACAGCGCGACGCGTGTCCTCGAGAACGGCTACTACGATTTTTTTCGCGCGATGATGATGTGGGAGCCCGGCCTCCCGGTGATGGCGGTCAGTGGCGATCTCGGCGAGACGCTGACGCCGATCGAAGAGGTCCGTCCCGACGATGCCACACCACTCGAGGAGGTCGATCTCCTGGGGCCCGCTCGCGAGGATCACTTCGACAAGTGGAAGTTCACGTCGCCAGCACTCGAGCTCTTGTTGCCCCTGCCCGATGGCCTGATGACGTTCCGCCGGATCGTCGACCGGATCATCGAGGCTGGCCTCCACGTGTACATGCCGCGCGGGAGCTCGCTGATGGTGCTGCGCCGCCCGCAAGGGTTGCCGCTCGCGCCGTTCCCGGACAGTGACCTCGCGCTCCTGATCGCGTTGCGCCTCGAGGTGTCTCCCGAGGATGCACCGAGCATCCTGCCCGCGCTGCGCGACATCGGCAGCGAGGCGATGAAGGACGGGGCGCGCTGCTACTTGATCTCGCTCGAGCTGGAGACCGCCGACTTCCTCGAGCGCCAGTTCGGCGACGCGCTCCCCGCGTTCCGCGCGCTCAAGGATCGCTACGACCCGAGGCGCCTGCTCAATCCCTGGCACCTCTGACGACGACGTCCGGACGGTCGGAGCTTATCCCACATCAAGGCCGGGTCCTGTCGGCCCGCGCCCCCAGGCGGAGCGCTGTTGTGCCTACTATGTTGGCAGCAACGCATCATGGTTCAGGGGGTTCCCTGAGGGCGGAGGTGGGTGCGGATCTTGCTCATCCCGCAGCGTTCGCGGCACACGATGAGAGCTCTGCCATTCATCCTCGCTGGGTCGACGCTCGCAGCATGTGCTGCGGAGCTCGAGCGCCCGGAACGCTTCGCGGACTGTGGTCCGGGCCGCGTCGAGCAGATGTTCGTGGCCAAGTGTGGCGCGTGCCATGACGCCGACGAGCCTGACGCGTTCCTCGATCTGGTCTCGCCCGGCGTCGCGAACCGAGTGATCGGAATCTCGAGCACGACCGAGCTCTGCGAAGGCAGGGCACTGGTCGAGACGACCGAGCAGCCACACCTGTTGCTCGACAAGATCGCCGGCCAACCCTCGTGCGGTGCGCGGATGCCGCTCGGGCTGCAAGCGCTCTCGGCGTCCGACGTCGAGTGCGTGCGGAGATGGATCGACGACACGCTCGCCTCGGGAGGGACACCGTGATCCACGTCCGCATCTCGCTCGTCATCGCGGCCTTCGTGACCTCCTCCGGTGGATCGACACCGAGTGCACACGCCGAGTCCGAGTCGGGTCAGGTCGCGAGCGCACGCAAGAAGCCGAAGAAGGCGACGCGGACCAAGAAACCCCGAAAGGCCAAGAAGCCGCGTTCGCGAGGCGCCGCGCAGGCAACGCCGATCGAGGCTCTTCCCCCATCGCCTCCAGAGCCCGTCGCGGAGAGTGTCGAGGCCGCGCCCACACCGGCGATGGAACCTCCTTCGAGCACGGACGCGGTGGCCGCACCAGCGAGTCCGATCGGAGCGTCGAGCGCGGCGCCGCTCGGCACATCGGACACGCTGTCCACGACGAAGCGGTCACAGGGGCTCGTCAGGAGCCCAGCGCGGATCCGGATCGGCGTCGAGAGCGGGCCATTCTGGCGCCAGCTGCGCTACCGGGATGCGATCAACGGCGACCTGCGCAAGTACGATCTCGGCGCCGGATCGATCGGTGCCGAGATCATGCTGCGACCGTTCGCGCGGTTCGGGCTCGAGCTCGGCGCTGCGGCGGAGCTTGCGGTAGGCGTGAATGGCTCGCGGAGTCCAGAGATGGACGTCTACCAGACCCGGTCATCGGAGTGGCAAGGCACGATCGGCTACGTCTTCGGATCACGCGATGTGCAGGCTCGTGTCATGGGTGGTGTCGGCGAGCACCGATTCGTGGTGGAGGACGAGATGGCCCCCGGCGGCGAGCTGGTCCCGGACACGACGTACCGGTTCGTTCGCGTCGCGGCGCGTGTCGGGTATCAACTCCATCGCCGGCTGGCTGTTGCCGGCGGCCTGGGGTGGCGTCAGCTGATCGGAACCGGTGCGCTGACCAGCGATGCGTGGTTTCCGCGTGCGACCGGGAACGGCATCGATGCGTCGCTCAGCATCGAGATCGCGATCACGCGAACATTGCGCGCTCACGTTGGCGGTGAGCTGCGGAGATACTTCTTCGCGATGCATCCCGAGGTCGGCGATACGCTGATCGTGGGAGGCGCGCTCGATCAGTACGTCGGAATCACGGCAGGTCTCACCCTGGGGGTCCTATGAACGAGAGGCGAATCAAGCTGGTCCTGGTCAGCTTGCTTGCAGGTCTGGCGCCTGGCTGTTACGGCGAGATTGGACCCATCAAGGAGATCGCGGAGTGCGAGACACGTCCGTTGCCGGTGCAACCGTTGCGGCGTCTGTCTTCGACCCAGTATCGCAACGTTCTCGTCGACCTGCTCGGTGCCGACCTCGCGGTGCCGCTCCAGGCGGGAACGCTGTTCCCTCCGACAACGATCAAGAACGGGTTCACCAACGACGCCGACCAGAACACCGTCAACAATCGCCAGAGCAACGCGATCGAGGACGAGGCAGAGCGGATCGCGATGGTCGCGATCGCGAATCCCTCTCCCTGGTTGCGAACGCTGATGCCGTGCGACGTGTCGGCGACGCCGATCACGGAGGCGCAGATCGACGGTTGCATCGACGACTTCATCGCGTCGTTTGGGAAGAAGGCCTACCGCCGACCGATCACCGACACCGAAGCGGCCGTCGCGAAGCAGGTATTCACGGCCGTTCGCGGGACGCAGCCCGCGGTCGAAGCGTGGGCGAGCGTGCTCCAGTACTTCCTCCAGGCTCCGGCGCTGCTCTATCGCGTCGAGCGCGGCGGCGACGCGGCCGCGGCACGCCCCGGGCTGGTGACCCTGACGCCCTACGAGATGGCGAGCCGGCTCTCGTTCCTGTTCCTCGACAGCGGCCCCGACGACGAGCTGTATCGCGCGGCGGAGTCCGGAGAGCTCTCGACGCGCGACCAGATCACCGACCAGGCCCGTCGTCTCATGGGCTCGTCCCGCTTCAACGAGGTGCTCGCGAGCTTCCATGCGGACTGGCTCCACCTTCACGAGGCTGGACCGAAGGACGCGACGCTGTACCCGGGTTACACCGCGGCCGTTCAGGCGAGCCTCGCGCGAGAGCCCGGTGAGCTCGTCAGGTATGTCCTCGAGCAAGGGGATGGCAGCCTCCGCAGCTTGCTCGACACCCCCGAGATCCCCGTCGATGTCACGCTCGCTGCCTACTACGGCGTGAGCGCACCTACCGCGGCGTGGAGCGCGGTCGCACAGCCGGGCCGTCGCGGGATCCTGACCCTCGGCTCGGTGCAGGCCGCGCTCTCGAACACGCTGCAGAGCTCGCCGATCCACCGCGGCAACTTCTTCCGCTCGTCCGTGCTCTGCGAACCGCAGCTCGTGCTGCCCGCGAATGTCGACATCTCGACGCCGCTGCAAGCAACGTCGCAGCTGCCGACTGCGCGCGAGCGCCTCGCGCCCCTGACGGTCAACAGCCAGTGCTCGGGGTGCCACCGCCAGATCAACCCGATCGGCCTCGCGTTCGAGACCTACGACGCTGGCGGGCGCGTGAGAACGCACGAGAACGGCGCGTTGATCGACGCCTCCGGCGAGATCAATCTCGGGACCGGCCCGCTCCCGTTCACCGGCCCCCAGGAGCTCGCGACGATCTTGTCGAGCAGCGAGAAGGTCGAGCAATGTTATTCACTGCAGTGGTTCCGCGCGGCCACCGGTCGTCCCGAGACGCCCGAGGACGCGTGCAGCATCGCCACCCTGCAGACCCTCGTTGCCGACAGCGGCGGCGATCTGCGCGAGCTGTTGATCGCGCTGACCCGGACCGACGCGTTCCTCTATCGCAGGAGCGGGGAGTAAGCCATGCGCAAGCCAAATCGTCGTGGGTTCTTGAAGGGTGTTGGTGGTGCCATCCTCGCGCTGCCATGGCTCGAGCGGTACGCATCGCCGGTCTCTGCGGCACCGTCACCGAACGGGCCCAAGCGCGTGATCGTGATGACGTACATGATGGGTGTCCCGAACGGGACCGCCGGTCAGTGGCGCCCGTCGAGCGTGGGCAGCAACTTCACACTGCCCTACGTGACCGCGCCGCTCGAGCCGTTTCGGTCGCGCTGCCTGTTCGTGTCGGACATCGACAACCCGGTGCTCGATGAAGGGGGTAGCTCCTTCGTCTTCGGCCATCCTGCAAAGTCCGAAGCGGCGCTGACCGGGACGCTGACGTCGGGAGCGTTTCCCACGACGAACACCAACCACGTCGACCAGCTCCTCGCGGCTCCGTTGACAGAAGGTGGTGCGAACGCCGAGTCCATCGAGACGCGGATCGGGCTCGGGCTCGCCGCGGGGCAGATGTTCCCCTCGGTCGATCTCGCCGTCGATGGGGACATCTACTGGGGCCAGCCTCCAGGGATCGTCGCGAGCCGGTTCTCGTTCGAGGGCCGCGACACGGCGGTCAGCCTCGACGGCAATCCGACCGCGGCGTTCAACCGCTACTTCGCGACGGTCCCCGCTCCGGGAGATGTCGAGGCGATCAGGCGACTCCGCGAGCGGCGCGAGCGCAACAAGAGCGTGCTCGATGCGGTGCGTGGGAGCTTTGCGGATCTATCGCGAGATCTCGGCGCCGACGATCGTCGCCGACTCGACGAACACGCGGCGCGGATCCGCCAGATCGAGATCTCGGCCAGCGGCGGCGGGTGCGCCCAGCCCTCCGGCATCGGCCCGGTCCCGGGTCAGCACATGGGCCAGATCGCTACCATGCAGATCCGGATGATGGCCCAGGCCATGGCGTGCGATCTCGCGCCGGTCGGCCGGATCGAGTTCGCGAACCAACAGGGCCCACGGTTCGGCATCGCGAGCCTCGACAGCACGCTCGACGCGGCGATGAACTACGACTGGCACGGCATGGTCCACGGTGATCCGTTGCCGGGCACGCCGGCGGACGCCTATCTGCGACCGGGTCGCGGTCCAGGGGTGACGACCTACGACATGCGACTGCTCGACGGCTACCGGTTCTTCGTGCAGCAGTTTGCGAACCTGTTGTTCGAGCTCGATCAGTTCCCGGAGGGCGTCGGCAAGACGGTGCTCGACAACACGCTCGTGATCCTCGCATCGGATCTCGGAGATGGCGGCGGTCACTTCCACGGCAAGATGGGCTACATCCTCGCCGGCAACCTCAACGGCGGTCGGACGAACTATCACTTCACCGCGGCCCCGAACTCGCAGCTCTACACGACGTCGACCTACGACGTGAACCAGCTGTTGAACTCGATCCTCGATATGGCCGGCGTGACTGACAACGGAAACCCGATCACGAACTTCGGTCTCGGGGGCTACCTCGCGAAGGTCGGACGTCCGCGCCGGATCGACGGGCTGTTCGCGTGATCGCCCGGATGTCGCGGATCTGGCTCGTGTTCGCGATCGCTGCATGCGATCGCGCCGACGTCCCCGCTGGACCGGATGGTGCGGGCGATGACGGCAGCACGGCGAGCGACGCCAGCAGCGACGCCCTCCCGCCGCGACCGGACGGCGTACCGATGTTCGTCGCGATCGGCAAGATCGGCCGGATCACGGCCTCCTGCGATGGTGGCACCACGTGGATCGCGAATCGCTCCGATGACGACACCGCGAGCTGCGTCGGCATCGACTGCGACCATCACGCGGGCTCGTCGACGGGCTTGACGTTCGGCGGTGGCTACTTCTTCGCGAGCTATGGCTGGGGCGATCACCCCGCGCGCATCCTGCGCAGCGCCAACGGGATCGACTGGACCACGGTCTACGACCAGCGCGGCTTCTCGTTTGCGGGCGTGGCGTGGGCCGGCGACCGCCTGATCGGCGGCGACGTCACGCCGCGCAGATCGCTCGATCACGGCGCGATGTTCACGGCGTCGGCGTGGCCCGCGTACGACAACCCGAGCAACGTCTGGCCCAATGCGCGTCGGGTCGGCTACGCGCCGCATGGTGGCGGCCGGATCGCCTTGTTCTCGAGTAGCGGGACGTGGTCCGACACCACGATCAGCAGCGATGGCGGCGCGACCTTCCAGCACCCGACGGTCCTGCCGATCGAGTGCCGCGATCGATCGAGCTTCGGCTCGGTCTACGGCAACGGAATCTGGCTGCAAGCATGGGGTCCGACTGGCGCGCTGTGCCGCTCCACCGACGGTGGCGACACGTGGTTGCTCGCACAGCCGATCCAGAACCCGGACTACAACATGTCGAACGTCGTGTTCGACGGCACCGAGTTCGTCGTCTATCAGGGAACGCGCGGCTACCGCAGCGCCGACGGCGCGACCTGGACCGGCTTCGACTCGAACGAAGCGATCGGGCGCATCGCGGTCGATCCCTATACGCGGACCTTCGTGATGGTTCGAGGCCACTGGACCGGCGCGCCGGCCGAGCAGCGGTTCTTCCGCAGCGCTGACGGCGTGACGTGGGCTCAACTCGGCGCCGCCTCCTTCGTGGGCAGTCACCCGATC
The DNA here is from genome assembly GCA_031421915.1 of Myxococcales bacterium. Taxonomy (GTDB): domain Bacteria; phylum Myxococcota_A; class Polyangia; order Haliangiales; family Haliangiaceae; genus JABFXX01. The sequence continues at coordinate 13,701 of JANOPP010000203.1, read as the reverse complement.
ACACACATCGAGTTCGGGTTCGGAGTCGCGAGCAGCGCCTGCCCGTGAGTGGTCGTCCGCGCTAGATCTGGACGAGGCCGCGCGCTCGGAGCGCGTCGTACCAGTCGGTCGAGCTGAACTCGGTCGGGCGCGGCGGCGTCTCCTTGCCCCAGCCCGACGGATGACAGCGCTCGAGGTTCTCTGCGAGCCAGCGCGGCGCAAGGCTCGTGTAGATCTCGCCGCTCGCCTGCGAGACCTGGAGCAACCCGTCGGTCCACCGCGGTACGCCACCGAGCCAGCACAGCCGCGGCTCGGTCGCCTTCGGTGCAGGGTGCGGTAGCTCCAGCGCCTTCTCGATCAGGTTGCGCGACACCGTCGGCATCGGCACCGCACGGTTCCCGAACCACTCGCGGACCTCGGTGTCGAGGTACTTGCCATGAACGAACGCGTTGAGCGCCTTGTCGAGGATCGCGAAGATCGCGTCGTCGGGCTTGGGCACGCTGACGCTCTCGTAGTCGAGGTCGTAGCGAGAGAAGCCGCCGAACGGTGCTTCCTTGATCCGGATCCCGTAGAGCTCGGGCTCGCGCGCGATCGGTGCGTGCGCCGTCAGACTGAACTTGTGATAGACGCCCGACTGCAGGAGATCGGCGCGGAACAGCTGCCGCAGTGTCTCGAGGCTGTTGATCGTGTCCTGCAGGCTCTCGCCCGGAAAGCCGTAGATCAGGTACGCGTGACACAGGATGCCGGCGGACCGGAACGACTGCAGGACCTTCGTGACCTGCGGGATCGTGATGCCCTTCTTGATCTTGGGCAGCAGTGCATCGCTCGCGATCTCGATACCGCCGGTCACCGCGATCATCCCCGACGCAGCGAGCAGCCGGCAGCGATCGGGCGTGAAGCCCGTGTCGTAGCGAATGTTGCCGAAGTACTGGTAGCTCCGATCGCGGCGCATCAGCTCGAGCGCGAGGTTGACGAGCAGCGGCGGTGGAGCGGCCTCGTCGGTGAAGTGGAAGCTCGAGAGACTGGTCTGCTCGTGGATCGCATCCATCTGATCGGCGAGCTGCTGCGCCGATAGCGGATCGAAGTCATCGATGTACTCGAGGTGGACGTCGCAGAACGTGCACTTCTTCCAGTAGCAGCCGTGCGCGGCGGTCAGCTTGAGCCACGGGCCATCGTTGAGCAGCCGATGAAAGACGTTGGCCCCGACCGGCAAGAGGTGAATGTAGCGATCCATTCGCACGCCGCCGTAGTCGGGCGTGGGGAGCTCGCGAAACCTCGGCGCCTTCGCCTCCGGATCGTCGTGGCGCACGACCACGCCGGCCTCGCGCGTGAACGTCTTGTGGAGCACGGCCGGCTCGCCCGCCACGCGCGCGCAGATCCGCTCGAGCGGCCGCTCACCGTCGTCGACGACGAGGTAGTCGACGAACTCGAACAGCCGCGCGTCCGTGATCTCGCGGAGCTCCGTCGAGGGAAACCCGCCGCCGAGCGCACGCACCGCGCGCGGGCGATGCGTCGCCATCCACTTCCCGATCACGAGCGAGCCGATCAACATCCCCGGGAACGGACACGTGAAGCACACGAGGTCGACGTCCTCGCGGATCGTCCGCGCGGCGACCTCGTACATCAGCACCTCGATCTCGTTCGGCGCGCGTGCGAGCTCACCGGCGATCGCGTCGAAGCTCGGCGTCGAGCGCGACAGCTTCGAGCCGTAGTTGACGAGGCCGTAGTGCGAACTGATCGACTGGAACAGGTGCGTGAGGTCGAGCAGCATCTGCGTGCACAGGTGACGCGCGAGGTCGACCTTGCCCCACGAGCCATACCGCTCGCGCCGCGCCTGCGGACTCTCCTCGCGGAGGTACGGCCCCTCGGGGACGAAGTCACCGCGCACGATCCGATGCGCCATCGCAGGATCGCGCCCCTGCATGAACGTGATCACGTCGTCAACGATCCGGATGTACCGGTCGCGGTTGAGGTACACGTCCTCGTACTCGCCGGCGACGGCCCGCGGATCGATCGCGGCGAACAGGCGCTCGAGCCCGACGCGGCTGAACATCGTCAGGAACAGCTCGAGGCTGAGATCGATCTGCTCGACCTCGTGACCGAGTCCGCGCAGCCACGCCGCCAGCCGCGGCGAGGCCGAGTACATCGTGTTCAGGTCGGAGACCGGGGGAACGACAACTGCAATCTTGAGCGCCACGAGCTCGCCTCCTGGGCGATGCCATCCGAATTTCGATGGTACCCGGTGACTCACATTCGTGCTGGCGGATCGAGTAGCCACTGGCGCCGCAGCGCCTCGCTGCCGCGACACTAACTCCGCAGGATGTCATCGATTCAGGTGACAGATTGGTCGCGACGAGCGGCCCACAGTTTGCTCCCACCGCGCTCGTGATGTACCGACCGCATGGCTCCACTCTGACAGCGCTCGCGCTTGTCCTCTCGCTCCTGCCTGCCTGCCTCGATGGCAAGGGAGAGGAGGACGACGTCCCGACCGACGGAGACGGAAAGGACGACTCGCAGCGCCGACCGACCGACCACGGCGACCTTCCGTTCGCCACCCCGGCGATCGAGACGCTGTCGGACGCCGCGAAGTTCCATGCCTGGCAGTTCGAGCTGTCGGGAGACGCCGACATCGATGCCTCGACGACCTACGCCGTCCTCGGACAACGCCGCGTCGACACCGTGCTGTACCTCTACAAGGAGGGGCCGACCGGCTGGGGTTCGTACATCGCGCGTAACGACGACGATGGAGCCCGCGTGTACTCGCGCGTCAAGCGCACGCTCGGCGCAGGTCGCTACCGCGTACTGGTGAAAGGCTTCGCGTCGACGACGCGCGGTCGGTTCGCCGTCAAGGTCGACTGCGACGGTGCAGGCTGCGCTCCGGTGGTCGCCGGCGGCTGCTTGTTCGGCGACAGCTACCAGGGCGCGTTCGAGACGGATGCGCTCACTCCGCAGGACACGCAGGTGCTCTCGCTGGTCCACCCCGAGCGGATCTCGCCCTTCGATCACGATCGGATCCTGCGCGCCGTCCAGCAGTCGTCGCACACCGACGTCACGACCTGGCAGGAAGCTCTCGGCCGTGTCGACGGTGGCGAGATCAATCGCACCTTCTTCGTCGAGCCCGCGGGACGGCGGACGTTCGTCGCCTACGAATATGGCGCGGGTGACAACTCGTACGGCGCGTTCTTCGATCACCACTCCGGTGCACTCGTCGCGTCGATCCATGATGGAGATCTCGAGGGCTGCGCCGTCGCGGCCGAGACGTGCCTCCTCGCCGACACCTATCCAGAGGTTCGCGCGGATCCCGCGTACGGGGTCTCTGCCGACCGCTACATCACCACCGCGAGCCAGCTCGAGCCCCTCGAGGCGTCGCAGGCGCTCGCGACGTTCCGCGCGATCTATGGCGACGTCGCCGACGTTGCAGCGGGACTCGCGATGATCGATGCCGGCTCGCTACGATTTACCAACGTCCTCCACCTCGCGACCTCCACCGACCTGGTCGCGGTCGAGTTTGGCGCCGGTGACACGTCTGTCGGCCGGCTCTACTACGGGATGAGCCTCCAGGTCGCGGCACGGATCAGCGACTCCACGATCGAAGCGTGCAATTGGTTCGCGGCACGTGCCCCGGGCCAGGCTGGTGCCGGAGAGACCTGCCGCGCTGCAACAGATTGCACCGCCGGCCTGCGCTGTGAAGGCTTCTTCGCAAACGCCGGCACGTGCGTGACGCCCGGCAACCCACCCGGCGAAGGCAACGAGTGCACGAGCGACGCCGCATGCGGAAACGCGGGCCTCGTGTGCGCGGGTGCGACGCGGGGCTATGGCCTGTGTCGCCCGTCCTGGATGCGCGCGACGTTCACGGACGCGACGTCAGCCCCAGTGCCGGACGGCGGCTCGGTGGTGCGCTCGATCGCTGCTCGTGGTCTCGCCACGGTCGACACCGACGTCGTGATCTCGCTGCGCGTCGCTCACCCACGCGCGTCCCAGCTCAGGATCACGCTGACGAATCCGGCAGGCAACGAGGTCCTCGTTCACGACGGCGTCGCGGCCAATAACGGGGCCCCTCTCGTGCTCACTGCCAAGCCGATCCTCGGGTTCTCCGGCGACGAGTCGGTGAATGGAGAATGGACCCTTCGTGTCACCGATCGGACATCGGGTCAGGTCGGCACCCTCGAGGGCTGGCAGCTGACGCTGACGTCGCGCTACGACTAGACCCCTTCAGCGAACGAGATACTGGTAGCCAGCGCCGGCGACGATCGTACCGGCGGTGTGAGCGAGCCCGGTCAGCACCTGCTCGAACTTGTCGAACGACAGGCTCCGCGTCGGCAGTGTCTGGCGCAGCAGCATCAACCCCTGCCAGTCAGACAGCGCGCCGATCGGCAGATCATCGTTCGCGACGAGCGCCGCGCGAAGTCGGAACTGCGTCGTGGGACCGAGCGGGACACTCAGCGCGAGCCACTCGGTGCCGGCGGCCGATCGCAGCGGCCGCATCGCGATCAGGGACGACACGTGCGCGTCCTGGTAGCGGACCTGGACCATGTCCCCGGCGGGCGACATCGTGAACGTGCGACCGAGCCGGTGGAGGTGGTCGGGCAGCCGCGAGAACGTGACCAGGAGCTCGGGCGATGCCATCCGAGCCTCGATGGTATCCTGCAATCGAATGAGCGGTGAGCGCCTGACGACCTGGGCCGAGATCGAGTCGTACCTGTCGGCAGCCTTCGGCACCGCCACGAGCGTACGCCTCGACTTTCTGACGATCGTCGTCGAGGGAACCACCGTCGAGGTCCAGCTCCTCGACGGCGGCTGGCTCAAGCTCACGGCCGTGATCGGCTCGCTCCGTCTCCTGTCCCCCGCCGAGATGCTCGCGCACAACGTCCGCGCGGTCATCGGCACGTTCTGCACCCGCGACGGACAGCTCGCGATCCGCCAGACACTCCCTCTCACCGAGCTCCTCGCCGCAGATCTCGACGAAGCCGTGCGCTCGGTCGCGGCGCTCGCAGCCGAAACGCTCGCCCGCACGCGTGCGCTCGCCTGATCACTACGCCGACGCGGCTGCTCTGCGCGACCGATAGAGCAGCACGCCGAATACGACCATCGCGATCATTGCGGCGCCGTTCACGACGTACAGCACGGGGTGCTTCCACTCGGGCCGCGCATACCCGATCCACTGCCAGGCGCTCACGATCGCGCCCGATCCGACGAGGCCCGCGAGCCACGTGCCGCCCGGCTTCGTCAGGTACGCGTGCACGAGCACCGCGACGAACGCCGCGCCCGCCACGCCGAGGGTGACGTAGCCGGCGATCGGATCGACGGTCTCGAACATCGCGGCACCCGATCCGACGAGACCGAGCAGCCATGCCGGCACGATCCAGAAGTAGCGCGGGTGCCACGACGGGTTCGGCGCCAGCTCGAGCGCACCACCGACGATCGTCATCGTGCCGAACGCCGCGAGGAGCCAGTACGGATCGTAGCCCGCGACGTGGGCGATGGCGGCGGCCGCGACTGCGAGCGCCGCGATCGCGCCGGCTGCCAGGTTGAAGACCAGGACCACCGCTGGACAGTACCAGCCGATTCCGGAGGCTGGTCTCGATGTTTCCAATTGCCACTCGTCACGATAAGCTTGGTGAGTGTGGGCAGCATGGGTGTCGTTGATCGTGCTGACCAGCTCGGCGGCTTGCGGGCGAGTCCACTTCGAGAGCGTGCCTCCGGGGAATGATGGATCGATCGGCGATGGTAGCGGCGGGCCTTTCGACGGCGGAGCGGGCGATGCGCTGGACGCCGCGACCGGGTTGGCCGTCGGTAGCACAGACCATGCGGCCGGGATGATGACGTCGACGTTGAGCGTTCCCTTGACGATGCAGCCAGGTTCGAGCGTTCTGGTCGTGCTGTGGGGCAGCTCGAACACGTCCGTGGCAACTCTCAGTGACGGGCTCGGAGTTGCTTATCCGCGAGATCCGACGCTATCCAGGGCGTCTAGCTTCGCGACCCAGACCGTCTGGATTCGGCAGGGCCATCCAGGCGGGACTACCACCGTGACCTCGTCGTGGACGTCCGTGGATGTCGAGCCTGTCATGTTCGTCGTCGAGATCCTGGGAGCACGCAGCAGCAACGCCGTCGACGTGCGGACCTCCCGTGAGGATACGGCCGGCCCGGACTACACGACCAACACGGTGGCCACCGTCGGAAGTGACGAGCTGCTGATCGCGATCCATCAGTCGAGCTCGCGCAGCACCCAATCGGTCACGTTCGCGACCGGAGAGACGGTGGCGGAGGCCCAATTCGCAAGTGGGTCATGGACGGGCGCGATCGGATCACGGAAGGCGCCGACCCCTGGGCCCCTCTTCGTGTCCACGACCCAGACCAGCGGTACGAGCGCGGTCGTTTCGATGGTGACGTTCTTCGGGCCGTGACCGCAATGACGTGCCGGATTCGCCCGGCGAACGCACTCACCTCGCAAGCGCAGGTCGAGGCGTCGACGGTCGCGCGACCGCGCGTGCCGGAGTCCGCTACAGGCAGGCTGCGCTGGTCTGGACGGTGCCAGCCGTGATCTGCGCGGCCGTCAGCTCTTCGTAGTTGAGTGTCAGCGCCTGGGTCTGGGCAACCTGCGTCGCGAGGGTGACGTCGGCATCGATGCCGTCGACCTCGAACGGAGAGCCCGACGCCACGCCGCCGCACGCCGCGATCGGATCGGCGTTGAGCGGCACCTCGACGCTGCCGTTGTTGCGCGAACCGATCAGCGCGACGTTGGAGCCCATCGTCACGAGTGCCGCTGGCGAGGCCACGGTCACCGCGACCGACGCGAACGCGGCTCCGCGGAGCTTGCCTGCATCGACAAATCCGGCCCACGAGCCCGAGCCGTCGCGACCCGCGAGCCACAGCACGCCCCCCTCGACCCGTGCGCCCTCGATCGGCCGTCCCGTGAGCTGGCGCGAGCTCATGACCTGTCCGGTCGCGCTGTCGAGGCTGACGTGGAGTCCGTCGACGCCTCTCGCACCGACGACCTCGAGCGTCGCGCCGCGCACCGTGACTCCGTGCAGCTTGACGCCGACGGCCGAGGACACGCGACGAGCCCACACCGGCGAGAGAGTCTGGCCGTTGACGGCGAGCACGAAGCCGACGTCCTCCGTTCCCACCACCGCGTGGCCGACGACGTAGACACGCGTGCCGTCGGTGGCGATCTGCCGGGGCTGATAGTTGGCGAGGCCGAACCCGATCGAGGTCGCCTGCGTCGGACGCGTATCTACCCCCGCGAGGACCACGCCGATCCGATCGCCGTTGAGGTGTCGCCCCGCCATCGCCCAACCCGTTCCGTGGGCCTCGACCGCGCGGAGCTGGAGTGCCTCGTCGGTCGCGACGTAGTAGCGAGCCACGGTGTAACCGGTGCCCTGACTCCGGACGACCATCGACTGATCTCCGATCTGGCCCGTGCCGCGAAAGCTCCGCGTGAGCCCGACGGCGACGAGCGCGGTCGCGCGGGTCGCCACCGCGTAGAGCTGATCGTTGAGCGTGCCGCCGACGAACGACGCCCGGTCGGCACCCGCCCCGACGACCATGAGGACACCGTCGCGCGTATCGGGAGCCATGGAGGCCCTGGAGCCAACGATGACCAGCCCGGTGCCGTAGGTGCGGGCCGCGTTCACCTCGATGCCATCAGGCGTCAGGCTGTGTGCCGTCGACGACGGCGGTAGCGGCGCCGGTGGCGCATCGATCGCGGCGTCGATCGCTACGTCAGCATCGGTAGCGGGATTCTTCACCTCGCCGCACGCGAACACGCACAGGACGATTGCGGGGGCGACTCTCATCACGACCCGAGTCTACCGCGACAGGTACGGGCAGCAGTTCGTCGTGAAGTCCTCGTTCTTGGGGGCCACCTCGATCAGCAGCTCCCCGCCGGCTGATCCGAAATGCAAAAATCGCTGACTCCGACGAGGAATCAGCGATTTTAGCGAGCCGAGTAGTGGGGGCAGAAGGGCTCGAACCTTCAACCAGCGGATTAAGAGTCCGATGCTCTACCATTGAGCTATGCCCCCGGCCGGTTAGTGACGTCTTCAGTTTTCAGTGAGTCCGAGCCGGTTCGAACGGCTGACCTACGGGTTCGAAGCCCGGCGCTCTATCCAACTGAGCTACGGACCCAGGGGCGCAGTAGATAGCGGCTTACGACGCGACCTGTCAAGTCCCAGCGCCGTCCGAGGGGTTGCGTGTAGCGCTTGCGTGCCCCCTCACGATCAGAGGAGGTAACCCCGCGTACTCCTAACTTCCAGCTTCTGGAGGTGGGCCGGGGAAAGCCTCAAATTATCGGTAGGCTAGCGAGTGGATTGTCCTTCACAGTGGAGATTCGATCGGCGTATACGTCGAGGCGATGTTGATGAGGGACCGATCGTCGGTCTCGCGTTTGCTGCCAGGGGGATCGCGATGTTCGTACGTTCGACTCGACTGAATTTGATGTTGTCCGCGCTGTTCATCGTTGCGATGGGCTGCGGTGGTGTGGGTAGCGGATGCGGAGCCTGCGGCTCGACGCAACCATTGCCCGGAGGAAGGCTACCCGCGGATCAAACCGTCGAAGGTGGCGCGCAGATCCGAGTGACGCAGGCGGGCTTCGCCAAGCTCACCTCGATCCTGCCAGGTCTCCTCAACTCGTCGTTCGCCGGCGGCTTCTGTGTCCCGTCCGGAAGCATCGGTGGGTTCGCTGCGAGCGCCGACTATTGCTACACCACGCAGGGCACGTGCGCGCCTGGCTGCCGGATCGGCGTCCAGCTCAACACGCCCAACGGCATCTCGGTCGCGGTGACGAACAACCAGACGCTGCGCGTGACCGTTGCAGCAACGGTGTCGACGTCGCTGCCGATCCGCGGCCGCGTCCTCGGCATCAGCGTCGGGTCGTGCACCCTCGCGATCAACTCGCCGAACCTCGCCGGCAGCGTCGATATCGCCTTCGGCATTCGCCCCTCCGACGGTGAGCTCACGCTCCAGGTCGCGAACATCAACAACTTCCAGCTCAACATGAACATCAACGGCTGCGGCATCCTCGGCGACATCGCCGACATCGCGGTCAATCTTCTGGACGACATCATCAACTCGTTCGTCGGTAACTTCGTCCTCGACCTGCTGACCCCGGCCGTCAACGGCATCATCCAGGGTCTGCTCCCGAGCCCGCTCGGCATCGCCGGCATGATGGACGTCGGCAACATGCTCGAGGGCATCTCCCCCGGCACGGAGGGCCTGCTCGAGGCCCGGATCGTTCCCGGCGGCTACGTGAAGCTCGACAGCTCGCTCCGCGGCATGAGCCTCGGCGTCATCACCGGCATGAACGCCGATGAAGACATCGCGACCCGCACCGGGATGCGCCCCGACGGCGTTCCGTTCGCGAGCGAGCCGAGCCTGTGTGTTCCGCCGATCCCGACGCCGCAGTTCGGATCGCCACCTGCGAACCTCCCGATCACGTCGCGCACGACCTACGCGCTCAACCCGGCCGGTGCCTTCGACGGCATGCCGGAGCCGGCCGCCGATCTCGCGATGGGTATCTCGGAGACGTTCCTCGATCTCGCCGGTCACCACCTCGTCACGTCCGGCGGCATGTGCCTCGGCGTCGGCACGAGCTACATCAACCAGCTCAACGTCGGCACGATCGGCATCCTCGTCCCGTCGCTCGGCGAGCTGACGAGCGACACCGGCCGCGATCCGCTGCTGATGGTGACGCGTCCGCAGAAGGCGCTCGACTTCACGATCGGGAGCAACACGCCGACGTCTCCGGCGCTGACGATCGGCATCCACAACATGGAGGTCGACTTCTACGCGTTCCTCTACGAGCGCTACGTCCGCGCGTTCACGCTCGAGCTGACGATGAACATCGGCGTCAACCTCGAGTTCGAGCAGATGCCGGGCATGCCGGCGGTGATCAAGCCGACGCTGATCGGGATCTCGGCGAGCTCCGTCCAGCTCAAGGTGCTCAACAGCGAGTTCGTCCGCGAGACCCCGCAGATGCTCGAGGCGGTCCTGCCGTCCGTGTTCGACCTCGTGACCCCGCTCCTCGGCAGCCTGCCGGCGATCGACGTCCCGACGTTCGCGGGCTTCACGCTCAACAACCTCTCGATCCAGAAGGTCACCACGTCGCAGGACGACTTCCTCGCGCTGTACGCGACCCTCGGTGCGAGCACGCTGATGCGCCAGCTCGGCCAGGAGGACGTCTTCGCCAAGGCGGCGGTGTTCGAGATGGACCAGTCGATCGGCAGCCAGCCCAAGCAGAGCAACGGTGCCTCCAAGCTGATGAAGGTCGTGACGCCGGAGCCGGAGCGCGTTCGCCGCTCGCTGATGAAGCTCGAGAACGGGGCGCTCCCCGAGGTCACGTTCCAGGTCGATCGCTACGACTCGTCGGGCCGCGAGCTCGAGTGGGCCTACAACCTGAACAACGGCATGTACCACCCGTACCAGACGGTCGAAGCCGGCTCGATGATCATCCGCGACCGCGCGTTCGCGTGGCAGGGCAAGTACAACGTCGGCCTCAAGTCGCGCGTCAAGGGTGACTACCGCACCGTCAGCTACGACTCGGTGACGCCCGTGATCATCGACTCCGTCGGTCCGAAGATCCTGACGGCGAAGATGTTCTGGGACGAGGACACCCTCAAGATCCCGATGTTCGACATCGTCAGCGAGCACACGCTGACGTACGCGTTCGGCAAGCCGGGCGACGACGAGCCGTCGACCGAGTGGTTCAAGGGCGGCACGGCCGAGCTGAGCCGCTCGCAGATCGACAGCCTGATCGTCAACGACGAGATCCTCGTGTTCTCGAAGGACGAGAACGGCATCACCACGATCGCGATGGTCGCGCCGTTCCACGGCCAGTCCGGCTCGTCGGGTTGCGCATGCCAGACCTCGGGCGTTCCGTCCGCGGGCGGCGTCGCGCTGGTGCTGTTCGTTGGCCTGGTGGTGTTCGGCCGCCGCGGCCGCACTCGCAAGCTCGTCGCGATGTTCAAGAACGCGCGCCTCGGACGCTTCGCCACGCAGCTCGGCCTCTGGCTCGGCGCCTCGATCGTCATCTCGATGACGCCGGGTTGTAGCTGTGGTGACCCCGCCGAGAAGTCGTGCGAGGTCGCTGCCGACTGCGGTGCCGACTTCTGCGCCGAGGGCGAGCTCGCCTACTGCATCGACAACACGTGCGTCTGCTCCGACGACATCCCGCCCGGCAAGATCGGTCCGTACTCGGATGTCGCCGCCGGCAAGGACGGCTCGATCTGGGTGTCGGCGTACGCGCAGTCGCACGGCGACCTCGTCGTCGCGCGCGCCGAGCCCGGTCGCATTCCGGTCGAGTCGTGGGAGTGGGTCGACGGCGTCCCCGACGGTCCGGTCACGATCCCGGACTCGAACATCCGTGGTGGCATCGAGGCCTCGGGCGAGGACGTCGGGATGTACACGAGCATCGCGGTCGGCAACGACGGCTCGCCGATGGTCACCTACTTCGACCGCGAGACCAGCTCGCTGAAGTTCGCGCAGAAGGTCGGCGACGTCTGGCAGAAGCACACGATCTCCAAGGGCACCGGCAAGGCGCTCGGCGAGCAAGGCGAGCTGATCGGCATGTACTCGTCGCTGACGCTGCGCAGCGATGACGGCCGCCCTGGCGTGGCCTACCTCGTCCACGTTCGCGATGCGACCAACGGTGCGCGCGCCCAGGTCCGCTATGCCTCGGCACAGACCACCACGCCGACGACGCCGGCCGACTGGCAGATCTGGACCGTCGACTCGGCCCCGCTGCCGGCGTCGGATCCGGCGAACCCGAACATCTATCCGCTGCCCGAGGGTCTCGGTCTGTTCGTCGACTCGGCCCGGATGCCGAACCAGGCGCCTGTCGTCGTCTACTACGATCGCTCGAACGGCGATCTCAAGATGTCGAAGTTCAACGTCAGCACGGGTCAGTTCGCCACGCCGGTCCGCCTCGATGGCGCGAACGTCGATGCCGGCTGGTCGCCGTCGATCGCGATCGGTGCGGATGGCGTCGTGCACGTCGCCTACGTCGGCTCGACGCAGGACGACCTCAAGTACATCACCGACGCCGTGGGCGCGATGCCGCAGATCGTCGACGACGGCTACCGCCTCGTCGGTCAGACCGTCGATGGTCTGCCCAAGCCGGAGTTCCACTTCGTCGGTGACGACGCCGCGCTCGTCCTCGCGAACGGCACGCTGCCGATGATCGCGTACCAGGATGCGACGACGCAGGAGCTGCTCCTCGCGACCAAGCAGTCCGATGGTCGGTGGACGCATATCGCGATCGCCGGCGCGGGTGATCCGTGGCCGGGTGGCTACGGCTTCTTCGCGTCGAGCAGCCTGCGTCCGACCGAGCTTGTGATGTCGACCTGGGTGATCAACCAGCCGAGCACCAGCCCGTTCGAGAACAACTGGGTCGAGGTCTTCACTCGTCCCACCGTCATTCAATAAGTAGTCGCACCGCGATCGCTCAGGGCCCCCGCAACGGGGCCCTTTGTCGTTTCGGTCACCGTCGTGTTGCCGCGCTGGTCCCGCAGAAATTTGCGGTTTGCATCATGCGCGTCTTACGATCTTTTTATCAAACAGGGGCGGTCGCTCGACCTTCGCCCGAACTGTCCGTCACCAGGAGAACCGAATGACACGATTGAGCAAGGTACTGATTGCCGCGGCCGCCCTGATTGCGGTCCCTGTACAGAGCGCGATGGCGCAGGACACCCCGCCCGAGGGCGAGGGCGAAGCGGCACCGCCGCCGGAGGACGCAAGCGGTACCCCTGCAGATCCGAACGCACCTGCGGCCGCGCTCGGCGGAGCCACGGGTTCGTGGTCACAGAGGTTCAAGGACCGCCCGATCAACATCCTGAAGGGCATGATCCGAGTGGATGTCGGTACAGGCGTGGGCAAGGTCTTCACTCCAGGCAGTGCCGGACCGCCGGTGATCCCATCGTCCAGTGGCACGGTCATCCCGCTCAGTGTCGGCGCAGGCTACGGCATCAGCGACAAACTCGAAGCTGGCATCAGCTACGGCCTCACACTCAAGCCGTTCGAGGCTCAGGGATCGCTACGGCTGTACGGCTTGTTCCAGTTGAAGCACTCCGAGAAGCTGCGTGTCTCCGCGGGTGCATCGTTCGGTTTCGCATCGATCCCCGACGGTCCCGGACTCGCAGCCGGCCTCAGCCTCCAGTACCACCTCAACGACAAGATGTGGGTCTACATGCCGCCGACGCACGTCTCGCTCGGGTTGGACCCGGTGACGTTCGCGATCAATCTCCCCGTCGGCTTCGGCTTCCAGGTCAACGAGAAGATCTACGCGTTCGGCGAGACTAACCTGTTCAACATCGGCATCGAGCCGTCGGGCAGCTCGTTCATCTTCGCGGACAGCACGCCGCTCACGATCGGCGGATTCTTCTCGCCGTCGAACAAGATGGACATCGGTGCGGCGTTCGCCATGCCGAACGTGCCTGACGTTGCCGATGCGTTCACCATCGCCGTCGTGGCGCGCCTGTACTTCGGCAGTGTGCCCGGTAGTGCTGGTGCCGCGGCAGCAGCGGTCACCGATCCCGCATCCGACGCGACGCCTCCCGCGATGTGATAGCGCCCCTCCCTGTTTGTCCTTAGCTTGAGGGCACCGGCGAATCCGGTGCCTTCGTCCGTTTCGGCGTACGATCGGCGCATGCTGCGCGCGCCCACGCTCCTGATCGCCGCCCTCGCCTTCGCCGTTCCCGCCTCTGCCGTCGCCGACACGAGGGCTCAGAA
>JANOPP010000202.1:0-4279 GCA_031421915.1 Myxococcales bacterium | reverse complement strand
GTGCCGAAAGTGAGCGCGAGCTCGACGGGCTTGTTCAGCGGGAGCTCCTTCTCGATCTTCTGACCGTCGACGGTCATCACCACCTCCGTGCCGCAGGTGCGCTCGACGCGGCGCTCGAAGCGAAGAACCACCGGCTTTCCCCGAGGGACCGTGATGTTCTTCGGTTCTTCGGTTCGAAGCCCGCACTCGTCACGACGATGTCGAAGCGTGCCGGCGCAGCGGCCTTGACGGGCGCAGCAGGCTTGGTGTTCGCAGGAGCCGGCGTTCCGTGGTTCATGCTGCCGTGGTCGTGACCGCCGCCGTGACCCTCGTGGGCCCCGCCCGCGTGTGATGCATCGAACGCGTCCGCCCACGTGGCGAACACCGCGAGCTCGTCCCCTTTGACGATGCCCGGCTTGTTCTTCGGCATTGTTGGTTTCTCGCCACCGACACCAAGCACCTTGCGGACGTTCTTGCCGACCTCCATCGCGTGGTGACCGCCGAACGGATACGTCGTGGTCTCGAAATGCTCGAGGGTCTTTGCCTTCGCGCCCTTCTGTCCCTTCGTGTGACAGCTTGCGCAGTATTTCGCGACGAGGGGCTTCACATTCTCGTACGCCGTCATCTCCACGGCGAGAAGGTCCGCTTTCACCTTCGCCGGATCGGGCGCTGCGGGTGGTTCAGGAACGGAAGGCTCCGTCGGGGTCACCGGAGTGGCGTCCGGCGCCGGCTCTGCCGGCTTCTCGGCCATGGGGATCGGATCGGCGATCGGCGTCGTTGGAGCCGGCGTTGATCCGCCTCCGCATGCTGCCGCTATGGATAGAAGTGAAACAAGGATCGTTCGGGTCATCGGCTCTCCGTTTCAGGTCTTGATGCCATCGCGCGCGAGCTCTGCGGCGCTAGCTTCGCCGGCGACAGTGCCAGCAGGGTGGTCGTACCAGCCCGGGTCTTTGTCGCCCGTAAGCTGCTTGCGTACCTTGAGGATCGTGAACATGCCGCCCATATCGATCATGCCGAACGGGCCATCACCGCCGAGCATCGAGATCGAGTTGTCGGGCAGCTCCATCTTGTGCATGTCGCCCATGCCGGTTGCGCCCATGGTCATGTAGCCCGGCACGACCCGATTCACGCGCGCGTCGAGGCCCTTGGTGTCGGCACCGATCAGATTCGGGATGTCATGGCCCATCTGGTTCATCACGTGATGCGTCATGTGACAGTGGAACGCCCAGTCGCCGGGGTTGTCGGCGATGAACTCGATGACGCGCACGGCGCCGACGGGAACCAGCGTCGTGGTCTCGGGCCAGCGGCGTTCCTTCGGAACCTGCCCACCGTCGGTCTCGACGACCTCGAACTTGTATCCGTGGAGGTGGATCGGGTGGTGGTCCATTGGACCGAGGTTGCCGAGGCGAATTCGCACGAGGTCGCCGATCTCGGCGACGAGCGGCTCGGTCGATGGAAACGCCTTGCTGTTGAACGTCAGGACGTTGAAGTCACTCATCGCCAGCGGATCCGGTCGGCGCGAACCGATCGGAATCAACCACTCGTGCGCCATGAGGGAGTAGTCGCGGACGCGGCGACCGTCGGGGCGCTTCGGATGCACGACGATCATCCCGACCATGCCGAGGGAGATCTGCACCATCTCGTCGAAGTGCGGGTGGTACATGAAGGTCCCCGCCTTCTTCATCGTGAACTCGTACTTGAAGGTCTTCCCGACCGGAATCGCCTTCTGCGTGAGCCCCGCGACGCCATCCATTCCCGCCGGAAGAATCACGCCGTGCCAGTGAACGCTCGTTGGTTCCGGCAGCTTGTTGGTGACGTAGATCCGAATGGTGTCGCCCTCGACGCATTCGATCAGCGGTCCGGGGGTGGAGCCGTTGTAGCCCCATGCCTCGATGTCGAGACCGGTCGCGATCGTGTGCGACACCGGCTCGGCGGTCAGGTGGAAGACTTTCACTCCGCCCTTCTTTTCGAACGGCAGGGTCGAGCCATTCGGCACGACGACCGGGGTGTAGTTCTCACCGGCGACGGCGCGGCCCTTTGTCAGCTTGGCGGTGCCGACCGGGACGGCGACCTTGTGAGCACTGCCGTGGCCAGCATGCCCGCCGGGCGCTTGTGCAGCGGCGAGCCTCGCGCGCGCAAGGATCGCAGCACTTGCGGCGACACCCGCCCCGAGCAGATTTCGTCGATTCATCATGACTAGTGACCTTGGCTGGAAGTGGTGGTCGAAGAAGTAGGTGCGCGATCCTCGGATCCGCCACGTGGCATCGCGCCGCGCACGAGCGCCCGTGCATCGGCGGAGGCTCGCCAGAATCGACGCAAGGCGTCGATGTACTGCCGTCCACCATCGACGAGCTCACGGCGCGCCGTGAGCAACTCGAAGGTAGATGCATTCATCGCGTTGTATTGCTTCAGCGTCTCGTCGACGATTCGCTGACGCAGCGGCATCACGACATCGCGGATGTGCCGAACCTGGGCGTGAGCAGTGAGCACACGTTGGCGCGTCGCACGCGCCCGAGCTCGAAGCTCGGTGGCGGTCGCGCTTGCCTCGTTGCGAGCCCGCCTGAGCTGCGCATTCGCCCGCGCTCGAGGACCTTGCTGCTGGTTGAACAGCGGCAGTCCGATGCTGAGCGCCGGACCTACATCCCATCCGCCGTCGTTTCGAGATGCTGCGACACCGACACCGAGCTCCGGCAGAAAAGACCGCACGCGCGCGATCCCGAGGCGGCCGGCCGCGGCCTCCGTCTCCGAGCGAATCGCAGCGAGCTCGAGACTCGCAGCAACCGCGTCGCGCTCGATCGCATCGAGAGCTGGCATGGCGTCGGGGATCCCTGGGAGGCGCGTCGCGACGGACCACCTCGTCTCTTTGCCCGAGAGTCCCAGCACTTCGTTCATCGCCTCGCGCGCCTGTTCGACGTCGAGCTGAGCGCCGGCGACATCCAGCCTTGTCTGTTCGCGGCGTTCCCGTTCGCGCGCGAGAGCGAGGTCGGGAGCGTTGCCGGCGGCAGACATCAGCTCGGTGATCTCCGCGGACGCGCTCGCAGCATCGAATGCGGTCTGCCGGAGTTCGAGCTCCTGCTGCGCAGCGACCATGTCCACGTAGGCGCGCTCCACGTTCGCCACCAGCTCGACGGTTGCTCCCACAGCACGCGAACGTGCTGCCTCGAGATCTGCGCGCGCTGCGCCTCGTCGCTGCGGAAGCTGCAGAACGTCGAGGATGTCCTGGACAGCTTCGATCTCGATCTCGCTACCATCGCCGTCGATTGCGAACTTGTACTGGAGGCTGACTTCTGTTGGCGCCAGCACCGTGGCGGCAGCGATCTCGCTCGCGGCGATCCCGAGCTGATCGTACTGTGCCTGAAGGCGTCGGTTCTTCGCGAGGGCGATCCGGATCGCGGCATCCCGGTCGAGGGGTGCCGCGAGGAGCTGTTCGATCGCGGCAGGCACGCGGTCGTCTCCCCACGTCGCCCCCACACCGAGGCGGCGCTCGATCTCGCGATCGACGGGATGAAACACAGCGGTCCGCGAAGGCACGCATCCGTTGAATGCGAGAAAGGCGCAGAGCAGAAGCGACTTCATCTCAATGGCCTTCGTGGCCTGGCGGACGCGGAGCCGGCTTCGCGGGTGCCGGCTTCTCGGGCGCGGATGCCGGCCTCTCGGCGGCAGGCCTCTCCGCTGGGGCCTTCGGTGCAGGCTTCTTCGGCGCAGCCTTGTTCGAAGCAGGTTTCTTTTCTACGGGCGCCGCCCTCGCGTCGGCTGGCGCTGCCTCCGCACCGTGCTGATGAGCACCTGCGTCAGGTGCGGGCGGCGCCTTCGGCGCATCCATCTTGTCGGCTGCAGTCGCGGGCGCTGGACCAGATCCATGCGTGCTGTGGTCAGGTGCCGACGCCGACGGCCGTCGTGCTGGTTCGTCGACCTGCGCGACACCGGCATGCAGCGCTGACGGCGGTCCCGCGAGTCGACCGGGCTCCGCAGCTGGATTCGCCGGGTGATCGGCTGCGAGTGGCATCGCGTGCGGGGCGCAAGCGCCAACCCCGGCAAGCGGGATCGCCAGGCTGAACGGACGAAGAAACCTGATGAGGGACATGGGACTTCCAGGAACGAGGTTGCGTAGGAATACCAGGGCAAGCTGCGGACCAACGTGGATGCGGCGCATCCATGCGTCTGAGTACCCTAGCTGTGACCTGTTCGGTTACAGGTGACTTCGTCGCTCACTCAGATCGAGGCGCGCCGAAGGCGGAGCGCGTTGCCGATCACCGAGACGGAGCTGAGGCTCATCGCCAGGGCCGCAATCATCGGGCTC
>JANOPP010000201.1:0-8352 GCA_031421915.1 Myxococcales bacterium | reverse complement strand
GCACGGCTCGATCACGCGTTGCTCGCGAGCGGGTTTCCGTACGATCTCGCGACCTCGCCCGACAACAACTTCGCCGAGTGGGCCCATCTGCAGAGGACTGCCGGAGCTTGCCGGAGGCTCGGCGTGGCATCGCTTGACCTGTGCCTCGTCGCGCGTGGCTGGTTCGACGGCTACTGGGAGCGCAAGCTAAAGCCCTGGGACATCGCCGCGGGAGCGCTGATCGTGCTGGAGGCCGGGGGAACCGTGACGGACACACAGGGAGGGGGCTTCGACCCTCACGCGGGAGAGGTCGTTGCGACGAACGGTGCTATTCATGATGGGCTGATCGCAGAGCTCGGTCGGGTCCGGACCGGGTCGGTGGAGACCTCATGACGCGCATCCTCACCCTCGCTCTCGTGCTGTTTTCGTCCGTCGCGCTCGCGCAGCCCGGTGGAGACGGCGGCAAGCCGACGCCGAAGGGTCCGCCGATCCTGGAGCCCGTGGAGCCCGTCGGCCAGCTGCCCGATGATCCGTACGCCGAGCCCCCTCCACCCCCTCCCCCGCCGAAGACCAAGCCCAAGAAGGCCACGCCCGATGATCCGTACGCCGAGGCGCCGATCGTCGAGCAGCCGTTGCCCGCGCCGCCGCCGGTAACGAAGGGCAAGCCGAACCCCCGCGTGAAGCCGCCGAAGGTCGCGCCGCCGAAGGCCGAGCCGCCGCCGAAGGTCGAGCCACGTCCGGCCACGTTCGATCCGCCGGGCACGAAGGCCAAGCCCGCCGGCAAGGCGGACCCTGCGGATCCATACGCGTCGACGCCGACCGATCCGTACGCGTCGATCAAGCCGATCGCGCCTTCGATCCCGGCGCGTGTCGGCATCTCGGACCTGACCGCCGTGCAAGGCCTGCTCGCGGTGCAGCGACTCGATGGCTGGCTCCTGTTCGATCGCGACGGTGAGAATCCGATCGCGGATCGCCTCGTCGCGCCCGAAGGCCATCCGACGCGGCCGTGGTTCTACCTGTTGCCGGCAAAGGGCGAGCCGCTCGCGCTCGTGCACACGGCCGAGGCGCGCAGCTTCGATCATCTGCCCGGCAAGAAGCTCGTCTACGTCGGCTATCGCGATCTCGACAAGCAGCTCAAGCTGCTGCTGAAGGGCACGCGCACGGTGGCGCTCGAGTACTCGCCAAAGGCCGCCGTGCCCGCGGTGTCGCGCGTCGATGCCGGCACCGTGGAGCGGATCCGTGCTGCAGGTGTGCAGATCCGATCGTCGGAGACGCTCGTCCAGTTCACCAAGGCGATCTGGGGCGACGCGGGACGCACCGCACACTACGTCGCGGTCCATCACCTCGTCGAGCTGCGCAAGGATGCGCTCGCATTCGCCGCCAAGGCGCTGTCGAGCGGCCAGCAGATCACCGAGTACGACCTGCAGCAGCGGCTCGTGCGCGGGATGACGATGCGCGGTCTCGCGTCGACGCCACCGGTCGTCGCCGCGGGCGTCAACACCGCCGACCCATACTACGTTCCGAACGCTGTGAAGGCCGCGCCGATCCGCAAGGGCGACTTGATCGTGATCTCGCTCGCGGCCAAGGTCGACAAGCCCGACGGTGTCTGGGCGGCGCAGACCTGGGTCGCGGTTGCCGACTCGACCACGACCGAGCCGATCCGGCGCGCGTTCGAGGCAGCGAGCCTCGCGCGGGATCAGGCGCTCGCGTTGATCACCGATCGGAGCCGCAAGCGCCGCCCGATCACCGGCGCTGACGTCGACGATGCGACGCGCGCCTTCATCAAGAAGGCGGGCTACGCGGACAAGGTCATGCACCGCACGGGTCACTCGATCGACAACGACCTCCAGGGCGGCGGTGCCGACCTCGACAACTACGAGGTCAAGGACACGCGGATCCTGACGCCCGGCACGGGCTTCACCGTCGGACCGGGTCTGTACTTCGCGGGGCAGTTCGGCGTTCGCACGGAGGTCTCGGTGTATCTGTCTCCGAGCGGTCCCGAGGTCACGACCGTCGCGCAGGAGGAGCTCGAGCTCCTCCTCAAACGCTGATGGTTCGCTCCGACGTCACGGCGCTGATCCTCGCGGGAGGCCGCGCAACGCGGCTCGGCGGCATCGACAAGCACGCGCTCGTCGTCGACGGGCTGTCGATCTTCGATCGCCAGTGCAACGTGCTCTTGCCGCGGGTCGCCGACATCATCGTCTCCGCGCAGTCCTCGATACCTGGCCATCGGACGGTCGCGGATCGGGTCGCGGGCGCCGGTCCACTCGCGGGCATGGCGGCGGGAGTCGCCGAGGCGCGCACCCCGTGGCTGCTGGTGCTCGCGGGTGACATGCCGTACATCAGCTCCGCGCTGATCGATCGCCTGCTCGCGCTCGCAACGAACGAGGTCGATGCGGTCGGAATCCGGGTCGGCGGACTTCCGGAGCCACTGGTCTGCGCGCTGCGCGTCGCGGCGGTGCGGCCCCACCTCGAGCGCCGGCTCGCTTCGAGTCAGCTCAAGGCGAGCGCGCTGCTCACCGATGACGGCCTGCGCGTCGCCTGGATCGAGGAGGCGGACCTCCGCCGGATCGACCCCGAGCTGCGTGCCCTGTTCAACGTCAACTCCCCTGAGGACCTCGCCTGAGACCCGCCTGAGACCCCGATTGTTTTCGGGGTTTTCACGCAGCAGGTGATCCTGTACAAACCTCCGTCATGCGGATCGGCGATGTAGTCGTGAACACGCCGGTGCTCCTTGCACCGATGGCGGCGGTCACCGATCTGCCGTTTCGCACCGTGTGCGAGGAGTTCGGGGTCGGCTTCACGATCACCGAGTTCTTGTCCGCCCACGCGCTGTCGGTCGGCGATCCCAAGACCACCGGCAAGCTGACGGCGTCACTCGAGGGCCGCCAGTTCGGCGTCCAGATCTTCGGCCGCGAGCCCGAGATGATGGACAAGGCCGCCAAGCTCGCGGTCTCGATCGGCGCGTCGCTGGTCGACATCAACATGGGCTGCCCGGCCAAGCGCGTCGTCGCCGGCGAGTGTGGCTCGGCGCTGATGCGCGAGCCGCAGGTCGCCCAGGAGCTCGTGCGCACGGTCGTACGCGCGGTCCCCGCGAACGTCCCGGTCACGGTCAAGCACCGTGCGGGCTGGGATCAGGCACACCGCAACGCGCCCGAGTTCGCGTGCGCGATGGTCGAGGCCGGCGCCAAGATGATCACGGTCCACGGCCGCACGCGGACCCAGGGCTTCTCGGGCAAGAGCGACCCCGACATCATCAAGCTCGTCCGCGACGCGCTGCCGTCCCACATCCCGCTCGTCGGGAACGGTGACGTTGTCGATATCGAGGGCTACCTGCGGATGCGCGAGCACACGGGCTGCGACGCCGTGATGATCGGCCGCGGCGCGCTGGGGAACCCATGGCTGTTCTCGCGCCTGCGCGAGGTCGCGGCGGGGCGCCCGGATCCGGGACCGCCGCGGCTCGACGAGCGGCTGTCCGTGTTCCGCCGTCACGTCGACCTGATCGAGCAGCTCAAGAAGGGCCCGCGCACGCTGCACGAGGTCCGCAAGGCCTGTGCGTGGTACGCGCGCGGCCTGTACGGCTGCAACACGCTCCGCCTCAAGGTGTGGGAGACCACGGACCTCGCGACGTCGCGGGCGCTGGTCGAAGACTACTTCACGCAGCTCATCGAGCGGCAGAGCCGCCTCGGCCTGTCGCCCGAGATGGCGCCGGGCCGCGACGAGACCGGCATGGATGGCCCCGGGCTCTTCAACGCGGGATCCGAAGAGGCCGCGTAGGTGCTTCGACCGACCCTGAAGGCGAACGACTTCCTGATCGCCGAGAGTGCCGCGATGCGCGCGGTAGTCGCGCAGGTCGAGGCATACGCCGACGGCGAGGCACCCGTCCTCATCTGTGGCGAGCACGGCACGGGCCGCGAGCTCGTCGCGCGCGTGCTGCATCAGCGTGGTCCGCGCACCGGCGGTCGGTTCGTCGCGGTGCGCCCGTCGTTCGAGGATGTGCCCGGCCGCACCGAAACCGACGACGCCTGCGAGCGGGCGCGCCGCGCCTTGCGGTCGGCCACCGGCGGTACGCTGCTCGTGAAGGACCTCAGTGATCTGTCGCGGCCATCGCAGCGCACGCTGAAGCGCGCGATCCGCGATCGTCGCAGCGAGACCGCCGAGGCATTCGATGTCCACGTCGTCGCAACGGGCGACCTCGATGTCGAGGTGGCAGTCGACGCGGAGATCGTGTCGCGCGAGTTCTACGATCTGTTCAAGCCGCGCCGGATCGAGGTGCCGCCACTGCGGGATCGGCTCGACGATCTGCCTGCGCTGTTCGAGCGCTGGATCAAGCACTATGCGCTCGAGATCGGGCGCACCAAGCCGAGCGTGTCGACCCGCGCGCTCGAGAGGCTCGCCGCGTATCCCTGGCCGGGGAACGTCGGCGAGCTCAAGTCGATCGCGCGCCGCCTGGTCGTGCGCGTGACACGGACGAAGATCGAAGCGGGCGACTGCGACGAGGTTCTGCCGGTCGTCGCCTCTCGCGTCCCGCTCGAGGATCTCGCATTCGAGGAGATGGTGAAGGCGAAGCTCGCCGGCCTGCTCGCACGGATCGACGGCTACCCCGTCCACGATCTCTACGAGAAGGTTCTCGCACGCGTCGAACGGCCACTGTTCGATCTCGTCCTCGCGCACACCGGCGGCAATCAACTCAAGGCGGCCGAGCTCCTCGGGCTCAACCGCAACACGCTCCGCAAGAAGCTCGCCGACCTCGGCATGAAGAAGAAGCGCGTCGGTCGCGAAGACCGCGCCCTCGACGGCGATTAGCGCGTCAGCTTCGCGCGGAGCTTGAGCGCCTTGGTATCGCGCGGCGAATCGGCGAGCACGACGTCGAGCACGGCCGCGGCGCGCGGCTTCGCTGCGTCGAGAATCTCCTGCGCCAGGACCACGAGGGTCGCGCTGTCCTTCGTCCGATGCCACAGGGTCTCGACGACCTCGAGGCCCTCGGCGTCGCGGTGCAGAGGACCGAGCAGCAGGCGCGCCTTCTCGCGCAGTGCGATGGCGGTGGTCCGAGCGTCGGTCGTGCGCTGGCGCAGCGCCGCATCGAATGCATCCATCGCGTCCCAGTGTCGGCCGGCGGCGGCGTGGAGCTTGCCGATCTCGAGATACGCGCCGGCGTGCGCGTGCTCCAGCTCGAGCACGTGCTGGAGCGTCACGAACGCCTCGTTCTCCTCGCCGAGCATCGCCTGCGCCATGCCCCGGTTGAACAGCACCGTCGCCATGTCGGGCATCAGCATCATCGCAGAGCTGTAGCAGCGCAGTGCCTCGACGAAGCGTCCGGCGAGGAAGAAGCACTCGCCCGCATCGTTCGGCAGGCGCCAGTTCATCGGCTCGAACGCGGCAGCCGCGAGGAACTCCTCGGCGGCCTCGGCGTGCTTGTTCCGCTTGACCAGCGACATCGCGCGCGTGACGTGCGTGTCGGCGTTGGTCTCTCGGGCCCGACGGACCGTCCGCGCAGGCGCGTTCGGCCTGGGCTTCTTCTTCGGGGTCGGCACGCGGCCGCACCGTAACACTACTGGGGGAAATTCTGGTTCTTGCGTGTCTCGCCGAGACTCTCGATGATCGTGTCGGTGGCCTTCTCACTCACCATGTAGATCGGCAAGACGATGAAGGTGCCAGGAATGCTGGGGAACACGCTCGCGTCGACGACGCGGAGACCCTCGGTGCCGCGGACGCGGAACTTCGAGTCGAGTACCGCGTTCGGATCATCGGTCGCGCCGATCTTCGCGGAGCACGACGCGTGGTGGCCCCACGCTTCCTTCTTGACCCAGTCGGCGACCTTCGCGCGCGTGTTCGCGCCGGGGCCTGGCCACACCTCGGCGTGGCGCGTGAAGAGATCCACCTCGTCGGTGCGCTTCGCGATCTTGCGAACGAACTCGACGCCGTTGACAACTGCGGTGAGGTCATTGACGTCCTGGCCCTGGTCGACGTCGCCGTCATCGAAGTAGTGAAAGTTGATCGCCGGGCGTTTACGCGGGTCCGCCGACGTCAGCTTGACGGTGCCGCCCTTGTTCTCGGTGTGGCCCTTGAGGATGACCCACGTGAGGTGGTGCTTGTCGGCGTTGGCGTCGGTCGAGTAGCCCGGGTAGTAGCCCTTGAACACGCCAGGCAACGCGAAGATGTGGAGGTCGGGCTCGGCCTTCGACGGGTCCGACTTCATGAGGATCGAGGCGACGCCACCGTTCGAGGTGTAGACACCCTTGCCACCCTGCCAGTCGCGGTAGCACGGGTCGGTCGCGTCGGCGGCGAACGTGCACTTCCGCACCGACGAGAAGTCGTCGTCGAGCTCGGTGACGACGCCGACCTCGTAGCGATCCTGGAGGTTCTTGCCGACGCCGGGGACATCGACCTTGACCGGGATGCCGTGCTGCTCGAGCTGCGCCTTCTCGCCGATGCCCGACAGCATCAGGAGCTGGGGCGTGTTGAACACGCCGGCGGCGAGGATCACCTCGCGCTTCGCTTTGACGCGGATCGTGCGCGGCGAGGCCGGCGCGCTATCGGCGTTGAGGTCGGCGGCGTAGAGGTTCGCGCCATCGAGGAACTCGACACCCGTTGCGCGCCACGTGCCGTTCGCGTTGGGTGCATCGGCGAACACGACCTTCGTGACGAGCGCTTGCGTCTTGATGCGGAGCGGGAAGCGGCGCGCATCACGCGCGGTCTGGATCAAGTACTCGCGCGTGCCGTTGCGCTTGTGGTTCCTGGTCGCGAGCGGGAACTGGAACACGCCCTCGGCGATGCCTGCGATCAGCGCCGCGTTGATGTCCCGGGTGAGGAACCCGAACATCACGAACAGGTTCGCGGCCGGGTTGTCGAGGCGGACGTTTGGCCCGGCGAGCCCACGGGCCGCGGCCTCCTTGAACGTCGCGGTGAGGATCGCCATGATGCTGTCGTCGAACAGCACCTCGGCGCCGATCTGCGGCCGCTCGACACTGAGCCACTTCGACACGCGGTCGAAGTACTGCTTCATGTTCGACGCCTGCCACGAGGCGTCGCCAGTCAGCGTCGCGATCTTGTTCCAGTCGCTGTTGTTCGGCGCGACGGTGATCATCGCGTTGACGGCGGTCGAGCCCCCGAGTGCACCACCGCGTGGATAGAGGATGCCCTCGGGTGTCGCCTTGCTGTCGCCGCGATTGCTTCCCGTGTAGTGATCGACGAAGTACCAGAACGCGAGATCCGGCGTCTCCGTCGCGGTCGGGTGCAGCACCGGCACCTGGTATTCGGTCTTGCCGCCCGTCTCCTTGCCGGCTTCGAGCAACAGCACGCTGTGACCCTGACGTGCGAGGTTCGCCGCGAGCGGACCTCCTCCGGCACCGGAGCCGACGACGATGAAGTCCCACTCCTTGGTCTCGATGTCGCCGAGTCCCTTGAACGGATCGCCGGCGGTGCCAATGCCGTCGCACTTACCATCGCCTTCGCAGACGGGGAGGGACGGTTCTTCCGAGCTGGTCGCACAGCCCATGGCGGTAGCCACGAGCGAGGCGACCAGCGCCAGCGGGCGCAGGGTCGAGCTCTTCATGCGCCGACTGAACTCAAGCGACGTGCCACGCGCGACGTGCGTGTGTTCGGCGCGTTGCGCACCATGTGCACTGGCTACTCGCGTTGCCAGGTAGCCGGAGAAGCCAGCGGTTTCGCGGCGTTGTAACAACTGTTGTGACAGTCGCGTAACGCGCTGGCGAGCGACGCTCTCTAGACGTTTGTCACGGGACGTGACGACATGGGTGGTCGAACGAACTCGCGGCGCGAGCTGATCTGGTCGATGAGCTGGCGGCGGGACGCGCGGAACGCATCGGCGATCGCCACGTAGATGTCCGCATGCCGATGGCGCGAGGTCGCGATGTTCTCGCCCCACCACTCGAGCACGATGTGGACCTCGAACGCGCGACCGTGGCGCGAGCTCTTGTGCGGCTGCTCGACCTTCACGGCGCAGCGGACGATGCGGTCATGAACGTGCTCGAGGCGAGCGACCCAGCGGTGGATCGCAGCCTCGACAGAATCGCTGTGCTCCAGCTCGTGAAACGTGACTTCCGTCGGAATGGCCATGACAGGTTGCTCCTTGGTAGTGCGTGGCACCGGCGTGCGCCCACGCGCGAGCGAGCGATCTGCCACACGGCATGACCCCTATCTCGCGTGTGACGAGCACGATCAGGGGAGATGCATGGGGTGCGCCTCCGATCCTGAGAGATAGAATGAGCGGATGGTGCGTCGTGACGACGACGGAAGCCCCGCCGGGGATCCCGGCGAGAACCCGCCGTCATGCTGTGATGATCCAACGGGTGAGAGTCCCGTCTCGGTAAGCGTCGGTGCGCCGAGTAGCAGGCCCGCAGCAGAGGGGGA
>JANOPP010000200.1:0-8868 GCA_031421915.1 Myxococcales bacterium | reverse complement strand
CCCCGATGGCACCCGCCGGATGCCACGCGGCCTCGCGATCATCGCGTGCTACCTCGTGTTCCTCGCGGCGGTCGTCGGCTTCATGTTCCTGCTCGTGCCGCGGCTGTCGCGGGACGTGGCGCGCCTCGGCGGCGAGGCTCCGGGCCTCTACAAGAAGGTCAACGAGGAGTACACACCGCAGCTCGCGCGCTGGCTCGAGCAGCGGTTCCCGTCGCTCGTCGGCGTGCGCCCCGCGACCGAGGAGCACGAGATCCTGCCGGACGTTCCTCTGCCCCCGGGCACTGCGTTCACCCTGACGCCGCTGCCCGATGGTCGGTTCGCGATGCAGCTCGCGCCGAACGGTATCGATCTCAAGCCGCTGCCCGAGGGCGCGTATCACCTGACGGTGAACGAGACGCCACCGGAGCCGGCGACGCTCGAAGACAAGCTCCGCGCCTATGTGAAGAAGGCGATGATCGGGATGCAGTCGCAGCTCAACGACCTCGTGCGGCTCGGCCAGAAGCTGATCACGGGCTTCATCCGCGGCATCTTCCTGTTCTTCTTCACGCTGATGATCGGCGCCTTCATCCTGATCGATATGGAGAAGGTTCACTCGTTCCTGCGAAGCCTGTTCCCGCAGAACGTGCGCGACGACTACGACGTGATCATCGCCGGCATCGACCGCGGCCTGTCCGGCGTCATTCGCGGCCAGCTGATCATCTGCGTGATCAACGGCGTCCTGACGTACATCGGCATGTTGATCTTCGACATCAAGTACAGCCTGATCCTCGCGGTCGTAGCCGCGCTGCTGACCTTGATCCCGATCTTCGGCTCGATCCTGTCGTCGATCCCGATCGTCATCGTCGCGCTGGTCTCCGGAGACGCCGGCATCGACGTGGTGCGCGGCCTCGCGATCGGCCTGTGGATCATCGGCATCCACTTCATCGAGGCAAACCTGCTCAACCCGAAGATCATCGGAACGGCCGCGAAGATTCACCCGGTCCTCGTGATCTTCTCGCTGTTTCTCGGAGAACACAGCTACGGGCTCGTGGGAGCACTCCTGGCAGTCCCGATCCTGTCAGCGATCCAGGTCGTGTTCATGTACCTGTATCGCAAGACCTGGAAGGACCAGCCGCGCAAGCCGGGCATCGAGAGCGGACCTGTGCCGAGGAGCACGGACGCCGGGCCCGGACCGCTCGCCCCGACGCGATCGTGATACTGCTTAGTGGATGCGCACGCGCTCCACGCTGGCCGTCCTGATCGCTGCGACCGCGGTCGCGAGCGCGCAGCCAGCCGATCCGTACGGGCCCGCTCAGCCCACGGATCCATATGCGCCCGCTCCGGCGCCCACGCCGGCTCCTGCGCCCACGCCGACGCCGGCACCGCCGACGCCGCCCCCCACGCTGGATCCGGGCCCCGACGTCGGTGTCCTCAACGAGCAGATCGCACTCGACCTCGTGATGCGCGCGCAACAGCTCTACGACGCCCGCGTGTTCGTCGATGCGAAGCAGCTCGCCGTCGAGGCACTGGTCAAGAGCCCCAAGGGTGCCGCTGCCGAGCATGCGAAGTTCCTGATCAAGAGCGTCAACAAGCAGCTCGGCATCGCGGATACGCCTGACCCGACGGCGCCGCCGGTCGACCTCACGCCGATCACGGATCCGACGCAGCCGCCGGTGACGGTCGTCCCGCCGCAGCCCGAGGTGCCCGGAGCGAGCGACGCCAGGCTCGCGATGCGCGTCCACGGCGCCCTCTACCTCGGCCTCATCGGCACGACGATCGGCTCGTTCTTCTCGAAGGACACGCCCGCCGGTGGCGCGATTCCGGTCGGGATCGCCGCGGCGGTCGCAGGTGGCCTCTACATGCCGCGGCTGTTCGCGAAGCGCGAGATCAGCGAGGCGCAGATCCGCACCACGGGCTCGGGCAGCGTGTGGGGCGGTGTGATCGGTGGCCTGTTCGCCGATGCGGTCAAGGTCGACACGTCGCGCGCGACCCACATCCTCGTCGGCGCGAGTATCGGTTCGACGCTCGGGCTCCTCGGCGGTGCGGGGCTCGCGCGGAGTGGTTCGCTGACGCGTGGGGATGTCGCACTGATCGACACGCTCGCCGGCGTCGGCGCGATCGGCGGCCTGACGATGGGGATGCTGATGCAGCCCGCCCGGGGCGAGGCGTACTCGGTCAACTCGATCCTTGGGACCGTGGGCGGCCTGATCGTCGGCAAGGTCGCGGCGCCGATGACCAACACGACGCCGCGCCGGATGCTGCGCGTTGCCGGTGTCGCGGCGGCGGGCGGCGCGGTGCCGTTCCTCTTGTACGCCGCGGTCTACGACAAGTCGGGCAACGGAGACGAGCGCCTCGTCGGCGCGCTCTCGACGATCGGCCTCGTCGGCGGGCTCTACCTCGGGTTCCGGCTGACCCGCGATCTCGACGTCGACCTCGACACCAGCGGGAAGCCCGAACCAACCGACGACGCGCCGGTCGCGATCGTCGGCCGGCACTCCGACGGACGGTGGTCCCTCGGTGCAATCTCGATCAACCCGCTGTCGCCCGAGCTCGCGCCACAGCGGGGTATGGCGGTCCCTGTCTTCGGAGGAGCATTCTGACCATGCGTCTGTTCAATGTCCTGATCCTGCTCGCTGCCTGTGGTGACAACCTCCAACCTGCGGTCGACGCGCGGCCGATCGATTCCGCGCCGGTCGATGCGTCCGTCGACGGCCCGTGCGCGATGGGCCGCTACGTCAGCGGCGAGCTGGTCGACATCGATTCGACGAACGCGGCGCTCGCGGGCGTGAACGCTGCCACGTTCACCCAGCGCGGCAGCGCCGTGACAGACACGACGTCGCCGAACGGCCGCTTCGAGCTGTGCGCAGCGCTCTCGACGACGTTCGTGTTCGATGTCGACGCGGTCGCCCACGTCGACGGCATCGCCTATGTCGAAGTCGAGGCGCTGGACAAGCGCACGATCAGCCTCCGGACCTGGTCCATTCAGCGGGCGCTGACGTTCTACACCGCGCTCGGGCTGACCTACGATCCCGCGAAGGCGCACCTGATGGTCTTCCAGACCGGAGACATGGCGGACTTCACGATCGCAGGCGGCTCGCACGGTGCTGTCCAGTCCGGGAGCGGCGGCGATACGACCGGCGCGTACACGTGGACGACGAGTGGGGGGGGGCGCTACGTCCTGTTCCCGAACGTCGATCCGACCGCCGGCACGATCTCGCTGATCGGCGACACGTCGGGCCAGCACACGATCCCTGTCGAAGCCGGCAAGCTCTCGTTCGCCGCGCTCTACACGATCTTCCTGTAGCGCTACGGGCGACGAACGCGGAACACGAGCGCGCCACCGAGGCGAACGTCCTCGTAGTCCGCGAAGCCGATCCGCTGGAGCCACGCGCGCAGCTCGCTCGGCTCGAACCGGCGAATGCCCGCGGCGCGCGCCGCGAGGCGGCCGAGCAGTGACGGCGCCTCGGCGAACGTCGAGCCGACGTAGAGCCCACCGGGCCGGAGCACGCGGCGGATCTCCCGGAACACGAGCTCGGGGTCATCGTACGCATGGAGTGCGCCGGCGTTGTTGACGCCGCCGAACGAGCCGTCGATGAATGGCAACGCGTGGGCATCGGCGCGCACGAGGACGACGTTGGTGTAGCCGCCGGTCCGCTGCGACGCGACCTCGAGCATCGCGCGCGAGATGTCGAGTCCGACCACCAGTGCGCCGGGCGCCGATGCCGCGAGGGCACGCGCGAAGGCGCCAGGCCCGCACGACAGATCGAGCCACGGGCCGGGTCGGTCGTCGAGGGACAGGCCGTGCTTGTGAATGAACAGCTCTCCGGCGAGCCCGCCGACCGAGGCGCCGGCCCCCTTTCCGGCGAGCATCCGGACGAACGTCGGGCGCCAGAACCGGTCGTAGATCCGGGCGACGACGTCACTCTCCATCAGCCGCTGCTCGGTATTCGACGGGATCGGCTCCCCGCCGATCGCGACATCGATCAGATCGAGCACGCCAGGAGCCGCCATCGCGGGCTCGAGGCCGCAGGCGGCGCACCGGGCGTTGCGCAGGTCTCGGAATGGCGCCGCTGCACGGCACCGCGGGCACGCGAGGATCGGCAAGACGGCTGGATCCACGGTGCTGTTGTAGCGAAACGAGAACACCAATTGTTGAATGTCGACCGGGTTTTGGGTACGACGACCCTTCAGAGGGACCAGATGACGCATGCCAGATGGCTGTGGGTGGGGCTCGCAATCGCGACCGTCGGATCTCCGACTCCCGCGACAGGACAACCCGCCAAGAAGGCGGCCGCGGCGAAGAAGCCGGCGGCTGTTCCACCCGAGCTCGTGACCGCGCTCGGTGGTGCGGATCTCGAGGCCGCTGCACGGGCAGCCGAGCAGCTCGGCGCGAATCCCAATGCAGCCGCCCACGATGCGCTGCTCGATGCGCTCGCGCTCGGGCTGCCGCCGGCGGTCGCGGTTCCTGCGATCAACGCGCTGGCGCTGAAGCCGGCGCCACCGGATGGCCTCGCGTTGCGGCGCTACGCGGGTCACGCGAATCCGTCCGTACGGATCGCGGCGATCACCGCGCTCGCGAGCTATCCCGATCCGAGCTCGCAGAAGGCGGTCGCAGCCGGCCTGCGCGATCCGGTCGGCAACGTTCGCAACGCGGCAGCAGCCGCGGCCGGTCGTGGTCACGTCAAGGTCGCGATCGAGCCGATGCTCCAGTTGCTCGCGCGGGGCGAGGAGGCTTCCGCACGCGGGCTCGCGCAGCTCGCCGACGCGGATCTCGCACGCAAGATCGCCGAGCAGCTCGGCAAGGTCCCCGATGCCACGCTCGTCGTCGCGCTCGGTGCGATCCTCAAGCGCGCCGACTTCGGACCCGATGCGGTCAAGGTCGAGGTCGTTCGCGCGATCGGCAAGATCCAAGATTCCGCCGCCGTCAACGCGCTGACCGACTACATCGACGCGACGCCGAAGGCGCCGCCGCGCACCTCGCGCCAGGAAGCCGTGCTGATCGTCGAAGCTCGCCTGGGAGGCAAGTGATGCGCGCGCTCCTGCTCTGCGTCGCCCTGGTTGCCGCCTGCGGTCCCAAGCACGCGTTCCGGCTCTCCTCCGACGAGAACAACGCGTACGCACTGCGCGAGGCGCTCGCCAAGCGCCAGCTCCCCGTCTCGCCGACACCGATCAACAGCTCGGGTCAGCCACGCGTGTTCGTGCTGACCACGGGCTCGCCCAAGACGATCGTCGCGTACGACCTCGTCGCCGGCAGCGTGCTGTGGAAGGCCGATGCCGACGTCCAGTCGCGGATCTTCGTCGGAGGTGACTTCATCGTCGCGCTAGAGGGTAAGCAGGTCGTCGCGCGTGATCAGGGCCGCGGCGCGCCTCGCTGGAAGATCGACATCGACGGCACGTTCATCGGCCTCACCGCCGATGCCGAGCGCGTCTACGTTACCAACCGCGAGGGCAACACGTGGTGGCTCACCGCGTACTCCGGCTCGGGCGGCAAGCAGCTGTGGACCGCGGATGCGTCTGGTCAGCTCGGCGCGCCGGGTGCGCACGGTGGCGTCGTCTACGTCCCGTTTCTCGCGCAGTGGCTGACGATCGTCGACGGGCGCACCGGCAACACGCTGACGCGCCTCCGCGGCATCGACGAGCAGATCTCGACGCTGCGCGTGACCAGCCAGGTCGCGTACTACGGCTCCAAGCAGGGCATGTTCCGCCTCGACGAGCGCAGCTCCTCGGGCAAGCGCACCGAGGCCACGTACGGTCAGGTCCAGATCCCGGCACAGCTCGAGCGCACGACCTACGGTCGCGACGCCTACGATCTGATCCAGCAGGGTTACACGGCTGCGGATCGCTCGCGCGTCCTGTGGTCCTCCGAGGCGACGGCGTCGGGCCCGATGAAGCTGACCGACGACGGCTACGCGATCCACTACTTCCGCTACGTCCTCGGCTTCGGCAACAACGGCGTGCTGCGCTGGGCGTACAGCCACCCGCGCGTCGAGCTCATCGCTTCCGAGCACACGGGTTACGTGATCGCTGGCGTCGCCTCGAACGGAGACATCGTCGCGATCGATCCTCGGACCGGCGCCGTCCGCGGTCGCAAGAGCCTCGGCACGACCGCGCCCGTGCTCGGAGCGACGTTCGATGCCGACGGCTGGCAGCCGACGAGCGCGGGCGAGCCCGTCGATACGGTCGGTGCCCTCGTCACCATCGTCCGCGATCGCGACGCGCGCTTCGACCGCGTCAAGGAGCTCGCAGCCGCGGCGCTCGCGAAGCAGCCTGGTCCGAACGTCACGAGCGAGCTACTGGGTGTGCTCTCCGACACCCGCGCCCCACTCAAGCTCAAGGACACGGTCGTCGACCTCCTCGTCGCGCGCCGCGATCCGGCGAGCCTCGCGGTGCTGACCGAGCAGCTCGCGGTCAAGACGGACTACATCGCGAAGACCGAGCCCGACGCGCTCGGTCCGGTCGCCAAGGCGATCGCGGGCCTCGCCACGCTCAAGCTCGACTCCGCGCAGGTCGCGCTGACGCTCGCTGCACTCCAGGACCACCTCGATGCTGCGACCACGCCAAGCGCGGATCTGGTCCAGGTGATCGCGGCGATGGCGGCGATCGGCGGCGGCGCCGAGCGACCTGCACTCGCCTCGCACTTGCTCCTCTATCACGCGGATGATGACCGGGGCGGTGATGCCTCGTGGCAGAAGGCAATCGTCGAGGCCTTGACCTCCCAGCCGGGTCCGCAGGAGCGCGTGGTCCTGCGCTATGTCGCCGGGGACCCCCGCAGCAAGCCTGCGCTCGTCGCCATGATCCAGGACGCGATCGGGCCTGATTGACATGGCCGCGGGGGCCGGTCACGCTTGTTGGAGGTGCCGGCTCGTCGGTTCAGGATCGTCATCTGTCGGGGACCCGAGTGCGGGGACCGTCGAGGATCGGCCGAGCTCCACGAGGCGTTTCGCTCGGCTCTGGAGGCCCATGGTGCGCGGGAGCATGCCGAGCTCGCGTGGCAGAGCTGCTTTGGTCGCTGCACGCAGGGCCCGAACGTGCTGGTCCGGGAGGTCGTCACGCCGGAGCCTGGCGGACTGACCGGTGGTGGCTTTGCGACCCTTCCAGGCCCACGCGGCTTGACGGCCCTATATAATCGGTTCGACGCGAGCCGTACTGGTCCCGTTGTCGTGCAGCATGTCCTCGGCGGCCAGATCGTCCGGGACTTCATCGAGCGACCCGGGCCCGCTGGCATTGGCATCGTGGACCCCGTAGCATCGAGGACGAAAGACACCTTGAAATGACGCGCACATCCATTCCGTTCGTGTTGCTGGTTCTCGGAGCGTGCAAGGGTGAGACGAAGATCCAGCCGGATCCGAAGACGCAGGCCGACCTCGAGTCGTGTCGCGCTGCGATGACGGAGAAGGACAAGCTGTGCAAGTCCCTGGAGGACGAGAACGCCCGGCTCCTGCGTGAGAAGGGTGGCACCGCTGGTGACATCATCGTCTCGATCGAGGGCAACGCGCTCACGGTCAAGCCCGGCAAGCCCGGCGAGGTCCGTCCGATCGACGACAAGCAGGCAGGCGAGGCCTCCAAGCAGTTCATCGACGTCGTCGCCAAGTCGCGCGGTGCGATCCAGAAGTGCTACGAGCAGGCGCTCAAGAAGGACACCAGCCTCCAGGCGCGGACGATCACGCTCACCGTGTCGGCCAGCTTCTCGCAGGCGGGCGGTTACAAGAGCTCGTCGTTCTCGCCGTCGCTCGGCGACACCTTCGATACGTGCATCAAGACCGTGGCGGGCAAGTGGGCGCTCCCGCAGAGCTCGCCGGCGATGACGTTCAAGGCGCAGGTGTCGTTGACGCCCTCGTGAGCAAGCTCAAGGAGCTCGAGAAACGGCTCCGCGAGGAGCCGGAGAATCTCGGGCTCCGGGTGATGGTCGCCGGCGCGATGCGAGAGGCCGGGCGTCAAAACGAAGCCGTCGAGCTCTACCGATCGGTCGCGATCGCGTACCGCGATCAGGGCCGCACGCAGCAGGCGATCGCCGTCTGTCGCAGCATCCTCGAGATCGCGCCCCACGACGATCGCTGCCTCGCACTCCTCGACGCGCTCGCGCCTGCGCCGTCCGAGCCGGTCCGCCGCTCGTCGATGGAGGAGACACCACTGCCGCGCGCGGTTCCGTACCACGTCGCCGATCCGACGACCCAGTCGATCCAGAAGCTCTCCGAGATCTCGATCGCCACCGACCCCTCGACGCTCGCCCCCCTCGACGGCGAGCCGACGCGCCCGGGCTCCGTAGATCCACCACCCACGGCGGCCGTCGCTGGCATCGCGAGCGCCGCTCGCCGGATCTCCGCGTCGCTCGTTGAAGAGGATCTCGCTGCGGAGCTCGACACGCGTCAGCGCCCGCGGATCGAGACCGGCGATCTCGAGCGCATCTCGCAGCCGCCGCCGACCGTTCCGTTCGAGCGCATCGAGGTCGACGAAGACGCCGAGACGCCGCCACCGCTCGACTACGGTGAGGAGCACACCGAGGAGCGCACCGAACCGCGCGACATGCTCGGCCTGGCGCGCGCCAAGGTCCCCATCCGCTCGGCCATCGCGAGCCCGTTCTTCGCCCCGCTACCCGTCGATCGCCGCGCGCACGTCGCCGCGATGTTCCAGCGCAAGACGGTGCCTGGCGGCACCACCGTCATCCGCCAGGGCGAGAGCAATCATCCCCTCATCCTCGTCGCACGTGGCCGCCTCGACGTGCGCGCCGAGCGCACCGACGGTCAGCTTGTCCAGATCAGCTCGATCGGCATCGGGGAGTACGTCGGCGAAGCTGCCCTGCTCCAGCGCACGCCGGCGATCGCACACGTCGTCGCCGCGACCGACGCGGATCTCATGCTCCTGACCGCGAAGGATCTCCTCGAGCTCGCG
>JANOPP010000199.1:0-22095 GCA_031421915.1 Myxococcales bacterium | reverse complement strand
GTGGGGAATCCGAAGGATGTGCAGACCATCGCCGCAAACCCCGACGGAAGTTTTTCGACTACTGGATTGAGACCGGGTGAGTACATTGTTTCAGTAGTGGTTGGTGTCGGTCACGTTACGCCGGAATCCATGCGCGCTCAGGTGATTGGCGGCAAGACTGCAGCCGTGCTGTTCTCCATAACTCCTCAACATTCCAGACTGATTTTTAGAATGTCCCCCGGTCATTGCAAACCGCTACTGCTCTATCGAACCAGTGATTCGACTGCTGGACCGCATGGAGTGCGGCAGTGCAGCGACAATAGGGCTGAGCTCATCGGCGCAACGCCCGGTGCATATCGGGCTTGCTCCGGTTCGAGCTGCATCGATATCGAAGTTCTCGATGGATTGGCGAAGCAGCAATTCGACATACCGCCGCCATGAAGATGCTGATCATATCGCCGCGCGCACCTCCATCCGGTGCGTAGCCGCGTTCCTGGCTACGCCCTCGAGGCTGCTCTACGCCTGTGCGAGGCCGAACGTCGCGCCCCACGGATCGACGAGCAGCGCCATGCCGTTGGCCGGAGGCATGATGAACGTCGACTCGAGCTGCAGCGCCTTGTTCGCGGTGACGATCAGGTCGGGCACGCGGACCCATGCGAACCAGCCCGGCTGCGTGCCCTTCATCGGCGTCCGCACGCCGGCGCGCGGTGCGCCGTCCTTCTCGAGCATGTGATACGTGCCGTCGGGGAGCTGGTTCTTGGTCTCGGTGAAGCCGCCGATGGTCTTGTAGAAGTTGCACGACGAGCCCGGCGACAGCGTGTAGAGCTCGCTCCAGCAGAACGTG
Organism: Myxococcales bacterium; assembly: GCA_031421915.1. Taxonomy (GTDB): domain Bacteria; phylum Myxococcota_A; class Polyangia; order Haliangiales; family Haliangiaceae; genus JABFXX01. Next base: position 21,272 of record JANOPP010000199.1, on the reverse strand, counting down.
TTCGGTCCTCCAGCCCACCCTGTGTCCTCGACGGGCTTCATCGGCTGGATCAGCCCGAACGCCTGGCCGTTCGGATCCGTGCCGATCGCGAACCGACCGATATCGAGGAACGGCGTCGGCTCCTTCACGATCTTCGCGCTGTGCGTCTTCACCTTGCCGGCGCTCTCGTGAGCGTTCGCGATCTGGAGGTGTGGCAGCCAGCGCGACCACGGCTCGGAGAACCGATAGACCGGCGTTCCCTGCAGCGGCGGTGCATAGCCGCCGATCATGCGTCCGCCGCTCACGATCCCGGTGACGACGTCGCCGGTCAGCATCTGCAGGCGCTGCGTCGTCCACCCGAACAGCGCGTTGTGGAACTTCTGCGCCTTGGCAGGCTCACTGGTCAGATAGTCGAACCACGGGATCCGTCCAACCGGAGACTCCATCTGCGTCGATGATATCAGAGCACGCCGTGCTGGGGCGCCAGCACGAGCTTGATGAACTCTTCGCGCGTGGCCAGCTCGAGGAACACCCCGCGCACACCGCTGGTCACCAGGCGGGCTTCGTGGGCGCCGACACCGCGCGCGGCCATGCACATGTGCAGGCCCTCGATGTAGACGGCCGAGCCCTGGCTCTGCAGCTCCTCGTGGAGGATGTCGGCGAGCTCGTGGGTCAGGTCCTCCTGGAGGCGGGGGGCGCGCGCGATCAGGCGGGCGAGCCGCGACAGCTTCGACAGGCCGAGGACCTTCTCCGTCGGGATGTAGGCCATCGAGATCCGGTAGATCACCGGGAGGAGGTGGTGCGGGCAGACCCCGAAGCACGTGTTGTGCTTGGAGATGACCATCTCCGTGTACTTGGCCGGGAACGTCTTCGCGAGCAGCGCGGCGACCTCGGCCTTGACCTGCTTCTGGTCGTGGATCAGCTCGTGGAGGCCCTTCGCCGCGCGCTTCGCCGTGTCGGCGAAGTTTTCGTCGTCGACGTTGAAGCCGAGGACGCGGATGCCTTCGAGGATGTTCTCGTAGCCCGTCGTGAAGAGGGCGAGGGCGTTGGGATCGAGCTCCATGGATTGTCCTGGTACGTCGACAGGATCGCGGTGGTGGCGGCGGCGATGCCAAGCTGCCCCGCGTCGGCGATCGCCACGCGAGCGATCGCGTCGTAGCTCGGATCCTCACCCTGGACAAGGCGCCGGGGCATCGCACCGCGGATCACCGTGATGCGAAGGCGCCGGTGCGACAGGGTCTGTGCGTGATGCGCGACCGGTGTGCGCTCGAGCGTAGCGCCGACCGCCTCGGCGACCTCCACGGGCGGCAGCTCCCACAGCCCGCCGAACAATCCTTCGGGACGCCGGCGGACGAGCACGATCTCACCCCGCTCCTCGATCCAGACCAGCGTGCGCGCGAGGAGCGGCAGGTCGCGGGCGTTCTTCCGCGCTGGAACGATCGGCAGCTCGTCCTGCCGACCGGTGCGGGCGGCGATGCAGTTCTTCGCGAGCGGACACACGAGGCAGCGCGGCGACGTCGGCGTGCAGACGGTCGCGCCAAGCTCCATCAGGCCCTGGTTGAGATCGCCGGGCGCGGCCGTGGCGGGGAGCGCCGTCATCAGCGCGCCGGCGTGCGCCCACAGCGCCTTTCCGCCCGCGGTCGATTTGATGTCGTGCTCGACGGCGAACACGCGACCGAGCACGCGCGCGACATTGCCGTCGACGAGGGGTGCGCGCTCGCCGAACGCGATCGACGCGATGGCTCCCGCGGTGTACGGCCCGATGCCGGGCACGCTGCGCAGCTCGGCCGCGGTGCGCGGGAGCTCGCCCTTGTCGCGCACGGCCTTGGCGCCGGAATGCAGGTTGCGTGCTCGCGAGTAGTAGCCGAGGCCCGCCCAGATCTCGAGTACGTCGTCGAGCGGCGCGGTCGCGAGCGCCGTCACCGTCGGGAACCGCGTCATCCAGCGCTGCCAGTAGGGGATCACGGTGGCGACGCGCGTCTGTTGCAGCATGATCTCGCTGACCCAGATCGCGTAGGGATCGCGCGTGCGGCGCCACGGCAGGTCCCGCTTCACCTGCGCGTAGTGCGCGACGATGGCGGTCGCGATCACGCGGGCAGCTTCCACCGCCCGTTGGTAGCACGCGTCAGTTGAACAGGTGGATCATGATCGCGACGGTCGGATCGAAGATCGCACCGAACGCGGTCGTCGAGGTCTTGGTCTCCATCAGCGGCGCCGGCTGCTCGCGCGCGACCTGGGTGAACGTCACCAGCGGATTGCCCGCGGAGAAGCTCAGGCACCAGTGACGCGAGTACCAGTACGTGATGCCGATGCCCCAGCCGAGACCGATCGCGGTGGTCTTCGTCGTGTTGTCGGCGCCGTCGGGGTTGTCGCTCTGCGTCGTGAGACCGACGCTAGCGAGGATCTCGAGCTCGACCTTGCCGTGGCGCACGATCGGCAGACGCACCGCCGTCGACAGCGTGAGCTCCGTCGACGAATCCTTCTCGTTGGTGGTGCCAGCCTCGCGCTTGACGCGCGTATTGCCGAGCGTGACCTGCGGTTCCAACGTGAGGCCGCTCGAGAGCCGGAGGCGGACGCTGGTCGTGTTTGGCGTCTGCACCGACGTCGGGAGTACGTAGCCCAGTCCGATGCCGACCGCGGTGCCCTCGGGGCGACCGGTCGTGTCCGCCGCGGGCGTGGACGGATCCGTGTTCTGCGGCGGAGGATCCGGTGGGCGCGGCGGCTGCGGCGGGACTTGATCCGGCGGTGGCACCGGCATCGGCTCGGGCTCGGGCTGGGCCGCAGCGATACCACCCAGTGCGGTGATCGAGATCAGGGCGGTTGCCCACGTCGTGCGCTTCATTGCGGGTCTCCTTCGAGGGGCTGCGGTTGCGGCGGGAAACAGCTGGCGTTGCAATCGGTCAACAGCGAGGAACACTCCTCGGCGTGCAGGCTGACGCACTCCGCGCACGGGTCCGACACCGGCCCGAGATCGCCGATGCACTCGGTCACGCACTCGTCGCGGTCACCAGGCAAGGTCGAAATGCAGCGACAGATCGTCGTGCACGCGACCTCGTCGACAGTCTCCTGCGGCGTCTCGCAGCCAGCGAGCCCGAGACAGACCACGACCCATGCGTACGTCCGCATCCAAAAAGTATGGTCGGACGCGGCCCTAGCGAAGGCCAGTTTTCTATCGCGGGGTCACTCGGCGCGGATCGACCAGACGCGCCACGCGACGCCACCGAGCTCGGTCCGGACCACGACCGCGAGATCGCCCGCCTGCATATCCTCGACCTCGACGCGGAGGAAGGCCTGGGCAATATCGAAGTCGCGCATCGTGCCGCACGAGGTCAGCCAGTTGACGTTGTCGTCCTCGCCGACGTCGACGGACAGCGCGACGTCGGTCAGCGGCGCGACCACGAGCTCGGTCGTTGTCGGCGCGTCGACGCCGTCGATCGTTGGCGTGATCACCGGGTTGTCTCCGCGATCGCCGAGCCACACGTTCTTGATCGCGGCGAGGGGTTCGTCGCGGAGTCCCGAGGGGAACGCCGTCTGGGGGAACGCGACGCCGACCGAGAGCGGCACCGGTGCGCCCACCTCGAGGCCGAGCTCCACGCGCGCGGCAGCGAGCCGCGCCTCGTCCGGCGCCGTGACGATCCACGTGCCGCCTTCGAAGCGGAGCGTGTTCGCGAGGCTTTGCGGCGACACGACCTGCGCTCCCGGCGGGGTCTCCTCGACGGGGCGCCCGCCCTTGCGACCGACGAGCGTGTCGATCGTGGACTCGGCACCGGAGACGATCCGCGGCGGAGTCGCGCGTACCGCGATGATCCGATCGTGATCGAGCTCCCACTGCTCGTCGAGTTCTCCGCTGCAGCCGACCAGGATGGCGAGGAGGGCGACGTACTTCACAGGATCCCCCGGAGGCCGATCGATGGGATCAGCGGCAGCGACGTGAACGCGGCGCGCTGCGAGTAGTCGTAGCTGTAGAAGTACGCGACGATGCTCTCGTTCATGTACGTGTTCTGGAGATCGAGGAAGGCCGTCATCGCGACGGGGCCCCACTTCCAGCTGTAGTCGACCCGGAGATCGAGCTGATGGTGGATCGGCGCGCGGTCGGAGTTCACCTCGCCGGGAACCGGGATGTAGAAGTTCGCATCGCTGTCGAGCACCGAGTTGTTGATCGGCGTGTTGGGCAGGCCCGAGTACAGCTGAAACCGCCCCCCGAGCTGCCAGCGGCCGCGCTGCCAGCTCACCGCAGCGTTCATGCTGTGCGGTTGATCGAAGTCGAACAAGCGGCTGTCCTCGCCGGGGCGATCGACACGCGTGGAGTTCGAGTACGAGTAGCTGAGCCAACCAAACCACGGGCCGCCGCGATACGTCGCGAGGAGCTCGGCGCCGGAGGTCTTGCCGCGACCGTTGTTGCCGAGCGAGCCGTCCATGTTCCTCGTGATCAACGCCGAGCGATCCGTGTAGTACACCGATCCCTGCACGCGTACGCCGTCTCGCGGCTCGTACTGGACACCGGCGATCGTCTGTTTCGAGCGCTCGGAGTTCGCGGTCTTCGACAAGAACTCCGAGTTGAACTCGGGCGGCCGGCGAAAAGCGCCCGCCGACAACCGGACCTTCCAGTGATCGGCGACCTTGATGGCGACCTCACCTCGCGGCTGCAGGGAGAATTCGTCGGGCCGCACGTAGTACTCGGCGCGGACACCGGCTGTGACGCGTACGCGCGGATCGAAGTTCGCCGCGAGCGAGGTCCACGCGGCGAAGTCGGTGACCCACACCGCGCCGTTGAACTTCACCGAGGTGTCCTCGGGATCGGGCATGGTCATCACTTCGCCCTCCCGCCGTTCCACGGGCAGCGCGAGGTCGATCGCGCCGCGACCGCTCTGGATCTCGGCTCCCGTTCTCCACACGACGTCCTTGAGGCCGATCGCCTTCTGCTCGGCGCGGGTGACCTCGAACCGCGGCGTCACGGTTGGCGTCCGGATGTCGATCCGCTGGAACTGTCCTGCCTCGAACAGGAACTGTTGCGCCAGACCCGAGAGCGCGAGGTTCGCCGACCACGGCCCGTGCTTGTAGCGGGCCGCCGCCGTGACCCGCACGAACCGCGTGCGGTTGAAGAATCGCTTGCTCTTGGCGTCCTCGTTCTTGGTGGTGAATAGCTCGAAGATGTCGTCGGTCGCGATCGACGAGAGCGTCAGCTTCCACCGTTTGGTGTACTGGTGGTCGAGACGAAGCTGGCCATCGTAGTAGCGCGGCACCGTGGTCAGAGACAGGTTGGCGCTGTCGGGGATCACGGACGGCAAGATGAGGTCGATCGTCGACCGCCGTAGCGCGAACAGGTAGCGCGTCTTGTCACCCGCAGGCCCTTGCGCGAGCAGGCCACCGTCGATCAACGAGACCTCTGCCTGGGTGCTGCGCTTGTCGTCGCCAGCGCGCGTGGTGAGCGCGACGATCCCTGATGTCGCACGTCCCATCGACACGTCGAACCCACCGGGGATGTAGTCGAGCGCCGCGATCGTCTCCGCCGGGACGACGGCGCGGAACCCGATGCTGTGGAACAGGACCGGGACCTCGAACTCGTCGATCAGAACCTTGGAGTCTTGCGGCGAGCTGCCACGGATCACCACGCCGGAGAACCCGAGAGGGAGCTGGAGATTCACGACACCCGGCATGATGGTCAGCGCACGGACGATGTCGCCGCCGGTTCCCGGGATGCGCTGCAGCTCTTTGCGATCGAGCTGCGCGGCACCAGGAGCCGCCGCGGGCGCTTCACTCTCGACCGTGATCGTCTCGCCGAGCTGCGCCTCGGTCAGCAGCACGATGTCGTCGAGGAGCTCACCGGTCACGGTGGCGAGCGCGGTCCCGAACGTCCTGGAGTCGACGACGAGCGTCGATCCGATCGGTGCGCGGAGGTTGAACCAGCCATCGCGGCCGGTCTTCGCGGACTCTGAGGTTCCCTCGATCGTGACGGTGGCGTTACGAACAGGTCGCCCGAGCGCGTCGATCACTCGGCCACGGACCGCGACTGTCGGCGTCGACGGATCGAGCGGCGCGGGCTGCTCGGGAACTGGCTGCTCGGGAGCAGGCTGCGCCGAGGCGATGCCTGCTCCTGCCATCAGGATGGGCACAACGCGTCGCAGGAACATCATGATCGGCGCCAAGGTAGCAATGGACGTGCCCTGAGATGAGCCCTCACCACGCCTTCGTTACGCGGATCGGGCTGCCAAGGGATCCGACAGCTGTCGGTGTATCGTGCGGGCGGTGCGACACGTCTGTCCCGAGTGCGGCGAGTCGGGCGACCGCGCGTGACTACGGGCGGCCGGCGCGCTTGTCGTCGCGGAGCGCGGAGTCCGCGCGCTCGGTCAGCTGCGCGAGCGTCTCCTTCTCGGCGGCCTCGACGACGCCGAAGCTCGCGCTGACAGTGCCGTCGCACAGCTTTGCATCGCGGATGTACTGGCGGCAGCGCTCGGTGAACGTCTTCGCGCCGTCGATCGCGGTGCCCGGCATCAGGATCGCGAACTCGTCACCGCCGAGGCGGAACGACGCGTCCATCACGCGGGTGTGCGTGTTCAAGATGGTCGCGACGTTGCGCAGGAGCTCGTCACCGGCGGCTTCGCCGAACCGGTCGTTGGCGGTGTTGAAGCCGTCGAGATCGAGCAGCGCGAGCGAGAACGACTGGCCGTAGCGCGTGCGGCGCGCGAGCTCGACGTCGACGCGCTCCTCGAATGCGCGGCGGTTGAGCAGGCCGGTCAGCGCGTCGTGCGTGTTGTCCTTCGGTGGACGCGGATAGCTGCGCGTGCGGTGCAGCGCGATCGAGATCACGGGGGCGAGCAGCTTGAGCGTCTCGACGTCCTCGTCCGTGAACGTGCCGCCGCTGATGCCGAGCGAGCCCACGGCGTACTCGCCATGGAGGAGAGGCACGGCGACCGCCGCACCGTCATCGCTGCGCATCGGCCTGCGGTCGGCGACCGCGCGGCCACCGAGGCTGGTCTTGCCCGAGAGCCGCAGGCCGAGCTGCTGCTTCGTCGTTCCGCCCGCCGCCCGGCACACCATGTCGTCGCCCTCGACCAGCTCGACCGTCGCGCCCTGCGCGCTGGTCAGGGGGGCGGCGCGCTCGGCCACGAACCGCATCACCTCGTCGCCGTTCATTCCGGCCGCGGCGATCGCATTCTGGAGCTCGATGATCACGAGCAAGCGCTCGGTCCTCGGTGCCTGCCCGGTATCGCCCATATCTAGGATGATATACGGGGCCTCCGCGGCACGGTGCGAAGCCCGGTACCTTTTCGAGTTCGTTCAGAACTGCAGGCCGACCTCGGGACCGTAGAGCGCCGGACCGACGTTGAAGTCGAGGACGCGGAATGCGACCTCGAAGTGGCCCGCGCGCAGGCCGAGTCGACCGCTGTACGCCTTGACGCCGACCTCGAACGCCATCGCGTGGACGTCGGCGATGAACATCGGGGCGCTGCCGAGCGCATGCTCGACGTGGAGACCGACGATCGGGCCGGTCAGGCTCGACCCCGTCACGCCGTCCTCTTTCGTTCGCGCCATCGCCACGCCGCCCTCGAGGTAGGCGCGCGTCGGACCTCTGCCGATCACCCGCGCACCGAACATCAGCGTCGGAAGGGTCAGCGCGGTCTTCGTTCCATCCATCTGCTGCTCGCGGTACTCGCTGAGCGCACCGGAGATCCGGAACCACTTGTCGGTGAACGCGAGCGACGCGGCGTACGAGCGGTCCGACTCGACAACCTTCTGAATCCCGAGGAACAGGTCGACCCGCGCGGGACCGCCGCTCGGCTCGGAGCGGTGACGGATCCGGCGGACCACCGTGCCGTCGCGCGCGACGACGGCGACGTGATCACGCTCGTAGCGGCGGCCGTAGAGCTCTCCCTCGTAGGGACGGTTGTCCTGGTTGCTCCCGCCACCGCCGCGGCCGTTGCCGCCGCTACTGGTCGCGGTATCGATCCCGCTGGTGACCTTGCCGAGCCGGCCCTCTCCGGTGGAGACTCGCCCCTCTGCGAAGGCCGTGGAGCTGGTGACGAGGCAGAGAAGACCGAGGGCGAGTGGGCGCATCGGGTCTCCGTTCGAGCACGTCGTATGCCGGTGCGGGATGAATGTTCGCGCGTGCGCGCACGTCGAACACGACGACGCCCGCTGCAGTTCCAGCAGTTCCCTCCTGCGGAACTCGCAGACACCTGCGATCTCCGCATGGCAAGGGCGCCGCCCGTTCCCGAAACGACGACGGGCCGGCACCCGAAGGAGCCGGCCCGAGGCCGTTCACGAGAGAGAGTGACTACTCGTAGTCGTGGCCGTGACCCTCGTGGCCACCGCCGCCCTTGTCGTCCTTCTTCGGCTTCTCGGCGATCAGCGTCTCGGTGGTCAGCATGAGGCCCGACACCGACGCAGCGTTCTGGATCGCGATGCGGACAACCTTGGCCGGGTCGATGACGCCCGCCTTGACGAGGTCGCCGTACTCGAGCTTCGCGGCATCGAAGCCGAAAGCGCCCGAGCCCTCGCGGACCTTCGCGACAACGATCGAGCCATCGACGCCCGCGTTGCCAGCGATCTGACGCAGCGGCTCCTCGAGCGCGCGGCGGATGATGTTGACGCCGTAGCGGCGGTCATCATCGAACGTCAGCTTGTCGAGCGCTGCAATGCAGCGAACGAGCGCCACGCCGCCGCCGGGGACAATGCCCTCTTCGACAGCCGCGCGGGTCGCGTACATCGCGTCCTCGACGCGAGCCTTCTTCTCCTTCATCTCGATCTCGGTGGCCGCGCCAACCTTGATCACGGCGACGCCGCCGACGAGCTTCGCGAGGCGCTCCTGGAGCTTTTCGCGATCGTAGTCCGACGTGGTCTCCTCGACTTCGCGGCGGATCGTCTTGACGCGAGCCTCGATGGTCTCCTTCTTACCGGCGCCCTCGATGATCGTCGTGTTGTCCTTGTCGATCGTGATGCGCTTCGCGCGACCGAGCTCGGCGAGGGTGAGGTTCTCGAGCTTCTGGCCGAGATCCTCGGTGAACGCCTCGCCGCCCGTGAGCGACGCGATGTCCTGCAGCATCGCCTTGCGGCGATCGCCAAAGCCCGGGGCCTTGACGGCGGCAACCTGGAGGGTGCCACGGAGCTTGTTGACGACGAGGGTCGCGAGAGCCTCACCGTCGATGTCCTCGGCGACGATCAGGAGCGGCTTGCCCTGCTTGGCAACCTGCTCGAGAACGGGGAGGAGCTCCTTCATGTTCGAGATCTTGCGCTCGTGGAGGAGGACGTACGCGTCGTTGAGCACGACCTGCATACGCTCCGCGTCCGTCACGAAGTACGGCGAGAGGTAGCCGCGGTCGAACTGCATGCCCTCGACCACGTCGAGCTCGGAGGTCATGGTCTTGGCCTCCTCGACCGTGATCACGCCTTCCTTGCCGACCTTCTTCATCGCCTCGGCGATCATGTTGCCGATCTCGGCATCGCCGTTCGCGCTGATCGTGCCGACCTGGGCGATGTCTTCCTTGCCCTTGGTCGGGGTCGCCATCGCCTTGACCTGCTCGACGACCGACGCAACCGCGGCGTCGATGCCACGCTTGAGGTCCATCGGGTTCAGGCCGGCGGCAACGAGCTTCGCGCCCTCGTTGTAGATCGCCTGCGCGAGGACGGTCGCGGTCGTCGTTCCGTCACCGGCGACATCCGAGGTCTTGGAAGCGACTTCCTTGACCATCTGGGCGCCCATGTTCTGGAACTTGTTCTCGATCTCGACTTCCTTGGCGACGGTGACGCCGTCCTTGGTCACCGTGGGAGCGCCCCACGACTTCTCGATGACGACGTTGCGACCACGCGGTCCGAGGGTCACCTTCACCGCGTTGGCGAGGAGGTTGAGGCCCTTGGCGATCTCGTTACGAGCGCTGGTGGAAAAAATGATCTCTTTGGCAGCCATGGTGTGAATCCTTTGCGAGCGAGGTATCGGTAACGAAAATTGCGAAGGGCGTGATCAGTCGAGAACGGCGAGCAGATCGTCCTCGCGGAGGATCAGGTGCTCGTCGCCGTCGATCTTGATCTCCGAGCCCGAGTACTTCGAGAACAGGACCTTGTCGCCGGCCTTCACGTCGAGGGGGATGATCTTGCCGTCCTTGTCGCGCTTGCCCGCGCCAACGGCGATGACCTTGGCCTGGATCGGCTTCTCCTTCGCGGAGTCCGGGATGAACAGGCCACCGGAGGTCTTGGTCTCCTCTTCGAGGCGCTTGACGAGAATGCGGTCGTGCAGTGGACGGATCTTCATGAGCGCCTCTATAGACATCCAGCGCTGCCTTGGCAACCCTTGACGGCGAGTGCTAACAAAATGCTTATTATGTCTATTGTTACATGTAGATAGAAATGACGCTGCGACTTGGTCCGGAGGTCCTACGTCTGGACCGGCATGCGACCCGCTCTGATCTTTCGCCATATCGCCTGCCTCCGCCGCTGCCGCCGCGAGCACGGCTCGTTCATCAACCGTCCGCGGAGGCGCTGGTGATGACCCGCGTCTCTCTCCTCCTTCTTCTGATCGGGTGCGGGCGCGCGGTCCCCGGCAACGGCATGACCGGTGACGACGATCCGACCAACGACGGTGGGACCGATGGCGATGGCAACATGAACACGGGCGACGGTGGCGTCGATGCTCCGCCGTGGGTGACGTGCGTCAGCACCGGCTTCCCGTCTGTCGCGTGGCCGACGACCGGCGCAGCGCCGATCGCGTCAGTGGTCGGCGACTTCAATGCAGATGGGCACGCCGACGTCGCGATCGCGAACTCGCAGGAGTCGACCGTCAGTGTCGTGCTCGGCTCCGGTGGCGGCGCGTTCCGCGTCAAGGCGGACTATCCGGCCAGCAGCGCGCCGTCGTCGATCGCCATGGGCGACTTCAACGGTGATCTAAAGTTCGATCTCGTCGTCGGCAGCTCGAGCGGCTCGTACATCGCGGTGCTCCTCGGCAACGATGACGGAACGTTCCAGGCACAGCGTTCGATCACCACCGGCTCGTATCCGTACGGCGTCGTCACCGGCGATCTCAATGTCGACGGCAAGACAGACATCGTCGTCGCCAACTCGACCTCGAATTCGGTGAGCGTCTTGCTCGGCAACGGCGACGCGTCGTTCGTGAAGATGGACTATCCGACGGCGTCGGGCCCGCGCGCGATCACGCTCGGCGATCTCAATGGCGATGCGCGGCTCGACATCGTCACCGCGAACTACAGCTCGCACCAGGTCAGCGTGCTGCTCGGCAACGGCGACGGCACCGTGCAGGCGAAGCTCGACTACGCGACGGGCCAGTCGCCGCGCGGCGTCGCGATCGCCGACCTCAACGGTGATGGCAAGCAGGACGTCGCGGCGACGGCGTACGCCGGCATGGTCGGCATCCTCCTCGGCAACGGCAACGGCACGCTGCAACCGAAGACCGATGTGCCCGTCGGCACGAGCCCGGTTGGTGTCGCGGCGCGCGATCTCGACGCCGACGGCAAGATCGATCTGATCGTCGCGAACCAGGGCGGCAACACGATCAGCGTGCTGCGCGGCACCGGCAACGGCGCGTTCGCACCCAAGTCCGACGTGATCGTGGGCGGTGCACCGCAGACGCCCGTCATCGCGGATCTCAACAAGGACAGCGTGCTCGATCTCGTCGTCCCCAACCTCAACAGCGACACGGTCACCGTGCTCGTCGGCACCGGCTCGGGCTTCCGCACGCGCCGCGACTTCCCGACCGCGCCAGGACCGATGGCGCTCGTTGCCGGCGACTTCGACGCCGACACTCGCACCGATCTCGCGGCAGCTGGCTCGACTGCGAACACGACGAGCATCCTCCTCGGCAACGGCGACGGCACGTTCCAGGGCAAGCGCGACGGCGGCACCGGGACGCGGCCGCAGGGCATCGCGAACGGTGACTTCAACGGCGACGGCAAGCTCGACCTTGCGGTCGCGAACTACGACGCCAACACGGTCAGCGTGCTGCTCGGCAACGGCACCGGCACCGTGCAGACCAAGGTGGACTACGTGACGGGTACGCGCCCGAGCGCGATTGCCGCGGGCGACCTCGACGCCGATGGCAAGCTCGATCTCGTCGTGTCGAGCGCGGGCAGCTACTTCTTCCACCTGTTCATCGGCAATGGCGACGGAACGTTCCAGGCCAAGCGCGACATCGCGACCTCGTACTACGGCAACAGCATCGCGGTCGCGGACATCACCGGTAATGGCCAGCTCGACGTGATCGTCGCGAACCCGAGCGGCTACAACGTCAGCGTCTACAGCGGCAACGGCAACGGCTCGTTCCAGCCGAGGCAGGACGCGTACCTCGGGTACCAGTCGCGCTCGGTCGCCGTCGGTGATCTCAACGGCGACGGCAAGCTCGATCTCGCCATCACGTCGCAGTACGACCTGGTCAGCATTCTCCTCGGGACCGGCACCGGAACGTTCATGCCGAAGGTGGACTACCCGTCGGGCACGAACCCGCAGAACCTGTCGATCGGCGACCTCGACGTCGACGGCAAGGCGGACATCGTGATCGCGGTCCAAGGCGGCAACTCGGTCGCCGTGCTCCGCGGCAAGGGTGACGGGACGTTCGAGCCCAAGCGCGAGTTCGGTGCGGGCGCAGACCCGACCGCCGTCGTCGTCGGTGACTTCGACAAGGACGGCCACCTCGATCTCGGCGTCGCAAACCAGCGCAGCGACAGCGTCAGCGTGCTCTCGCAGACCTGCGTGCACTGATCGCTAGAACGAGCCGGCGAGCCCGACGGTGTTACCAGCGACGTACGGCTGCGCCGGCCCGATTCCCTCGGGCGGTTCCGGAAGTACTCGGTGTGGGCGAACGTGGTAGGAACCTCGCGTGGCGCTCACCGACTACGAGAAGTACATCCGCACCGAGGAGCTGCTCTCGCTGCAGAAGGCGCCCGAGACGCTGACCTGCCACGACGAGCTGCAGTTCCAGGTCGTCCACCAGGCGCACGAGCTCTACATGAAGCTGATCGAGCACGAGCTGCGGTTCGTCGCGCAGCTGCTCGAGACCAAGGACCTCGCGCGCGTCGTCAGCACGCTTCGCCGCGTCGCCACCACACAGCGGGTTCTCCTGCACTCGGTCGATCTCCTCGACACGATGGCACCGACGGACTACATGACGATCCGCACCGGCCTTGGCCGCGGCTCGGGCCAGGAGTCGCCGGGCTTTCGTACGCTGCTCAAGATCCCCGGCGAAGTTGTCTGGCCGGCGTTCGCCTCGTTCCTCGAGAAGTCGGGCATCACGCCGCGCCAGATCTACGACGCTCCGCACGCGCATCATCAGCTGTTCCAGATCTGCGAGGGCCTCGTTGACTTCGACCAGCTGCTCCAGACCTGGCGCCAGCGCCACCTGATGCTCGTCTACCGGATCATCGGTACCGGCACGCCGTCGCTCAAGGGCAAGCACTCCGATCTGCTCGCGCACGGCATGAAGACTCGGTTCTTTCCGGCGCTGTGGGACGTTCGCGACGAGGTGTTTGGCGACTGGACCGCGGCGCAGGCAGCCAAGGGCCACGAGACGGGCTATCACGGGTGAGAACGCGACACGCATTGCGCGCGACGGCTCTCGCGCTGATCGTCTCGCTGTCGGGCTGTGCCTTCGCGGTCAAGCAACCTGCAGCGACGGCCGCCATCGTCGGCGCGACGATCGGGTTCTCGACCTGCGAGATCGGGACAGACTTCGACAAGCACGGCACCTGTGCGCTCGTCGGTGGTGGTGCGGCCCTCCTGCTCGGTGGCGCCGTGCTCGTCGCGACGCTGCTCGGCGGCGACGGCAACACGATCCTGATGGAGAAGGACGAGGACATCCGGCCCGAGCCGCCGTCGATCGACGACGTGCCGCCGCCCGATGCAGCGCCCGAGCCGCCCCCGCCCCCCGTCGAGCCATCGTCCGCGACTCCGCCGGGCACGATCGAGCCAGCACCGGCACCGCCGCCCACGGCACCCTCACCGCCGCCGACGTGATCAGCGGCTGCCCGTGGTAAGCCACCGGCATGGCCGACCCCGTCGCCGAGAGCCTCGTCGAGTACCGCTCGCAGTTCCCCTCGCTCGAGGACTGTGTCCACCTGATCTCGCACTCGCTCGGCTGCGTGCCCGCACAGGCGAAGGCCGACCTCGGCGAGTTCTTCGACCTCTGGCAGACCAAGTCGATCACGGCGTGGAGCGACTGGTTGCCCGAGGTCAACCACGCCGCAGCGCGGATCGCGAAGATCATCTCGGCGCCCGACGGCACCGTGATCATGCAGCACAACGTGTCGCAGATCATGGCGACGCTGGCGTCGTGCTTGGAGTACACGCCGGAGCGCAACAAGGTCGTGTACGAGGCACTGCAGTTCCCGACGGTGTCGTACGTCTGGCAGGCGGAACAGCGCCGCGGTGCGGAGTGTGTGCTCGTCCCGTCGAAGGACGGCACCACCATCGACACCGACGCGATGTGCGCGGCGATCGACGAGAAGACCCTCGTCGTGCCGATCTCGCACGTCGTCTTCTCGTCCGCGTATATCCAGGACGTCCGGAAGATCTGCGCGCGCGCCAAGGAGGTCGGAGCGCACGTGATCCTCGACTGCTATCAGTCGATCGGTACCGTGCCTATCGACGTTGTCGATCTCGGCGTGTCGTTCGCGTGCGGCGGCTCGGTGAAGTACCTGTGCGGCGGACCGGGCGCGGCGTGGCTGTACGTTCGCAAGGATCTGATCGAGAAGTTCTCGCCGCGCGTCACCGGCTGGTTTGGTAACGAGGCGCCGTTCGCGTTCACGATGCCGGAGCAGAGCTACGCCGACAACGTGTGGCGCTACATGGGCGGCACACCCGCCATCGCGGCGCTCTACCAGTCACGCGCGGGGCAGAAGATCATCGGCGAGATCGGCGTGCGTAAGATCCGAGAGAAGAGTCTCGTGATGACCCAGAAGTGCATCGAGTGGGTCGACGAGCTCGGGATGAAGCTCAACAGCCCGCGCTCCGCGGAGACGCGCGGCGGTTCGGTCGTGTTCGACTTCGTCGGCGCGGCAGACGTCTGCCGCGAGCTGAATCGCGGCAAGTTCTTCTGCGATCACCGCCCAACGGCCGGGATCCGGATCGCGCCGCACTTCTACAACAAGCCGTCGGAGATCGAGCTGTTCTTCGGCGAGCTCAAGAAGATTCGCTCGGGCTCCGGGCGCTGAGCTCTTCCTCGCGAGCTGCGCGCACCATGCGTGCGCGACGTGACACTGCGGTGAGCCACAGGGTGACCGCGACGATCGCTGCGAGCACGGCGCACCCGCTCCACAGCGCGAACGGACTGACGTGCTCCCACACCCGTGTGCCGAGCTTGGGGCCGAGCATCTGGCCGAAGCCCCACGTCATGACGAACAGCCCCTGGTAGCGCCCTCGCGCGGTCGACGGCGCCATCGCCGCGACCACCGTCGAGCGGGTCGATGATTCGAGGATCTCGCCGATCGACCAGATCACGACGGCGCCCGCATGCGCGATCGCGATCGGTGCAAGTCCATGCGCGACGAGGCCGACGCCGTAGAACACGGCAGCGGCGACCATCACCAGCTGCGCGTCGCGCCGCGCGATCCAGTTGATCATCACCGGCTGGACCAGGATGATCATCAGCCCGTTGACCGACATCACGAGGCCGAACGTCGACGACGAGAAGCCCTGCCAGGCCATGTGCGCGGGGAGTACGCTGCCGAGCTGCATCGGCAGCATCACGAACAGGAGGTTGATCCCGACGAAGATCATGAAGTCGCGGTCGCGCCACGGGGACGTGCTCGGTCCCGAGTTCTTGGCCCGCGGCACGATCGGCGGGCGGGTCTCGGGCACGGCGAGCGCGACGATCACACCGTAGATCGCCATCGTCAGTGCGTCTGCGATGAACAAGATCTGGAAGTCGAGGTCGGCGACGAAGCCACCGATCGCGGCGGCGAACGCGAAGCCGAGATTGATCGCCCAGTAGAGGAGGCCGAACGCCTGGACCCGATGCGAGTGCGGGATGACGTCGGAGACGAACGCGAGGACCGCGGGCCGGTACAGCTCGCCAAGAAAGCCGACGACCCCGACCATGATCGTGATCTCGGTCAGGTCACGCGCGAAGCCGAGGCCGAGCATCGCGGCCGCGCCACCGAACAGCGAGACGAGCATCGTCACGCGGCGTCCGAGCCGGTCGCTCATCTGGCCGCCGACGAGAGAGGCGAGGACGTTGCCGGCACCGAACACCGCGATCACGCCACCCGATGCGGCGACGCTCTCCTTGCGCACGGTGGTCACGTAGATCGTG
This sequence comes from Myxococcales bacterium, assembly GCA_031421915.1. Lineage (GTDB taxonomy): Bacteria > Myxococcota_A > Polyangia > Haliangiales > Haliangiaceae > JABFXX01. The sequence goes on along the minus strand of JANOPP010000199.1, from coordinate 5,044 downwards.
AGCAGAGGCACGACGAAGCCGCCGAGCCGGTTGATCAGCGTTCCCCACCACACGTACCAGTACGCCCGCGGTGCGACCGCCGAGACCGCCCTGAACCTCTGTCTGAGCTCGCCGAGCACGCTGGGCGCACTTCAATCGTTCGGGTCGTTCGGGCGTCGGCGGCGCCGCAGAATCAAGATCACGGCGACCGCCAGCAGAGCCGAGGAGATCGCGAGGCCCGTCGAGGGGCGCTGGGTGCTACAGCCGCAACCGTAGAAGCTCCGCTGATCGAAGCCCTTGTCGTCGGGTCCACCGTCGCCATCGCCGCCGGTGTTGACACCTTCGCCCATCAGCTTGACCTCGAGCGGGGCGAGGAGCTGCTCCGACGGAATCGCCATCGTGCCGCCGAACATGCCGACGCGCGCCGGATGGAAGCCAACCGCGATGGTCGTGCTCTCGTTTGGCTGGAGCGTGAGCGGAAACGTTCCGCTGTCGATCGTGAAAGGTGCAGGGAGCGTCGGATCACCGAGCTCGATCGGCGTCGTGTCGCAGTTCTGGAGCGTGATGCTCTGCGCGTTGTTCGTGGAGACGTGAACCGTGACCTGGCCGAAGTCGAGCCCCGAGGGTGCGACGGCTCCACCGTCGTCGACGAACGTCGCGCTCAGCGTCGTGCGCGCGGTGAGCATGCTGGCGACGTCGGTCGTCCAGATCACGTCGTCCTGCTGCGTACCGGGGAACGCTTGACGCTTCGGGCTGACCTCGAGCACGGCCTCGGCGCCCGCGACCAGCGTCGCCGGGTACATCGTCGGCGTGATCGGAGCCAGGTCGAACGGCGACGACGGATCGAGCGCCATCCGCGGAGCGGTCAGCCGGATCGAGGCCGTGCCCGTGGAGTCGAGTGAGAGCAGCGACGGCGTGGTGGGTTGATCGACGCAGAACGTGCCGAGCGAGGTCAGCGGAGGGGCGGTGTACGTCGCGGTGACGATCTGACCGGAGATCGGGATCCGCAGCATGTTGTTGCCGCTCGCGGTGACGAGGATCGCGTTCGCGAGGCTGCCGTTCATCGTCGGCGTGATCCGGAGCTCGACCTGGAGCGGCGTCGCTCCGGGCGTCGCCACCAGCGTCAGGTTCGGATTCGCGCTCTCGAGGGCGATCGAGGTGATCGTGAGCGGCGTCGCGCCGAGGAGGTCGAGCATCGTCGACGGTGGCGTCGTGCCGGTCCGGAGCTCTCCACGCGAGATCGTCGTCGGGTTGGAGTACAGCGACATCGTCGTTCCCTCGCACGTCGCCGCGATCATGATCGGTGACGACATGAACGCGGTCGCCGACGTCGCGCGCAGCGTGGTCGTGAACACGCCGGCCGCGGTCGGCATACAGGTCGCCGTGATCGTCCTGTCGATGTTGGGGACGATCGTGACCGGGGAGGCCGGGCTCGATGAGAACGGCGGGCCAGCAGGCACCGCCGACAGCTGGACATCGGTCAGCGAGATGTTGCCCTGGTTCGCCAGGTCGAACGTCACGGGTGATGCGACACCAATCGGAACCACTCCGAAGTCGATCGCCGTGCTGCCACCGACGAGACCCATCGTGGCGGCCAGTCCAGTGCCGCGGAGTGGGACCGTCGTCGAACGGTCGGCGGTGTCGAAGTAGTCGATCAGGAGTGTCGCGTTGCGCGGGCCGAACGTGCTCGGGTCGAACGTGAGTCCGAGCGTGACCTCCTGGTTGGCCGTGAGGTCACAGAACGCCGGGTTCGGAATCTGGCCGGTGCATGGACCGCTCGCTGTGTAGCTCCAGTCGAGCGCCGCACCGTTGACGATCGAGACGCTCTTGATCGTCAGCGTCTGGCCGCCGGCGTTGCGAATCCTGACGGTCGCCGGGCTAGTGCCCGCGGTCACGCCGATGCTGCCGGCGTCGGCCGGGCTGCCAGTCAGCGAGAACACCGGTCCCGGTGCGCTGGTTCCGTTGCACGTCAGGTTGATCACCGAGCTGAGATACTGGTTCGTGTTCGTGGCGATGTGCAGCTGCGTCGTCATGGTGCCGCCGCTCGTCGGCCGGCACCACACGGTCACGTTCGAGCCGCTCCCCTGGCCGATTCCGCCGACCGTCGCATCGCACTCGCGCGCGTCGCCGCTGCACGGCGCGCCGATCTCGAAGTTACCGTCGATGTCGGTGGTCTGGAAGAACAGCCGGGTGATCGTCGTCGGGCTGAGGTTGGTCACCTGCAGCGTGACGCTCGCTTCGCCACCGACGGACACCGTCCCGAAGTTGTGCGTCGTGATGCTCGGAGACAGCGTCGGCATCGCCGCGTACTCGCAGACTCCCTCGAAGTCGAGCAGGGGAGGCCCGGCGGTATCGTTGACGTGGAACAGGCAGCGCTTCATTCCAGTGAAGCCGCTGGCGCCCATGCAGTTGACGGTGATCGGGCGGTTCGAGCCGGCCGCGACATCGAACGGCGGCTGGACGCCGTGCGTGACCTCGGAGTCGCACGAGATGTCGCGCGTGATCGACTGGACGTGGACCGAGTCGGGGGTGTCGTTGGTCAGGACGACGGTGCCCCCGCCGCTACCGGAGACCTGGATCACGCGGACCTCGGGAGTCGCGTGGAAGTTCGGCATCCCCGGGTCGGCAGTCGCAACCACCGCCGCGCTGATCACGATCGCGATTGCGATCAGGCGGCGTCGCGTCCTCGTGCTCACCTGCGACGTCTCCGCCGGAGCACGACGACCACGAGCAGGGCAGGCCACGCGGCCGCCGGATCGCTGGTCGCGCAATCACAGGCGTAGAAGCTCATCGCTTCGCCGGTGTTCCCCGGATCACCGAGGCCGGTCCCGAGGAGCGTGACGATGAGCGGCCCCTTCGATGACTCGACGGTGACGGTACTCATCCGCGAGCCGACGCGACGAGGCGTGAAGCCGACGGTGAGCGTCGCGATCTGGTTCGGCTGCAGCAGATCGGGGAGCGGCTCGGGGCTGGCGTCGCGGAACTCGTCGGGCAGCGAGATCGTCACCCCGAGCAGCGCCATCGGTTCGGTGCCGCAGTTCTGGATCCGGATCGAGCGCGAGTCGGCGGGCATGCGCAGCGGCCAGCCGCCGAAGTCGACGGTCTGCGGTGCGACAGCGCCGCCGTCGGCGATGAACGTCGCGGTGATCATCGTCTCCGGCGCCATCTCGTTCGGCGAGTCGGTCGCCCAAACGAGCGCATCGGAGCGCACGCCCGGCATCGTCTGGCGCAGCGGTGTGATCTCGACCGTCGCTCTCCCGCCCGCGGGAAGCTGGTACGGGTACATCGTGGGCGAGGTGTAGCTGACCTGGAACGGCGACGCCGCGCCGGCGGCCATCACGGGCCGCGTCGCTAACGCGATCGACGCCGTCCCGTTGGCGTCGAGCCTCGTGGTCGTCGACATCGTCGACTGTCCGACGCAGAAGCTGCCCGCCATGATCCCCGCGGGGACCGCGACGTCCGGGGTGACGACCTTGCCCGAGACCGGGATGTCGATCGATCCGCCCGTGGCGGTCGCGACGGAGACCGAGTTCGCGAGATCACCGTCGGCGGTCGGGACGACCTCGATGTCGAAGGTCGCCGGCAGTGTCATCGAGAACGTCGTCGGTCCTGCCGCAGTGACCGACATCCCGGCGACTGCGGTCGCGAGCGTCGGTCCGCTCGAGATGTCGAGCGTCGGTCCGACGGACCTCAGCGTGACGGTGCGGCGGACGGCGGCGGTGTTGACGCGGATCTCGTCGAACATCACGCTGCCGGGCATGCTGTAGAAGCTCGCCGTCGTGCCCTGGCAGCGCACCGCGAACTGCAAGTTGTTCCCGATGAATGCGTCGTCGGACGTCACGGTGATCTGTGAGGTGTAGACCTGCTCGGCCAGGGGGGTGCAGCTCACCGTGAACACCTCCGAGCTGAACATGCCGATCGTCGTCGGATTGGTGCCAGCAAGCATGAACACGCCGCTCGTCGTGAGGTTGACGGGGTCGAGCGCGAGATCGCCATCATTGCGGAGTGTGAACGTGCTGGAGGTCGGAAACCCGATCGGCACGCCGCCGAGATCGAGGAGCGGTGGAGCTCCGGGAACGTCATCGAGGACGAGCACACCGCCCTGGCCGATACCGTTGAGCATGACCTCGAAGCTCGGCGTCTGCAGGTCGTTCGAGTTGATCACGAAGCTGCCGTTGCGCGTGCCGAGCGCCGTCGGTGAGAAGGTGACGGTCGCGACGACGGGGGTGGTATTGCCAAGCGAGCAGCCGGACGACAGCATGTTGCAGGGCGCTTCGACGGTCGCGGACCAGTCGGCGCCCGAGAGCTGGATCGAGGCGATGTCGAGGGCCGCCGGCCCGGTGTTCGAGATCGTGAAGGTCGCCGATCCGGAGGCGTCGACCGGGCGCAGCAGCGTGACGCTGGTCGGGTTGACGTCGATCGCGGGGTCCATGCCGGTATCGGGGAGGCCGTTGCAGGACAACGTGACCGGCGGGAGCCTGGCGCCGTTGCTGGCGACGACGTAGAGAACCGTTGTCTGCAGGCCGAGCGATTTCGGCGTGCACTTCACCGCGATGCCGAACGAGCCGAAGGGGGTAACCGCGATATTCGCGTCGCAGCCAGGGAGATCGTTGCACGGCGCGTCGATCAAGAAGTTGTTGTCCTGATCCGCGAGCTGGATCGACACGCCGCCGAAGCCCGTGCCGCTCGTGTCCTCGATGATCAGCGTATCGGGGGCTCCCACGCCGTTGACGATCGCGTCCGGTAAGGCGTGCGTTGTGCCGCCTGCGTAGGACAGCCCCGTTCCGGTCGAGGTCACGCACAGGACGGTGACGTTCGCGATCGCCATCGGGCCGTTGTTCACGTGGTGCAGACACCGGCGGATCCCGGACGTCGGCGTGGGGGAACACGAAGCGACGATGTTGGCCGAGACCTTCGGGCCGATGGTGAACATCGGGTTCGGCATGCCAGCCACGGTGATCCCGCTCGGGCACGTGCCGTCGGCGTCGATGCTGGTCACGTTGGCAGTCATCGTCACGCTGTCGTTGAACAGGGTGCCGCTGCCGCTGCCGGTCGTGTTCGGCAT
>JANOPP010000198.1:0-92693 GCA_031421915.1 Myxococcales bacterium | reverse complement strand
CGTCTTGAGGACGCCATCGCGGACGAGGTTGCGACCGCTGTCGGTCTCGGAGAGCTTGTCCTTGGTCGTGTTCCAGATCGCGACCGACCGTTCGCAGAGGTTCTTGACCTCGGCATCGAGCGTGGTCGGCAGCTTCTTGACGGCGGCGAGGACGGGGTCGATCGCGAGCACGAGGTGGCGCGGGATCATCGCCATGACGCCGACCATGCCCATCGCCGCGGCGGCCGTGCCGGTCGTGATCCAGTGTGGCCAGAACATCGTCTGCTTCGCACCGGTGACGCGCATCGCGCACCACATCGCGACCAGCGCGGTCACCGTTCCGAGCGCGACCGAGAGCAGGCCACGCGTGCCACGGGGGCCACCGATGGCGAGGCCGATCGAGAGCAACAGGGAGACCGAGGCGAGCATCCCCCAGCTCGGCACCATCGTGAACAGCGGCACCAGGCCCGCGCCCGCCGCGAGCATCCGGGCAGGCGCCTTGCCGTGCGAGATCGACGCTCCGGCGGCGATACCGAGGATGCCACCCGCGAGCGGCGCCAGCGGCGTCAGCGGAACCAGCGCCAGGCTGAAGAGGACGGAGCCACCGACCATTCCGAGGGCCGCGCGGTGGAAGGAGCTGTGATCGCCAAACCGGATGTCCATGGGAGTCTATGAACGCGCTTACCCCCGGGCTCGATCTAGCCAATTTACGCTTCGCCGAAAACCAGCAAGGGCCTGGTTTCCCCAGGCCCTTTTCCTACCCAAGGTGGGCAGGCCGGAAGACGTCAGCCGCCTAGAACGTGACGCGGAAGCCGAGCTGCATGGCGCGGGGCGCCTGCTGCGCGGGACCGATGTTGCCGTTGTTCGTGCCCGTGTTGCCGAAGTTCTTGTTCTTCACCGGAGTGGCATTGATCTCCTGACCCGACACCTCGTCATTCGTCTTGAGGTGGGCGAGGTCGTTCGCGTCGCCGCCGACGATCGGGTTGACGAAGCCAAACGTGTAGTTCTCGTCCTGATTGATCTCTTCCTGGCTATTGAAGAGGTTGAACACGTTGACGAACGCCTCGACCATCGTCGTCTTGCTGATTCGATACCCGTAGGCCAAGCGAACATCCGCCTGCGAGGTCACAGGCGACCGCGCCGCCGCGCCGCGCGCGAGGATGTAGGTCTCACCCTGGCCGTAGATGGGGTGCGCCCCGAGCACGTTGTGCGCGATGCCGGACTGCGCCCGCAAGCTTCCACCAACGACCAGCTGACCGGCCTTCTTGAGATCAAACGCGTAGAAGCCGTCCACCTTGAGGTTGTGCGGCCGATCGAGGCCGAGCGCGCCGTAGCGGTTCGCCATCAGGTCCGGCAGATCGTAGAGCGAGGTCAAGTTCGGATCGAGCTGACCCGTCTCGGTCGAGAACAGGCCGGGGTAATTCCCCTTGCTCACCGAGTACGTGTACGACGCGATCAGGAGCGACGCCTTGGTCGGGCGCTGTGTCGCCGTGAGCTGGAGAGCGTCATAGCTGCGGACCGGCTTCTCGAGCTTACCGACGCCGCGCAGGCTGTCCGCGCGGCCCTGAACGACCGCCGCGAGGCCCTGCTCCACCGGATCGCTCGACATCGCGAGCTCCATCGCCTGGAGGTCGAGCTTGTCGGCCTCCTTGCTGAAGTCGACGCCCGGGTTCGTGATCAGATACGTGTTGACCGTCGACCGAGATGTCCTCGATCACGACCGGAACCGACCGGCGCTGGTAGGTCGCGCCGACCTTGAAGTCCGCGACGAGCTCGTACTCGACACCGAGGATGATCTCGTCCGTACGCTGGCCCTGGAGGTTCGGCGACACATACTCGAAGCCACCGCCAAGCAGCGACGCCGTGCCGACGTCGCTGCACATGTCGAGGGTGCGGATGATTTCGGCGCCGGTTCCCGAGCCGTGGTCGACGTCGCAGTTCGGGTCATACGCACCCTGGGTCGAGACGAACCGGTTCTGGTTGAGGTTTCTGAAGCTCGTGATCTCGCCGCCGAACGCGCGGACGTTGATGTCCATCGGGACGTTCTCGTAGAACCGGCCGTAGTGGCCGAAGATCTTCGACTTACCTTCCTTGGTCGGGTCGTAGATGAAGCCGAGGCGCGGCGCGATCATGTTGTCGAGCCGAAATGCCTCGTCGGGAACAACCTCGCCCTCGGGCGAGATCTGACCTTGGAGAGCTTCCGCGGCGTACGCGACCTGCTGCTCCCAGCGAAGACCGAGGTTGATCGTCAGGTTCGGCTGGATCTGCCAGCTGTCCTGGACGAACGCGGCGAGGTTGCGATTCTTGGTATCGGCCTGCGGACCGTCGACATCTCGCTCGCAGATCGCGAGATCGTTCGCGCACAGCGCCTGTCCCATGGCGAGCGTCACGCCGGCAGGATCCATCTGCTCGGCCGGTGTCAGGTTGCGGATGCGGCGGAAGGTCTCCCGCAACTGCCAGCGGCCCGGGGCTGCGCCGACATCGGCGGCGCGACGGTAGCGAGCACCCCCGGTGTAGCTATTGACCGAGTCGTAGCCCGCAAACTCGGCATCGACGCCGATCTTGAACACGTGGTAGCCGGCGGCCTTCACGCGCTGCGTGGCGGACAGTGCGACCGACGTCCGAGCGTTGGTCCGGTTCTCGAGGAACGGGATCCCTTGCGTCGTGTAGCCGAACACCGGGCAGTTCTGGATCTCCGGGTACGGATCGTCCGTCGCGTTGTCGTCGCAGCGATCGATCTGGGTGCCCTCGAGCTCGGCGAAGTCGTAGAGCGAGCGATCGTAGTTGTAGAAGATCGTCGGAACGTTCTGGTCGGTATTGTTCACCGCTTCGTTGTTGAAGCCGCGGTGATAACCGACGACGGCGTCGAGCTGGGTCTTGCCCTGGTTGAGCTTGCTCGTCCACTTCGCCGACACGTCGTACGCGCCATCGTTGTACTTGTAGAGCGACTGCGCCGGGTTGCGCGTGACGCTGTAGACGTCCTGCGCGTTGCGCGGGTTACCGAATGCCGAGATCTGGAACTGGTTGTTCGGGTTGACCGCGCCGTTGATCTTCGCCGTGAAGAAGTACGTCTTGAAGTCGCGAGGAAGCTCCGAGCGCGACACCTCCTCGTTGGCCGTGAACCCGGTGTCAGGATCGGGATCCGGGATGCCGTCCTGGTTCATGTCGATCTGCGAGTTGACGATGCGCTGCGTGGTCGAGTGCGAGAACGACGGGTTGAACCCGACGTGGAACCACAGCTTGTCCTTGATGATCGGACCGCCGAGCTCGGCGCCGACATCGTGGCGATAGTCGAGATCGGTCTGGACCGCGATCGAGTTGCCCTCGCGCTCGATCCCCTTGGCGGCGGAGATCAGCGCTCCGGGCTGGAAGTAACCGAACACCGAGCCATGGAACTCGTTCGAGCCCTGCTTGGTGACGACGTTGACGATGCCACCCGTCGCGCGGCCGAACTCGGCATTGTAACCGCCCGTGATGACCTCGGTCTCTTGAATGAACTCGTTCGGGAGGTTCGACGAGATGCCACCAAAGGCGGTGTCCGTGGTGTTGATACCTTCGACGATGTACGTGTTCTCGGCCGACGTCGCGCCCGCGAACGAGATCCCGAAGTTGTCGACCTGCGCGCCGGCCGCCTGGCCAACGACACCACCGAACGTACGCGCCGTCGGGATGTTGCGGGTGTAGTCGTCCGTCAGCGTCAGACCCGTCTTGGTCGAGCCCTGATCGACGATCGGGGCCGAGCCCTTGATCTCGATGACCTCGCCCTTGGGCTTGCCGGCCGTGGCACCGGAGTCGACCGTCACGTTGACGACGGCTTCCTTGCCGATCTGGATGACCACGTTGGCGCGCGAGAACGTCGCGTCGTTGTAGTAGACGGTCAACACGTAGCTGCCAGGCGGCAGCGACGTGATGAAGTACTGGCCACCTTCTTCGGTGATCACGACCTGCTCGCCCTGGAGGGATGGCGAGGTCGCGACGACCGTGGCACCGACCGCGGCCTCGCCGGTCGCCTTGTCGCGGATCTGACCGCGAAGCCTACCGACGGTGGCGCTGCCCTGTGCCTGGGCAACCGGGAGCTCGATCAGCGAACCGCCTCCTGCGAGGAGTGCGGCGGCCATGAATGACTTGATGATCTTGTTGTTCATGGATTTGCTCCTCTAGAGGCAGATAACAACGTCGGGTTCGGCGTTCTCGACGGTAAACGACACCGTGCGATCGGCGGCCTGCGTGTACACGTTGCCGAGTACGTCGCTGATCGTCGCACCCTGCTTCAGGGTGAACTTGTACGCGCCCGGCGCGATCGGTGTCGTGGTGGTCAGCCGGATCGAGCAGGTCGTCGAGGTGGCGGCGCAGCCGGAGATCGTCGGGGGGCCGAACACCACCGCCGTCGGGCTGGTGAATGTCCACTCGGTCGGATCGAGCGTCGCCGGGTTCATGCTCTGGTTGAAGCTGATCGAGATGGTCGTGTTCGACGCGGGCGTCGCCTTGACGGAGACGCTGTTGTTCGCCGGAGAGATCGACGTCACCGCGATCGGCTGCGTCGTGAAGGTGATCTTCTTCTCGGCGTCGTTTGTCCACGTCTTGCCGAAGACGTCCTTGACGTCCGCGGTGCCGGTGACCGTGAGGGTGTACGCCGTCGCCGGTGCGTAATGACCCGACCACACGAGGTTGGCACCGGTGGTGGAGACGAGGCCGGCCGAGCCCGGTGCCGGGTTGAGCGTGTACTCGGTGGTCGTGAGCGAGGCATCGTCGATCACGTTGTTGAACGACAGGGTCGGCTTGCGGAGGTTCGACACGGTGTCGCCGTTGCCCGGGACGAGCGAGTTGAAGTCGAACGGCAGCGTCGAGTAGGTGGCTTCCGTCAGGTCCTCGACCGAGGGCGTGCCAAACGTCGTCTCGACGCCACAGCGATCCTTGATCTTCGTGCCCGCGATGAACGCGAACGTGTAGTCCTTCTCCGTCTGGACCGGAGCGACCGAGTAGAACCAGACGTCGGTCTCGGAGCCCGTCACCGACGCGCCATAGGCACCGACGCCCTGGTAGATGCAGGTCTCGCCTGCGCCCGCGCACGCGGCACCACCGATGACGCACGACAGCCCGCTACCCGTACCCGGAGCCGCCGCGATGTCGCACAGACCGGTGTCCGGCGGCGTGATCGTGACCTCGCAGGGGTTGGGGCCCGGCTCGTCGCAGAGCGACGACTCGTCGATCGCGGTGTTGAACGTGATGGCGATGTTGTCGCCATTGTCGTACAGCGCGAACGCATCGACCTCGTCGCCATCGGCGGGCGAGATCGCGATCGGCGTGATCGGCGCGATCTTGAACGGGAAGGGACCGCGCTGATCCGCGGGCACCGGGTTCCCGGACTTGTCCGTGATCGTGTCGCGCAGCGTGATGCGGCACATCTTGTTGGTCGCGATGGCGCGCGGCTCGTCCGGCTTGATGACGAGGGACGGACCGAGGGGCCAGGTCACCGCGTTGCCGGCGGGCGAATAGTACCCGTCGTACGGAACCTCGACGAAGCCGCCCGCCACGCTCTCGCACTCGAGAACCACCGGCTGGGTGTTCGCGATCGTTCCCGTGAACGTGTCGGTGCCCTCGCCCGTGTCGGGATCGAGGATCTCGATCAGCTCCTCGACCTCGGGGTCGAGCAGCTCGTCGAACATGATCCGGACGTACCAGCCATCGGGGTACGCGCTGGTGACCATAGGCGCCGGGGCGGTAAGATCCGCATCGCAGATCTGGCTCAGCGTGAAGTCTGGGAGGCCGACCTGCGTCGGCCGCTTCTCGTCGTCTACCTTGCAGTATGTGGCCGACTCGTACAGCTGTGCTGCAGGGTCGGTCGCAACGAGCACCGCGAGGACATCGGGCGGACCCTCGGGACGAAGGTTGGTGTTCTGCTCGGGGTCACCACATGCACCCAAGACAAACACACCGGCCGCAGCGCCGAGGGCGTACTTCGCGTAGCCCTTCAGTCGCCCATGCGTGGGATCGACGAACATAATTTAGAGCCTCCCTGAGTAGGACAATCTGGATGTCGCAGCAGGGGTCGCACGCCCTCCAACGACGCAAAAGTAATCGCCCATCCCTGCGACAAACGCAAGTCAACGGCCTATAGTAGGGGGTTGCTCGTACGTGAGATCACGCAGAGGCGTGATCACCGTCCCAAACGACGAAGGCCCGTCGACCTCACGAGGTGCGACGGGCCTTTCACTCAGGGAGGAGTGCGTGAGATCGCGGGCTACGAGGCGCTGGGACGCTTGCCACCAGCGGCGTTGCCGGCAGCAATGGTCGGGCCAGAGCCCTGGGCCGACGGACCGACCGGAGCACGGTGCGCCTTCTTGTCGTCCGTCACCGAGGCGGTGATCGATGCGGCGACCGGCTCGCCCGCGGGCTCGACGACATCGATGCCGATGCGGCGCACGTTGAAGTGCGCGAGGACCTTGGCCTCGATCGAGTTGTACGTCTCGGGGTGCTCGGCGAGGAACACCTTGGCGTTCTCGCGACCCTGCCCGATCCGCTCGCCACCGTACGAGAACCACGCGCCGCTCTTGTCGATGATGTTCGCCTCGGAGGCGAGGTCGACGAGGTCGCCTTCGCGCGAGATCCCCTGCCCGTACAGGATGTCGAACTCGACCTCCTTGAACGGCGGCGCCATCTTGTTCTTCACGACCTTCACGCGCGTGCGGTTACCGATGACGTCCTCCTCCTTCTTGATCGCGCCGATGCGGCGGATGTCGAGGCGGACCGACGAGTAGAACTTGAGCGCGTTGCCACCGGTCGTGGTCTCGGGCGAGCCGAACATCACGCCGATCTTCATGCGGATCTGGTTGATGAACACGACCATCGTGCGCGACTTCGAGATCGCGGCGGTCAGCTTGCGGAGCGCCTGGCTCATCAAGCGGGCCTGCAGGCCGACGTGGGTGTCGCCCATCTCGCCCTCGAGCTCGGCCTTCGGTGTCAGCGCTGCGACGGAGTCGATGATGATCACGTCGACGGCGTTGGACCGCACGAGCATGTCGGCGATCTCGAGCGCCTGCTCGCCACAGTCCGGCTGGCTGACGAGCAGCTCCTCGGTCTTGACGCCGAGCTTCTTGGCGTAGCTGACGTCGAGCGCGTGCTCGGCGTCGATGAACGCGCACACGCCGCCGCGCTTCTGCGCCTCGGCGACCACGTGCAGCGTCAGCGTCGTCTTGCCGCTCGACTCCGGTCCGTAGATCTCGACGATGCGGCCGCGCGGGAGGCCGCCGATGCCGAGCGCGATGTCGAGGCCGAGCGAGCCGGTCGGCACGACGTGGACCTCGCGGTCGATCGGGTCCTTGCCGAGGCGCATGATCGCGCCCTTGCCGAACTGCTTGTCGATCGCGCTGAGCGCGAGGTCGATCGCCTTGTCACGAGCGGCGTTGCCCGCAGTCGTGGTCCCGGCGGTCTGGATCAATGATGGATTGGTATTCGAGACCTTGTCGGACATCGCTGTGCTCCCTGTAGCGCTAGTGGTTCGGACCCTGTCCTCGCGGCCACCCGTCATCGGTGTCCTCGGACTCTGCGGTCTGATTTGATGCGCCCAGATCTACCGTCCTGGTCTGACGTTCAGCGGTCCCCAAAGGGGGAATTGACGCCTGTTTGAACTCGATTCGCGAAATTTCTCGGTAGACAGAACCCGATGATTTCGTTTCGCTTTCGAACAAGGTGACCGCATCGATCCGGGTATCACCGAACATCTGTTCAGCTATGGGTATCACGACGTCTTTTAGCAGTCTAGTTTCCTTCATCCTCCCGAGGGTCACGTGGGGGTGGAACGGCCGGGTCTCGGCCGCGTAGCCGACCCCCGTCATCGCTGTATCGATCCGCGTCGCGAGCTGGCCGATCGCGCCGCCTGCGTCCTCGACGCCTGCCCACACGACGCTCGCCTTGTCGATCGATGGAAACCCGCCGATCCGCGCCGTGCGGAACGTGATCCGCGACGTCCCGCGCACCGCGCCCTCGAGCGCATCGGTCAGCGCGCGGATCGTCTCGATCCGCGTCCAGCCGAGGAACTTGAAGGTCAGGTGATAGTTCGCCGGTGGCGCCCAGCGGATGTCGAGCCCACCGTCGCGCGCGCGGCGCGAAAGCGTCTCGGCCGCCTTCGCGAGCGAGTTCGCCGTCGCGAGCGACACCCGCACGCCGACGAACAACCGCTTGCTCTCGGGCGTGAGCGCGAGCCGCTCCGCCGACGGAGGCCGGCTCGGCTCCGGGGCAGGCTCTGGCGGCTTCTCCACGGCGACCGGAAGAGAGATCACAGGTGTCCCCGGCGTCGCCGGCTCGGTCGGCTTGATCTCGTCGGTCATCGATCGTCCTTCGTCAGCAGATCATCGACGACGTCGTCGACGAGCTTGAGGGCCCACCACGCGGACAGGAGCCGGATCTGGTCGCGCGCGCCCGGCCACGACAGCTTCTTGGTCCGGCGGATGAACACGCGCGTCTGACCCGGGTTGTCCGGGTGCACCGTGTCCTTCGACACCCCCCACGCGGCGATCCACACCGTACCTACGGGCTTGTCGGCCGTGCCGCCGTCGGGGCCCGCGATCCCGCTGATCGCGACCGCGATGTCGACGCCGAACCGCTCGTACGCACCGCGCGCCATCTCGAGCACGACCTGCTCGCTGACCGCGCCATGCTCGTCGAGCGTCGGCTGCGCGACGCCGAGCTGTCGGACCTTCTCCGCGTTCGAGTACGTGATCGCGCCGCCGACGAAGACCTTCGAGCTACCGGGCATCCGGGTGAGCAGCTCGCCGAGCAGGCCGCCCGTGCACGACTCCGCGGTCGCGATCCTCGAGCCACTCTCGATCAGCCGGCGCGTGACGCGCTCGACGAGCGTCTCGGCCTCGCCCGTTCCGTAGATCACCCCCACGAGTCGCTCGCGGACGGCGGCATCGAGCGCCTCGAGCCGCGCATCGGCGGCGGCCTGATCGCGATCGCGGACGACCAGCTTGACCAGGGTCTCGGGAAACTTCACCTGGTAGTGGATCGACGCGCCCGGCACGCCGTCGACGAGGCCGCGGCACGCCTGCGAGATCTGGGACTCGCCGCGGCCGAACGCGCGATAGATCCGCCGCGCGATCCGCTCGACCGTGCCCCGCGCCTCGCGCAGCTCGGCGAGCCGCGCTGCGAGCGCTCCGTCCCAGATGCCGTGAAGCTCCCGCGGGACGCCCGGCAGGCAGATCACCGGGACGCCGTGGAGCGCGACCTCGAAGCACGGCGCCAGGCCCACCGGGTTGCCGTGGACCCGCGATCCGGCGGGGACCCGGACCTGCCGGAGCTGGATCCGGGTCAGCTCCTCGACGTCGGTTCCCGCTCGCGAGCCTCCGCTCGCTCGCTCCATTCCTGGCATGGGGGCCTGCGAGGACAGCAGGCGCCCGAACTTCTCCAGCATCCGGGCCTTGGCGGGCTCGTCGACCACGGGCGTGGCGCCGACCAGGTTCGCCACGACGTCGACGGTCAGGTCATCCTCGGTCGGCCCGAGGCCGCCCGAGCACACCACCAGATCGGCTCGTGAGGCTGCCTGAGTGACCGCAGCGGCGATATCTGCCGGATCGTCGGTGCAGGAAGTCATCCACCGCGTGGTGATATCGAGGTCCCACAGGCGAGCTGCCAGGTACGAGGAGTTGGTGTCCACGATCTCGCCGCGGCACAGCTCGTCCCCGATCGTCAAGATCTCGGCGCGCATCCGCGTGACAACATAGCTCAAACAGATGGCCGCGCGGTTGACGCGCCAGCGATGCACTGCCTATGATTTCGCAATGACTCGGAGGCGTGGGCTCCGGTCATCCCTGGGTATATGAAGATCCGCTACGCCGCCAAAACAGACGTGGGCATGAAGCGGACCCACAACGAGGATTACTTCTCGTTGATCGAGGACGAGCAGCTGTTCCTCGTCGCCGATGGGATGGGTGGTCACGCCTCGGGCGAGGTCGCCTCGAAGATGGCTGCCGAGACGATCGGCGAGTTCTATCAGCGCACGCGCGAGGACGAGGACGCGACCTGGCCCTACAAGATGGACCGCTCGCTGTCCTACATCGAGAACCGGCTGGTCTGCGCCATCAAGCTCGCGAACCTCCGCATCTTCGAGACCTCGAACCGCGACCTTCGCTACAAGGGCATGGGCACCACGCTCGTGTCGACGCTGGTCTCGGGCGACAAGATCTACGTCGGCCATGTCGGCGACAGCCGTGTCTACCGCGTCCGCGAGGGCGGTATCTCGCAGCTGACGCGCGACCACTCGCTTCTCGAGGACTACAAGGAAGCGAAGCCCGACATGACCGAGGAGGAAGAGCGGAACTTCCCCCACAAGAACGTCATCACGCGCGCCCTCGGTATGCGCGAGACCGTCCAGGTCGACATCCGCAGTCACCAGATTAAGAGCGGCGACGTCTACATCCTGTGCTCCGACGGCCTGTCGGGCATGGTCGTCGACGATCAGATCGGTCAGATCGCCGCGAACGCCAAGAGCCTCGAGCGCGCGGTCGCCGAGCTCGTCGATGCGGCGAACCGCAACGGTGGCACCGACAACGTCACGACGCTGCTGTTGCAGTGTCTCGCGGCGTGATCTGTGAAGTACCGAGTTTCCTCGGGGAAGCTCACCGTTCAGGCGCGCTCGCGCCTCCATGACACGACCACCGTGTGGTCCAAGGTCACCGGCGACGTCGACGCCGATGCCAGCGCCATCGAAGGGGCGCATGCAACCTTTACGGTCGACATGACGTCCTTCGATGCAGGCGACTGGCTCAAGAACCGGAAGCTGAAGAAGGACTTCGACATGGGCGCTCACCCCAAGGCGACGTTCGAGCTGCGCGGCGTCAAGGACGTCGTCCGCGACGGTGCGAAGTTCACCGCGAACGCCGAGGGTGTCCTGCGCTGGCGCGGCAAGGAGGTCGTGCTGACCCTGGCCGGGCGTGGCACCCTGGACGGTGTGAGCGTGCAAGCGTCTGCCACGTTCGAGCTCGACATCAAGAAGCTCGGCCTCGCGGCCCCGCGGTTCCTGATGATCAAGATGGAGGACGAGGTCACGGTCGACGTGACGATCACCGGAGCGATGCTCGCGTGAGATCGCTCCTCGTGATCGCCGCGCTCGTGCTCGCGACCAGCGCGTGCGAGTCCAAGAAGGGCGAGGTCGCCGGCGTCGGCAAGTGGCGGTTCACCAAGACGACGCTCAAGGACGCGACCCGCGACGGCGTCTGCCAGCCGACCGAGCTCAACGACGGCCGCAAGGCGACGTGGTGCTTCTCGCTGCCGCCCTACAAGGTCGGCAAGCGCGTCGCCGAGGTCGACCTGTACTTTCTCGGTACCGATCCCGAGGCCAAGCTGATCGAGATCCAGCTCAAGGTCCGCGGGTGCGTCGAGGACGAGGTCGATCGCTGGATGCGCACCGCGTTCGGCCCGCCGATCGAGACCAAATCGACGCGCTCCTACTGGAAGAACTCGTTCCTGTGGGCCGCGGCGCTGATGCCGAGCGAGCCAGGCCGCTGCTTGATGCACTTCTTGCCGCTCACCGAGAACGGCGAGATCGAGCGCATCAAGCTGAAGTAGTCACGGCTGCTTCGCCGCCGCCTTCTTGAGGATCTCGACGTTCTTGCAGCCGACCTCGCTGCCGAGCTTGCACGAGCGCTCGAGCAGCGCGATCGCCTTGGCCACGTCCTTCGGCACCGCCTTGCCTTCGTAGTACATGATGCCGAGCTCGGTGCAGCCCTTCGCGGCGCCGACGTCGCACGACTTCTGGAAGAACAGCACGGCCTGCTTGGGATCCGGCGCGATGCCCTCACCCACGCGGTAGACGTTGCCGAGGTTGAAGCAGCCGAGGCCGTCCTTGAGCTTGCACGCCCGCTCGTAGAACGTCTTCGCCTTCGCGTGATCGACATCGGTGGCGCCGTGCTTGTTCTCCGACCACGCGGTGCCGAGGTCGTTGCACGACATGCCCTCACCGAGCTTGCACGCCTTCTCGCGCAGCGCGTAGGCCGCTGGCTCGTCCTTGGCGATACCCTCGCCGTTCATCACCATCGTGCCGGCGAAGCCGCAGCCGAGCGGCGACTTCGCGTCGCACGCCTTCTTGTAGAACTCGACGGCCTTGGCTGGGTCGGCCGTGACGCCCGTACCATTGACGTAGCGCTTGCCGAGCTCGAGGCAGGCCTTGGCCTGCTTCTTCTTGGTGCACGCGGCGAGCTCCTTTGCGGTCGGCTCGTCCGCGAGTGCAGCAGTCGGAGCGAGGAGAGCCGTCAGCAGGAACGCCAGCGAGGTTCGCGTCATCCTCCGAGTATGCATCAGCGCATGAGCGCGATCATCACGAGCGCCACGAGCACCGCAGCGATCGCGACCGCGATCAGCAGCGTGCGTCCCGAGGAGCTCGGCGCCGGCGGGTGCGTCGACGTGCGGGCGCGCGGACGCGCGGGCTCCGCGGTCGGAGCGTCGCCACGGACCGGCGCGGCGACGAGACGCGCGGCCTTCGGCGTCACGAGCTCGATGACGGGCGCGGCCTCGTCGACGGGCGTCGCGTCCTCGACGTACTTCGCCTGCGCGATCGACGTCGACTGCGCGACGGGCGCCGCTTCCTCGACGGTCGTCGCCTTCTCGACGGGCTTCGCCTTCTCGGCCAGCTTCGCCCCGTCGGCGGGTTGGACTGTGGCCTCGGTGAGCTTCGCCTCCGCGATCACGGGCGTCTTGCCGGTGTTTCGCGACCGCACGGCCTTCGCCGCGGCCTCGGCGACATCGGCCGTCACCGGCTTGCCGCGATGCATCGGCTCGAACGTCTTCAGCACCTCGTAGGTCTCGGTCACCGTCTCGAACTCGTCGGGCAGCGGCAGGCCGTCGCCGGTGAGGTCGGCGACGATCGCGGTCTGATTGTCCTCGCCACCGCGCTCGTTCGCGAGTGCGATCATCGTCTGGCACGCCGCCCGCGGATCGCTCTGCGTCACGATCTGCTGGAGCTCGGCATCCGACACCGGATTCGAGACGCCGTCCGAGCACAGCACGAACCGATCACCGCGCCGCAGGCGAAGCCGCGCGATCGCCACGCGGATGTCGCGGCGAAGTCCCATCGCCTGGAGGATCACGTTCTTGCTCGGCGAGCTGCGCGCCTCCTCGGGCGACATCACGCCCTGATCGACGAGCATCTGCACGAGGCTCTGGTCGCGCGTGATCTGACGGAGCCGACCCTTGCGCAGCAGGTAGCCGCGCGAATCGCCGACCTCGGCGATGTAGGCCTCGTCGCCGCGCACGAACAGCGCGGTGAGCGTCGCGCCCATGCCGTGCTTGTTCTCGGACTTCGCCTCCTCGAACACGTTGCGATTCGCGCGCTGTACTGCGGACTCGAGCTGCTCGTGAATCGCGCCGCGCGCATCGCGAGCCATCGCGCGCTGGAGGGAGTCGAGGACGAGTGCGCTCGCGACCTCGCCGGCCTGCGCGCCGCCCATGCCGTCGGAGAGCGCGAGGAGTACGCCGCGCTCCTGGATGTCGATCGCGGTGTCGGTGTCGGTGGTCTCGAGCGTCTTGCCGCTCGCGAGATCGGTGATCGAGAACGCGTCCTCGTTGGTCGTCCTCGAACGACCGACGTCGGTCATCGCCGACACGACCATCTTGACTCCCGACATTCCGTCTACCGGAGGACTATCGTCGCACGGGTCAGTTCGTCGCGGTCGACCAGTCGGACTCGAACTGGGTGTTGATCACCGCGGCTGCTGCGGGCTCGAACACCAGCGCGCCGACCTCGCGATTCTTCGTCAGCGACGTGAGCGACATGTTCTCGGAGCCGACGAACACGACACCGTCCGCGACGATCAGCTTGGCGTGGAGGTAGTAACCGTTCGCGATCTTGACCGGAATCTGCAGGCCGCGCAGGTAGGGGATCGACACGTCGTTAGCTTCGCTGAGGAGCACGCGGACGTTGACGCCGCGCATCTTCGCCGCACCGATCGCCATCCGCACGGAGTCCTCGGACAGGTACATGACCGCGATCTCGAGCGTCGACGTCGCACTCTCGATGAACTCGACGAGCCGCGCCTTCGCGTTGTTCGGCGAGACGATCAGGCGCGTGCACGCGATGTCTGCGGGCTGCGCGGGCTCGCCACCGGCGGCGGCCCAGTCCATCGTGAACAGCTTCTGGACGTCAGCAACGTCCTTCGGATCGCGATCGACCATTCCGTAGTTGCGCTCGTTGTTCATGGCATCGACGTTGAAGTTCATCGACATGATCACGACGCGGTTGCCGTCGATCACCATGTACTTGGCGTGCGAGAACGAATAGAGCGGCGTCGCGTTGCGCGTCGGCACGTTGCCGTTCATCAGCGTCGGGCGCACGGCGTCGTTACCGGGCGAGTCCGGATCGAGGATCACGCGAACCGCGACCCCGCGCCGCTTCGCGGCGACGACGCGGTCGGCGAGCGCACGTACGGTCCACAGGTACATGTGGATATCGAGCGTCGTGGTCGCGCCGTCGATCAGTGCGACGAGCCGGGGCTGGAGTCCGGTGGGTCCAACGAATGTCTCGGGCGCGACGGAGCGCGGCGACATCGGCGAGCAGCCCATCGTGTCCGCATCGGGCCGGGCATCGACCGGCGGCCCGTCGTCCCCCATGCCCTCGCCTCCGTTGCATGCGACGAGCGCGAGCAGCAGCGAGACGGATGTGAGGATCGCCACAAGGCGGTACGACTTGCTCATGGCGGCGGGCACTATGCCCGCGGGGGAGAAGACCCCCAAGGAAAAACGTTACGCGGGCTTCTTGCTCTGCTCGCGCGGGCACGAGCCGCCCGCCTCGCCGGCAGCCTTCGGGCACAGACCGTAGAGCTCGTGACGGTGGCGCAGCACCGTGAAGCCGCCGAGCTTGACGGCGATCCGCTCCTGGAGCCGCTCGATCTCGTCGTCCTCGAACTCGAGGATCAGGCCGCACTTCACGCAGATCAGGTGATCGTGGTGGTCGCCGACGACCTCGTAGCGCGCCTGGCCATCGCCGAACTGGCGCTCGACCGCGAGGCCCGAGTCGACCAGGAGCTTGAGCGTCCGGTACACGGTGGCGTAGCCGACGCGCGGCTGCCGCTTGCGCACCTTGGTCAGTAGCTCGTCGATCGAGACGTGGTCGCGGGTC
The DNA here is from genome assembly GCA_031421915.1 of Myxococcales bacterium. Classification (GTDB taxonomy): domain Bacteria; phylum Myxococcota_A; class Polyangia; order Haliangiales; family Haliangiaceae; genus JABFXX01. The sequence goes on along the minus strand of JANOPP010000198.1, from coordinate 77,605 downwards.
CGCAGGAACATCTCCACGATCGCCTCGCGCTGTGCGGTGACGTTGAGACGCCGATCCTGGACATACGCCCGCCACCGCTCCTTGAGCTCGCCCGTATCGTCCGGCCGGAAGTCCGCGCGTTCGGTCATCGCGCTTTCAGCTTCCCTGCAAGTGGCCGAGGCGTCAAGCGATCTCGAGGACGTGACTTTTCAGTTCGTGTTCGGCTATCGTCAGGGCCGCGATGGCGGACGCTCCCGAGCTCGGCTTCGACCAGATCCTCGTGCGGTTGCGCGACGTGGTGTCCCGCCTGGAGTCCGGAGAGTTGTCGCTCGAGCAATCGCTCGCGGTCTACGAGGAGGGCGTCGCGCTCGCGCGCAAGGGGCAGCAGCTCCTGGTGACCGCGGAGAAGCGCGTCGAGATCCTCGTCAGCACCTCGGGGCAACCCGAGATCGTTCCGTTCGAGCTTGGCGAGCGCGACGCGGCAGGCTGAGATGTCGACCCTCGCGCCCTCGAAGGCGCCGCCCGATCTCGTCGCGTTCTTCGACGACGTGCGCCGCCTCGTCGACGGCGAGCTCGGCCGCAGGCTCGCGCCGCCCGCGGAGGATCCTGGCCGGTTGATCGAGGCGATGCACTATGCCGCGACGGGACCCGGCAAGCGCTTGCGCCCCGCGGTCCTGCTCGCCGCAGCCGAGGCCTGTGGCGGCTCGCACGCCGATGCGTTGCCCGCGGCGGCGGCGATCGAGATGCTCCACGCGTACACGCTGGTTCACGACGATCTGCCCGCGATGGACGACGACGACGAGCGCCGCGGTCGCCCGACCGTGCACATCGCTTTCGGTGAGGCGATCGCGATCCTCGCCGGTGACGGCCTGCTCACCGCAGCGTTCGCAGCGCTCGCGGAGCTCGGCCCGAACGCGGGTGCGGCGGTGTCCGTGCTCGCCCGACGCGCGGGTGCCTCCGAGCTGCTCGGCGGACAGGCGATCGATCTCACCGCGACGCCGAAGGAGATGTCGTCGCTGGTCGCCGTCGAGCGCCTCCACGCGGCGAAGACCGGCGCGCTGTTCGCCGCGGCTGCGGAGCTCGGCGCGATCGCAGCCGGAGCTCCCGCGGCGACGTGCGCGGCCCTCGGTCGCTACGGCCTCTCGATCGGGATCGCGTTCCAGCACGCCGACGATCGCGACGATCACGAGTTCGAGGAACACGCCGCGGCGGCGACCGAGCGTATGCGAGTTCTCGGTCAGGAGGCTCGGACCATCGCCTCGAGCCTCGGTGCGCGCGGGGCCCGCCTCGACGCGATCGCGGCCTGGTTCGCCTCGCAAGCCTGAGGCCGCGGGCCGGCATTTCCGGTACGATGTTGGCGTGCCGGACGACTCCGACTGGGAGGAAGAGACGACGTCGGCCGGGGTCGAGGTCGAAGAGCTCGTCGGCAGCGCGAGCCGCAAGAAGCGGCCGTGCGTGACCGTCCTGACCGGCGTGGCGAGCGGGCAGATGTTCAAGCTGCCGCGCGGCAACACCGTCCTCGGGCGCGCGCCGAACGCCGAGATCCGCCTCGTCGACGACGGCGTGTCGCGGCACCACGCGCGGCTCCGCCTCGAAGCGGACGCTCTGTGGGTCGACGATCTCGAGAGCCGCAACGGCACGTTCGTCAACGGCCTCAAGATCGACAAGCCAACCGCGCTGGCCGACGGCGACAAGATCCAGGTCGGCCGCACCACGGTTCTGCGGTTTGCGTATCACGACGAGATCGACGAGACGTTCCACGAGAGCCTGATGACGTCGGCGCTGCGCGATCCGCTGACCAGGCTGTTCAACAAGCGCTACTTCCTCGACCGGCTCGACTCCGAGCTCAAGTTCGCGCGGAGGCACACAGCGTCGCTGTCGCTCCTCATGCTCGACCTCGATCACTTCAAGAAGGTCAACGACACCCACGGTCACCTCGCCGGTGACGCGGTGCTGGTCAACCTTGCCAACGTGCTCGTCAAGGCGGTCCGCAACGAGGACGTCGTCGCGCGGTTTGGCGGCGAGGAAATGGCGATCATCCTGCGTGCGATCCCGCTCGAGCCGGCGATCCAGCTGGCCGATCGCCTGCGCCGGTTGATCGAATCCACCGTGACCGCGCACGGGGGTCTCGAGCTGCGGGCGACGGCCTCGATCGGCGCTGCCGAGTATCCGTCGTCGAAGGTCGAGACGGTCGAGGCCCTGATCGAGTGCGCCGACAAGGCGCTCTATCGGGCCAAGGACGCGGGTCGCAACCGCGTGTCCCGCCTCACCCTGAAGTGATCACGGCCCCCCACCGGGAGGAATTTGTCCTCGGTGATCGGCGTTGCTACGGTCAGGCATGAACAGGCTCTGGGTCGTCCTCGTGCTCGTGGCTTGCTCCGGTGACGACGCACACCGCCAATCGACTCTGCACCCGAAGGTCCCGCCGGCGACGCCTGCCGTGACTGGTGATGCCGCGGTGCCCGCGCCCACCGCGACACCTGCCCCGACCACCGCCGTGGTCGCACCGCTGTCCGAGTCGATGGCAACGCCGTACTTCCAGACGGGCGACGCGCAGGTCGGTGCAAAGGCGTTCGCCGCACAAAAGTGGAAGGACGCGCGCGCCGCGTTCGAGATAGCGCGCAAGACCGCGACCGGCGAGGACGCCGCGCGCCTCGATCTGATGCTCGGTCTCTGCAACTCCGAGATCGGGAACTGGGCCCGCGCCGGCGAGCAGCTGCTTGCCGCGCGCAAGGGACTACCGCTGCTCGCCGACTACCTCGGCTACCACGCCGCACGTGCGCTCTACTTCGCGAAGCAGAGCACCGAGGCACTCGCCGTCGCGAAGAGCGTCACCGCGGACTCGATCGTCGGGCCCGAAGCAGAGCTCCTCGTCGGCGACGTGCTCCGTGGCGAGGCCGATCCACAAACGATCGCCGCGCACTATCGCGACTACCTGACGCGCCGGCCCAACGGACCGCGGCGCTCGGAGGCGCGGTACCGGCTCGCCGAGGCACTCGAGGTCACGATGAAGACGCTCAGCGCGGAGGTCATCACCCTCTATCGCAAGATCGCCGTCGAGGACCCGCTGTCGTCGTGGGCGAAGAAGGCGAACGAGCGCCTGACCGCGCTCGGCCAGACGCTGACGCTCACCGCCGCGGAGCACATCGCGAAGGGCATGGAGCTGTTCGACGGCATGCGAAACCCGGAGTCCGAGGCCGCGTTCACCGCCGCACTCGCGGATCCGGCGATCAGCGTCACCGACACGTGCATCGCCGCGTATCACCAGGCCCAGAGCCGATTCAAGGCGCGCGATCGCAAGGGCGCAGCGCCGATGTTCGACGCCAGTGCGATCGCCTGCAAGGCGGCCGCGAACGTCGACCTCGAGATCAAGAGCATCTACCAGGCCGGGCGCAGCTACGCATTCATCGGCCAGCACCAGCTCGCGGCGACGAAGTATCAGGAGGCACAGAAGGTCGACCCGAAGCACAGCTACGCCGACGACGCGCTGCTGCGCGAGGGCGAGGAGTGGACGAGCCTGCAGGACGGCAAGAAGATCGAGGCGACGCTGGCCTCGCTGCCTACGAAGTTCCCGACCGGCGATAACGTCGCCGAGGCGATGTGGCGCCTTGGCTGGCGCGCGTGGAAGGACGGCAAGCACGCGGAGGCGATCAAGTGGTGGAAGAAGCAGATCGAGCTCGTCCCGCACGACGACAACTACTTCGGCGAGGGCCAGGCGCAGTACTGGCTCGGTCGCGCGTACCTCGTGACGGGCAAGAAGGACCTCGCGCTCGACTCGTGGGAAGCCGGCATCCGCCAGTATCCGGTCGCCTACTACGCCCTGATGGGGCTCAATCGGATCCGCGAGGCATCGCCGAAGCGCTACGAGAAGCTGATCGCCGAGCTGACGGCGAACCCGCCCGGTTTCGATCCGAAGGCCCCGGCGTTCACGTTCAAGCCGCGCATCGAGTGGGGCTCGCCCGGCTTCGCGCGCGCGATGGAGCTGCTCCGGCTCGGCCTCGGTGACCCGGCCGCCGAGGAGCTGCGCAAGCTCGGCCTGACCGCACCACCCGGCAAGAAGCGCGTCGATGATCCCGAGCTGGTCGAGAAGCTGTGGGCGATGGCGTATCTCTACGATCGCGCCGGTCGCCACTCGACGTCGCTATGGCCGACGCGCTGGCACATCCTCGACTACCGCAAGCAGTGGCCCGTCGGTGCGAACCGCGCGCGTTGGCTGATCGCGTACCCGCTCGGTTACGAGGAGATCCTCCGCAGGCACGCGGCGCTGAACAAGGTCCCGTTCGCGATCCAGATCGGCATCGTACGCGAAGAGAGCGGGTTCGATCCGCGCACCGAGTCGTACGCGAACGCATGGGGCCTGACCCAGATGATTCCACCGACGGCGAAGGACTTCGCCAAGGGCACGACGATCGCCCCGACGCGCGAGAACATGTTCGATCCCGAGATGAACGTCACCGTCGGCGGCCGGTTCCTCGGCAACCTGTACGCACGGAACAAGGGCTTCATGCTGCTCGTCCCGCCGAGCTACAACGCCGGTCCCGGTGCCGTGAACCGCATGCTCAAGGCGCGCGGCACGATGGCCGCCGACGAGTTCATCGAGGCGATCATCGACGATCAGGCGCGCAACTACTCCAAGCGCGTCCTCGGCAGCTACTTCACGTACTCGTGGCTCTACGAGAACAAGGTGCCCGAGATGCCGAACGTGATCCCGACCGAGCTGATCCCGAAGCCGTAGCGATCACTTCGGCGGCATGCGGAGCGCACCGTCGAGCCGGATCGTCTCGCCGTTGAGGTAACCAGTCTCGATGATCGCGGCGACCATCGCGCCGTACTCCGCGGGATCGCCGAGGCGCTTGGGGAACACGACATCGGTCGCGAGCGCGGCGCGCTTCTCCTCGGGGAGCGAGCCGAGCATCGGCGTGTCGAAGATGCCGGGTGCGAGCGTCACGACGCGAATGCCGGCGGGGGCGAGGTCGCGAGCCGCGGGCAGCGTCATGCCGACGACGCCGGCCTTGGAGGCGGCGTACGCGATCTGGCCGATCTGGCCGTCGAACGCGGCGACCGACGCGGTGTTCACGATCACGCCGCGCTCACCGTGCTCCAGCGGCTCCGACTTCGCGATCGCCGCCGCGGCGAGGCGGAGCACGTTGAACGTGCCGACGAGGTTGACACCGACGACCGTCTTGAACAGCTCGAGGTCGTGCGGCTTGCCGGTCTTGTCGAGCGTGCGCGACGCCCAACCGACGCCGGCGCATGACACGGCGACGCGGAGCGGACCGATCGCCGTCGCCGCGGCGACTGCCGCTTCGACCTGCCCGGCGTCGGTCACGTCGGCCTTGGCGAACGTCTGGCCGAGCTCGGTCGCGAGCGCCTGCCCGCGCGCCTCGTCGCGATCGACGATCACTGCCTTCGCGCCACCGGCGACGAGGCGACGCACCGTCGCCGCACCGAGACCGGACGCACCACCCGTGACCAGAATGACAGATCCGCTGAGCTTCATGCCGCGAGCAGACGCGATCGGCGGCGCGCTTTCAAGCGCTCACGGCGCGCGTCGCTGCTCGACGGCAGCGAGGCCCTTCGCCGCGCTGCCACGCACGCGATCGACGCGGTCATTTGCGGCCGCGCGGAACCGGGCCTCCGCGGCGTCGAGATCGCCGCGCTCGAGGAGCAGCCAGCCGAGCATCGCGCTCGCCTCGCCGGCGCGCGGCGAGCGCGTGTACTGCTTGAGGAACGTCGCGAGCGCCTCGCTCGCACCGGAGGCGCGTGCCTGCGAGAGCGCGCTCGCGCGCCAGAACCACGCATCCTCGGCGAGCGGATCGTCGGGAGCGGTGCGTGCGGCCTTCTCGAACGCGGTCGCCGCGCGGCGCGGATCGCCGGACGCGAGGGCGGACCAACCCTCGTCGAACAGCAGCTCGATCGGGCGCTTGTTGACGGTCTTGGCCGGCGGCGTGCCGGTCGTCAGGCTCGGCGTCGTCGGCGCGCGAGGTCCCGGGGCGCGCGGGGACAACGGATCGAGCTTCGTGGTGGTCGGCTTCGCGGGCGTGGTCGGCTTGGCGACGTCGGTCGTGATCGAGGGCCGCACGGGTGTCGAGGTCTTCGCGACGTCGGTCGTGATCGAGGACCGCGCGGGTGCCGAGGTGGTCGGCACGGTCGCCTTCGCGGGCGGCGGTGCCGTCGTCGCGGTCGGCGCCGTCGCGGTCGGCTTCGCGACGTCGGTCGTGATCGAGGGGCGCGCGGGCGCCGGTACTGTCGTCGTCGCGCTCGGCGCCGTCGCTGTCGCGGCGGTCGCCTGGGTCGCCACGATCTCGAGGCCCGAGTCTTCGACCGAGGGCCCGGGCGGCGCAGCGATCGTCGGATCGACGCTCGCGAGCTTCGTGACATCCCAGCGCTGATCGACGTCGAGCATCACCGGTGCACTCGCGTGGTCGGAGCGCACCTCGACACGGCCGTGCAGCACGCGCACGGCGCGCAGCTTGTCGTCGCGCGCGGAGACATCGAATGCCGTGCCGCGAACCTCGACCTCGCCGTCATCGGTGACCACGCGGAACCGCTCGCCGGGGAGCAGCTTCTCGACCTCGACGGTCAGCGTCCCGTCCATCAGCCGCACGATCTCGTCGGGAGGACCACCGACGCGGATGTAGCGCGCGCCGTCGTGGGCGTGGACCGAGCCGCGGTACTGCATCGCGACCGCGTCCGGACCCTTGGTGCCGCGCAGCCCGAACACGAGGAGCACCGCGGCGGCGCACAGCACCACGGCCGCGGACGTCGCCCACATTGCCCGGAAGCTGACCATCGGCGGCCGGACCTGCGCGGCCGCCTGCAGCGCGCTGCGCAGCTCGTAGGCCTGCTCGCGGGTCGGCTCGACGATCGGCAGATCGCGCGCGGCATTTACGATCGCCGCGTGGGCCTCGACCTCGTCTGCGCACGCATCGCACTCGCGGAGATGCGCGCGCAGCTCGGGATCGATACCCGACGCGATCGCGCGCGACAGATCCGCGGGCTGCGGACAGGTCATGGCGCTCACGCGTCACCTCGCTCGAGCGACTCGCGCAGCGCGGCGCGCGCCTGGTGGAGCAGCCGCCACACGGTGCCCTCGCGCATGTCGAGGAGGCGCGCGATCTCGACGCCCGGAATCTCTTCGAGCTCGCTCATCACGAACACCACCTTCATCTTGTGGGGAAGCTCGTCGATCGCGCGCCGGATCTCCTCCATGCTGCGGACGCGCTCGAGGCGAGCTCCGGGCTCGGTGGCCGGGCGCACGGGCTGCGTCGTCAGCTTGACGGTGAACGCCTTGCGACGGATCTCGCCGCGCACGTGGTGGCTCACGACGTTCGCGGCGATCGCGAACAGCCAGCGGCGCACGGGCGCATCGCCGCGGTATCGCTTCGCCGAGCGCATCGCCTCGAGGAACGTCGTCTGCACGAAGTCGTCGAGGTCGCGGCGGTCGGTGCCGGCGAGCCGCGACAAGAACGCGTAGACCGCGCGGTGATGGCGATCGAACAGGATGCCGAGCGCCGCGGTATCGCCGACCGCGCACGCTGCGACGACGGCGTCATCGGAGAGTTGTTCGCCCACGGCGGGTTCGCCTGCTTGCTCGGGCCGGATCGGGATCACCTTGCCGGCGGTCATGGCACACCGATCCGCAGGCCGAGGTTGGCGCGGACAAAGCCCAGCGGCTCGGGTCCCACCAGCGAAGTGCCGTCATCGCGCCGCGGAACCTCGTCGGTGAGCGACGCATCGATCGAGACGCCCGCGTGCAGCGAGATCAAGCGCGACAGCGGATACGCGAGCGCGAGGTGGGCGTCGAAGCGAACGCCGATGTGCGCGAACGATCGCGCGCCCTCCCCCGTCGTCTCGCCGAGCGCGATCCAGCCACCGCCGACCGCGACGCCGGGAACGAGTTGCATCCGACCTACCGAGAACGGGACCTCGAGAGACGCGAGCACATCGGCCGCCTGTCGGATCGTGTCCTCGCGCGAGACTCGACCGAGCGCACCGACGCACGCGACACCGAGGCGCACGCAGCCGAGCGCGTGGGCACCGACCCACGTCGATCCATCGAAGCCGATCGACGCGTCTGCCGCGACGACGAGGGTCGCGACATCGCGATGCCGGCCCGGCGCGAGCGGAGTTGCATCGGCGCGCGCGGTAACGGTCGCCGGCGCCGTCACCGGCGACTCCTTGGGCTCGACCGTCCAGCCCATCAGATTTTGCGCGTTGACGTCCTGGCGCACCCACGACTCGACGAGCGGCACCGCGGCGGCGGCATCGACGAACGTGCGCTCGCTCTTGCGCCCATACGGATCCTCGATCGCAACGACGATCGTGGATCCCGCCTTCGCGATCTGGACCTTGGTGTGCGGACAGCCGGCCGCGGGGACCGTCTCGATCCCGCGCGCGGCGAGCGACGCCCCCAGCGAGTCCGCGAGCGCCGGATCTCCGGAGACCCTGGCCGTCGGGCGGCACGGCTCCGCGGCGGTGACAGCCGGCGCCAGGACAGCGCACAGCGCACCGAGCCAGCAGGCGATCTGGGAGGGGGAATCCACGGGCTGAATGTCAGGGTGCCCGGTCGCCTCCGAACCTTCACGAAAAACTTCGGGAGGGCACCTAACTCTGTGGGGAGACCCGCCAATTCGTGGGCCAGCGGCGCCAATGTCGGATTGTCGTGAAGGTTTCGTGGCGTGCGGGCACCTGGGCCTCCAAGGAGCCATCGCATGTCCTTTCGAACCACTCGATCACTGGCCGCGGTCGCGCTCGGTCTCGCGCTCGCGAGCTGCGGCAACGATCGCGCATCGACGCAGCTCGGCAACGAGGATGCATTCGGCGCCACGGGCCTGCGTCGCCTGACGCGGTTCGAGGTCGTCAGCACGCTCGACGATGTCTTCGGCGTCAGCACGACCGACCTCGAGTCGCTGCTACCCGAGGACATGGTCGGGACCAACCCGTTCGACAACAACTACCTCTCGCAGACCGTGTCCCCGGTCGTGATCGGCGCGTACGCGGGGTTCGCCCAGGCGTATGCGACCCGGCTCGCGACGACGCCCGATCTCGCGCAGCGCCTCGGCGGATGCACGCCGAGCGGAGCGTCCGACGAGGCGTGCTTCGTTGCGATCGCGACGCAGGCCGGCCGGCGGATGTTCCGGCGACCGCTGACCACCGACGAGCTGACGCGCTACACGGAGACGATCCTGCCGTTCGCGGCGACGTCGGGGCAGTTCTCGACAGCGGTCGAGCTCCTCGGCCTGTTGCTCGTGCAGCACCCCGCGTTCCTCTACCGGATCGAGCGTAGCGAAGGGACCCTCGACGACTACGAGATCGCCACACGCATGGCGTTCCTGATCTGGGGCAGCGGTCCCGACGACGAGCTGCTCGACGCGGCCGAGGACGGCAAGCTCGGAAGCGACGGCACGCGCGAGCGCCAGGCCGAGCGCATGCTCGAGGACCCGCGCAGCCGCCGCAACTGGCAACGGTTCCACGCACAGTGGCTCGGCTACAGCGCCGCCCCGCTGCCCGCTGGACTCGCCGCGGATCTGACGCAGGAGACGAACCAGCTCGTCGATCGCATCGTGTTCGATCAGGACGCCGACTGGCTCGCGCTGTTTCGCTGGAACGAGACGTTCGTGACGCCGGCGCTCGCGAGCCACTACAAGCTCTCTCCCGCGAGCTCGGCCGGCTGGGTGCAATACCCGGCCGGGCGCGCAGGCGGCGTGCTGACGCACGGATCGTTTCTCAGCCTCGGTGCGAAGTTCGGCGACACGAGCCCGACCGTTCGCGGCTACGAGATCTTCAAGCGGCTGACGTGTGGCCATCTCGGCACGATCCCGACGACGGTCGACACCGACCAGCCGCCGGGCGCACCGAGTGACTGCAAGCCGCAGCGCTACATGATGGCGTCGACGCCGGGCTGCGAGGGCTGCCACAGCATCACGGACAACATCGGCTTCGGCCTCGAGAACTACGGCGTCTCGGGCGAGTGGCGCACGACCGAGCTGAACAAGCCGCAATGCGCGATCGAGGCGAAAGGCAGCTGGGCGGGTCAGCCGTACTCGGGGCCCGAGCAGCTCGGCCAGCTGATCTCCGAGGATCCGCGTGTCTCCGCGTGCGCGACGACGCAGCTGTTCCGGTTCCTCACCGGTCGTGACGAGGTCGATACCGACGCCGCCGCGCTCGCAGCGCTCGACGACGACTACCAGGACAACCGGAGCCTCCAGCATCTGGTCATCGAGCTCGTGAAGTCCCCATCGATCGCGTTCCGGAAAGGAGAATAGTCATGGCGAAGAAACCACTCTCGCGACGGGCAATGCTGCGTGGCGTCGGCGGCTTCCTGATCGGGTTGCCGTTCCTCGAGGCGATGGTGCCGCGCCTCGCGTACGCCCATGCGGCCGTGCCGAAGCGCTTCGTCACCGCGTTCTGCGGCACCGTGGTCGGAGCTGATCCTGTGAGCAACCCCGGTGCGTATGGTGCGCTCCCGGCGACGATGCCCGCGAGCTGGGCGGGCCTCGCGTCCGTGCGCCAGCACGTGTCGATCCTCTCGAACCTGAACATCCCCGTCTACAACAACGGGACCACGCCGCCCGGTCCGGCGAGCTCGTACAACAAGCAGCACGGCACGACGCCGGCTCCGATGCTCGCCGGCGTGACCTCGCTCGATACCATGCCGGTGATGGTCGGCGGCCAGACGGCGGATCAGCACGCGGCGGCCGGACTCGGCGCGGGCGGCAAGCTCGACTCGCTGCAGATCCGCACGCAGCTGTTCCCCTACACCGGGAGCAACAACAACAACAACGGCACGATGTCGGCGAAGCTCAAGAACGGGCAGCTGTTCGCGCTGCCGCCGATCGCGAGCCCCGCGCAGCTGTTCAGCGTCCTGTTCGGTAGCGGCGGTGGAGGTGGCGGTGGCGGTGGCTCGACGCCGTTGGGCGCAACGAGCGTCCTCGATCTGATCGCCGACGACGCGCAGCGCCTCACCAGCGCGGTGAGTGCGAGCGACAAGATCCGGCTCGACGAGCACTTCGAGGAGATTCGCGCGCTCGAGCGCTCGATGGTTGCAGCCACCGGCGGTGGTGGTGGTGGCGGCGGGAGCTGCGCATCGGTGACGGCGCCGGTCGATCCTGCGCCCGGCACCAACGCGTTCTCTGGCTGGTCGAACGAGACGCTGCGCGGCCAGATGATGGCCGACATGCTCGCGTACGCGCTGTCGTGCGATCTCACGCGCGTCGCGAGCTGGATGCTGACGTTCGAGCAGGTTCAGATGGGCAACGCGATCGATCGCCTGACGCAGATGCACGACGACTCGCATAATGCAGGGACGCGCCAGTCGTACATCGCCGCGAACTGTGACTGGCACGCGACGCTGTTCGCGCGGCTCGTCGCGAAGCTCGCGAGCCTGCCCGAGGCGGGTGGCACGGTTCTCGACAGCACGTTCCTGTCGCTGCTCTACGCCGAGTCGAAGAACGCGCACGGTCGATCGGGAATGCGCCAGGTCATCGCCGGCATGCCGAGCAGGATCAAAGTCGGCCAGCACATCGACGCACTCGGTGGTCATCCCGGCACGATCCAGATCGCGGGCCTGCAGGCGGTCGGCCTCGCGACGAACACGCTCGGTGAGCTCAGCGGTGCGCTGTCACCGATGCTGAAGTAGCGAGCGATTTCGGTGAAGGGTGCGGAGGCTGCGGGCACCCAGCACGCATGACCAGAACAACCATCTCGATGATCGTGTACACAGCACTCGCAACCGCAGCGGGCTGTGCTGGAAGCGACCAGGTGATCACCGGTCAAGTGCAGCACCGATCGTTCCCCGAACCGATCACGCACGTCCGCGCAGTCGGCACCGCGACGATGATCGAGGCGCCCGTCGCGGCCGATGGCTCGTTCACGATCGCCGTGCCGTCCGACGATCGATATCGCATCGAGCTGACCTCGAACGTCCGGCGCTCGGAGCTCGTGTTCCCGCGCAAGACCGGCGCGATCGACGCGACGTTCTTTGTCGCGGCGGCGCGCGAGCCGATTGCACTCGGCGCAGTTCGCTACACGCGCGATCCGGCGAACCAGACCTACGTGTTCGACGTGCAGTGCGACAACGCCGCCGAGGGTTCGGTGTGCGTGCAGGACGACGGTAGCGGTGGCGGCGGTGGTGGCGGGGACACGGGCACCGGCGGCGGTCAGGACACGGGAACCGGCGGCGGTCAGGACACGGGCACCGGCGGCGGCCAGGACACGGGCCGCCACGGTGACGAGGGCGGCTCGTGCGGCGGCGACGTCGGCGAACCGGGCGGCGCGGCCGAGGCGTCCGTCGACGGCGCGACGGCGGATCGCAATCCGCCCGAGGCGATCGGATGTAGCGACACCGACGGCGACAGCGGCGGTGGCGGTCAGGACTCCGGCGGCGGCGGTCAGGACACCGGCACGTCGAACGGCGGCTAGTCGAGAAGCCGTAGCCCTGATCCACAGGCCCCGCTCCGGAAATCGGTACGAACACCGTTGGTACGTGCGCGAGTGCACGCACCTGCACGCGCCGGCTCCGCACGTACGAACAACGTTAGTACCGATCTCGCGAGGGACACATCGACAACCGGGGCACGGGTTTGGCCCCCGGCCACAACTCCGCACGCCGAACGGCGGCAAGGAACCTGTTACAGGCTCCTAGGGTGACGGTGCGGGCGTCGGCGACCCTGCTGGAGTCGGCGTCGGCGCGGGCGCTTCGGGGACCTGCGTCGGCTCGGGCACCTTCGTCGGCTCGGGCACCTTCGTCGGCGCGGGCACCTTCGTCGGCGCGGGCGAGACGCGCGTGACCATCTTCATCGTCATTCGCGTGCTCTCGCCCTCCGCGCTCATGTCGGCGGACAGCTCGGCCGAGAGCTCGCCGGTCATGCTCATCCGCGACAGATCGACGGTGCCTTTCCCGGCGCCCTTGCCGCCGACGTTCTTCATGTCGATCGACTGCCCGCCCTGGATCACCGTCTGATCCTTGCCGCTGACGACGGTCGCGCTCTGGAACGTGAGCACGTCGCCCTCGATCGCGCTGACCGTGAACGTCGTCGCGGTCAGCATCGTCATCCCGTTCTGCGTGACGTGGCGCTTGTGAATCCACGACGCGCCGACGCCGACCGGCGCGACGGGCAGCGGCATCGCGACCTGCTCGAAGCTCTTGCTCAGCGTGTCGAGCTGCGCCGTGATCCCGGGCGGCAGCACCTTCCCCGAGCTGTCGACCTTCATCTCGCGCAGCGAGCCGTCCGGCGTCAGCGTCCCACGCATCACGAGACCGCTCATCAGCCGCGTCTGCTCCGCCATCTGCTCCGCGGTGACCGGGCTGCCCGCGCGCTCGCGCGCCGTCACGTCGCCGATCGTCGTGCGCATCTTCATCGAGCCATCGGGCAGCACCTCGTCCGCGACAAGCTCGCTCGTCATCACGAGCGTCGGGAGCGGACCGCCCTGTCCCGCCGCATCGATGTCGACATCGAGCGCGAGCTCGACCGAGCTCGTGGTGCCTTTCACTACGTGGTAGCGCAGCACGCGGCGCGGCTCGCTGCCGGTCGCGATCAGCTGGACGCCATCACCTGGCGGTGGTCCCACAGGAGAGGCTTCCTTGCTGGTGCCGCAGGCGGCCGCGCAAACGATCGTGACGGCGATCGGCCCGATCTTCATGGCGTGCAGGATCGGAGGGTTCGGGCGACGGGGCAAGCTCTCGGTTTTGCCTCGCAATATCAGAATCTTACGGGCCGACTTCGATCGAGATCACGGACCTCGAGAATGCGTCTTGACGGACTTGGATTTGAAAAGCATTATCAATGTCGAACTCGTGATCGTCTGCCTCTGCCATCCCACCTCGGACCGTGACCTCGATGCGGTCATCGATGATGGCGCGCGCACGGTGCAGGAGATCGGTCGCAAGTGCGGTGCGGGTACTGGCTGCGGCGCGTGCGTCGACGAGCTGCGGGATCGCCTGAATGCCAAGGGCGCGAACAGCTGCAGCCGCGATTGTGCGAACGACCTCGTCTCGGTAAGGTCGCGGACATAAAGCGCATCACGTCGTTCGTGGCGCGCTTCGTTCCCCCCGGATCTGCGAGGCGCCATGAAGGGCAACCAAGAGATCGTCGACCTCCTCAATCAGCTGCTCACCAACGAGCTGACGGCGATCAACCAGTATTTCATTCACGCGAAGATGTGTGAGAACTGGGGCTACGAGCGGCTCGCCGCGAAGGTCCGCGAAGAGTCGATCGACGAGATGCGCCACGCAGATCTCGTCATCAGCCGGATCCTGTTCCTCGAGGGAGTCCCGAACCTGCAGCGCTATCACAAGCTGCGCGTCGGCGAGACAGTCAAGGAGCAGCTCGAGAGCGACCTCCAGGTCGAGTACACCGCGATCCAGTTCCTCAACCAGGCGATCGAGGTCGCTCGCAAGGTCAGTGACAACGCCACCGAGGACCTCATGACCAAGATCCTCGTCGGCGAAGAGGAGCACACCGACTGGCTGGAGACGCAGCTCGAGCTGATCCGCCAGGTCGGCGAACAGAACTACCTCGCGCAGCAGATGAAGAAGTGACACGCGCGCGCCGGCCGGCTTGCCATCGTGGCAGCGTGGCCGCTGCTCGCCGCCCGTAAGATCGCGTCGTCGCATCGGTGACGCTGGCCGGATCGTTGCAGCCCCTGGCCGCATGCTGGTCCTCCGCTCGCTCACCCTCGGACTCCTCGTCGCGACCGTGTGGATGGGCGTCCTGTTCGTCACGCGCAGCGAGCCGTGCTGGCACGAGGCGCCGCGCTCGACGGCCGTCCCTGCCCCACTGCCCGCGGTGGTCAACACGGTGACCGTGATCGATCTCGCGCCACTCCCCGACGGCGAGCAGCGGCGGATGCGCGACGTCGCGGAGCTCGTGCGGCTCGAGCGCCACGAGCAGATCGTGGCCGTCGACGATCATCCGGTCGCGATCAGCATCGCGTGCAGCTCGGCGCCGCACTACTGCATGGGCGCGGTGCTCGGCGGCGGTCGCTACGTCGAAGGCCTCGCGCGCGACGCCGTCGCCGGCAGCTTCGTCGACTTCACCGTGGCGAGCAGCACGGCGAGTCGCCGCGTGCTCGTGCTGATTCACTAGTCAGCGCTTCGAGTTGATCTCGATGCCGACCTCGCTGCACGCGTCGAGGACGCGCTTCTTGTGGGCCCGGGCGCCGACCGCACGGAACGCTGTACTTGCCTTCTCCCCATCGCGATCACGCCGGCACGCGATCACGCCTTTGATCGCGTACGCACGCGAGACCTGACCTGGCCGCGCGTCCTGGTTGTTCGTGACCATGATGGCGATCCGGTTCGCTTCGGTGAAGTTGCCGTCCCGGAGGGCGGCCTCGGCGGAGTCGATCGCGGCGCGCACGTCCGGATCATCGTCGGTGGCCGGGCGATCGAGAGGCGAGTCCGCGATCACCGGCGGCTTCTTCGGGTCTGGCTTCTTCGGGTCTGGCTTGTTCGGGTCCGGATTCTCATCGTAGTTCGCACCCGTGTTTGGCGTGACGCCGACGGTCCCGGCTGCGGTGCTGCTGCCGCCGCTGCCCGTCGTGCCGCCGCTGCCGATGCCCGTCGTGGTGCCGGCGCTTGCCGCATTGCTGCCCGTCGTCGATCCGCCGCCCAGATCCGAGGCAGAGCCTGCGACCTCGGGCGAGCGAGTGAGCCCAGCGGCCTTGGGGTCCATCGCCGTCGCGACCTCGACCTTGTCGGCTGGCGTGGTCTCGCCGGGACCGCGCAACACCAGGAACACGACGGCACCCGTCGCGACCGCAGCCGCGAGGACGGCCGCGATCAGCGCGACTGGCTTCTTCGCCGCGGGCGCAGCCGGCGCGGCCACCGTCGCAGCGACACCCGGACCGCTGGTCGCGGAGATCGGAGCCGCCGCGGTTCCCGGCGAACTGGTCGCCGCGATCCCGATGTCGAACGGCCGTGATCCGGACTCGACCGTCGGTGCCGAGCCACGCGCCGGGACACCGGTCGCAAGAAGGGCCCTCGGTGGCGGGGTGTAGTCGCCCGAGCCCATCGTGTTCGCGAGGGCGTCCTGGTTCGAGACACGCTTGCTGCCGGTGGCGAACCCGACGACCTCCGGCATCTGCGACATCGACGGCCGTAGGTTCGTGAGCGGCATCCCGGTCAGCGCCTCGACGAAGCCGTTGACGGACGGGTAGCGATCATCGGCCGGCTTGGACATCGCCTGCTTCACCGCATCGGCGATCGTCGTCGGCACGGTGGCGCTCATCGGTGCAGGCTGCTCGTAGACCACCTTGAACACGACCTCGGGGATCGATGCGCCCGAGAACGCCGGGTGACCGTTGAGCATCTCGTAGACGATCGCGCCGAGTGCGAACACGTCGGTGCGCTGATCGACGCTGTCGTGCTGGCCGGTCGCCTGCTCGGGCGCCATGTACTGCGGCGTGCCGAGCAGCGTGTGCTCGAGCGTCTTGACTGTCTGCGAGCCGACAATCTTCGAGATGCCGAAGTCGAGGACCTTGGCGACCTCCATGATCCGGCCGTCGACGTCTGTGGGGATCAGGAAGATGTTCTGCGGCTTGAGGTCGCGATGGACGATGCCCTCGCGGTGAGCCGCCGCAAGCGCGGAGCCGATCTGTCGGACGATCGACAGCACCTGATCGAGGGGAATCGGGCCGTCCTTGATCTTCTGCGCGAGCGTCTGCCCTTCGAGGTACTCCAGCACGAGGTAGGGCGTGCCGTCGGGCATGATGTTGAAGTCATGCACCGCAACGATGTTGGGGTGTCCCAGCCGCGACGCGATCTCGGCCTCGCGCCGGAACCGCGCCATGACGTCGCCGTCGTGGATCTCGGTGTGGAGCAGCTTGATCGCCACCTTCTTGCCCGGGAGCCGGGCGTGGCTCGCCACGAACACCGCCCCCATGCCACCGCGGCCGATCAACGCCTCGATCTTGTAGGTGTCGGCGATCACCGACCCCACATCGATGACCGACCGGGCGGGTGAATTCGCCATTCGCACGAGCGTATAATGAGACACCGATGCGTGCACGAGGTTGGGTCATTGTGGGCGTTCTTGGTATGGGCGGTGTCGCACCAGCGATCGCCGAGACCAAGGATCCCAAGCCCCTTACGGTCGAGATCAAGGACTTCAAGGATCGGCTCCTGGTCCTGAAGGACTCTGCGGGCGGGACCTACGTCATCCTCCTCCGGTCCGACAAGGACCCCAGCAATCGCGCCTGGTACGGCACCGGCAAGACGCTGTACGAGCAGGTCCTCGACGGCTTCTCCGCCGACGGGGATGCGTGGGGGCTCGATGTCTACGCGCCGCGGATCGTCGCGCTCCGTCCGGGCTCGATCGAGAAGAAGAAGGACGGGACGTACTTCAAGTCGTGCGACGGGGCCGACGACTTCGTCCTGACCGAGCAGACCGGCGACAAGGCGAAGGCGGTGCTCGACAAGTACGCCTTCGTGAGCCCTGGAATGATCCGGCGCCCACACCTGCTCGCGCGCGACGACAGCGGCGTCTACTACTACATCGACAAGCTGTCGAAGCTGCACGGTGACAAAGGCTTTCGCGTGTTCGTCGGGCGCAAGGGCGGCATGAAGCAGATCGCGCTCACCGACGTCGCGAGTGACAGCGCGGGGCAGGTGTTCTCGACCAAGACCGGCGACCTCCGGCTCGTCCACACCGTCAACAACGTCGACACCGTCGAACCCAAGTCCAAGCCGTCGACCACGTGGGTCAAGGGCGGCAAGAAGACGGAGCTCATCTGGCTCGACACCTACGTAAACGGGCCGATGATCTTCAACGACCTCGGCATCTACAAGTTCATCGGCTCGATCTGCGAGAGCATGTAGCGAGGCACTCGCGGGCGCAGCTCACGGAGCACAGAGCGCCCCGAACTTCTTGCACGTTCCGCCCGATGCGTCGTCGCACTGGCGGTGATAACCGTCCTTCGGATCAAACATGCACTTGCTCGCGGGCGCGCACGCGGCGCCCCACGCGAGGCACGTGCCCTCGCTCGGCTTTCCGCACTGCTTGTATGTCCGGTCCGTCGCGTCATACATGCACGAGTCACCGGGCGTGCACGGCGGACCGAAGTGGAAGCACGAGCCCGAGCCACTGCTCGTGCAGGTGAAGTAGGTCGCGGCGCCCGCATGGAACGCGCAGGTCGGCGCCGGACAGCCGACATCGCGCGCTGTGGTGACGGAGCCGCCCGAGCCCTGCGTCGCGCCGG
Organism: Myxococcales bacterium; assembly: GCA_031421915.1. GTDB lineage: Bacteria > Myxococcota_A > Polyangia > Haliangiales > Haliangiaceae > JABFXX01. Next base: position 59,425 of record JANOPP010000198.1, on the reverse strand, counting down.
AGCCTTTCTGGGTCCCGCTTCCCGAGCCGCGCCCCGTTGGGCCCTCGGGGCCGGGGCGCGCAGGGGTGCCACAGCTCGCGAGGAGGAAGAGGCCGAGCATGACGGCGTGACGCACACGTGCGTTATAGCTCGCAAACGGGGTAGCGTCGCCTCAATGCGGGCTGCCTCCCGATCGTGCCTCCTCGCCGCCCTTGTGAGCGCGTGCAGCGGCGATACCTCGCTATCGATCGACGAGGACTGCAATCCGCTCGGCGCCAACGCGTGCATGACGCCGTGGCCGAGCTCGGCATTCGAGGTCGACGATCCGAGCACCCCGACGGGCCGCCGCCTCGCGATCCGCGCGGGTACGCTGCCCGTGAACATCGATGACCTGACGACCGATCCTGCCGGCTGGAACGTGGCCGACGGCTTCTCGCCCGCCGCGCCGATGGTGATGTCGTTCCCTGGCGGCGTGTCGCCGGAGGGCCTGCCGCCCGTCGACAACTTCAACCTCTCGCTCGCGGCCGACAGCCCGACCGTGATCCTCGACATGACGACCGGCGAGCGCGTCGCGCACTTCGCCGAGGTCGACGCGCAGGCGGACTCGCTCGACGCGCAGGCCCTGATGCTGCGACCCGCGGCGCGCCTGGTCGGCGGCCATCGCTATGCCGTCGCGATCACGAGCCGTGTCCTCGCGGCGGACGGCGAGGAGCTGCCGGTGCCGCCGGGGTTCGCCGCCCTGCGCGATGGCAAGAGCACCGATCACGAGCTCCTCGAGGACATGCGCCCGCGGTTCGGCGACGTGCTCGCCGCGCTCGAGACGGCCGGGTTTCCCGCGGACGACCTCGTCGTCGCCTGGGACTTCACGGTCGCATCCGACTCGTTCATCCGCCGCGACATGACCGCCGCGCGCGATCGCGCCGTCTCCGCGATGGCGGCGCATCCGCTCGCGTACACGATCACGTCGGACGAGCCGGCTGCCGGGACGATCCGCCGCACGATCACCGGCACCGTCGAGGCGCCGCTCCTCCTGACGAACATGGGCCGGTTCACGTTCGGCACCAGGATCGCGCGCGATGCCGAGGGACTCCCCGCGGTGCAGGGCTTCTACCGGATCCCGTTCACGGCGGTCGTGCCCGCGTGCGCGTACACGTCGCTCGTGCCGGTCGGGATGGTGATCTACGGCCACGGTCTGATGGGCGACTCTGGTGAGACCTCGGGCGGCGTGCAGCGCACCACCGCGAGCGAGCTCTGCATGGTGTTTGTCGGGACGGACATGCGCGGCATGTCGACGATGGATCTCCCCGCGGTCGCAGGCGCGCTCAACGAGATCACGCGCTCCGACGAGGTCTTCGAGGTCCTCCACCAGGGCATCGTCAATCACGTCGCGCTGGTCACCGCGATGCGCACGACCTTCGCCGACACGCTGTTCGTCGACGCCGCGCAGAGCAACAAGAAGCTCGTGGACGCGACGCGCGTCTACTACTACGGCCTCTCGCAGGGCGCGATCTTCGGCACCGCCGTGATGGCGTACGAGCCGACGGTGACGCGCGCTGTGCTCGGCGTCGGCGGCGCGAACTACTCGATGCTGCTCGATCGCTCGAACGACTGGCCGACGTACCGGACGATCCTCCAGGGCGCATATCCTGACTCGCTCGACGTCACGCTCGCGATCAACTTGTTCCAGATGCGGTGGGACAAGGTCGAGGGCTCGGGCATCTCGAACACCGTGCTCGCGGGGCCACCGGCCAAGCAGCTCCTGATGCAGATCGCGCTCGGCGACGAGCAGGTGCCGAACCTCGGCAGCTACTGGCAGGCGCGTACGATGGGGATTCCCGTGGTCGGCCCATCGCCGACGACGCCCTGGGGCCTCACGGTCCAGACGTCGCCGATCACCAGCGGTAGCGCACTCGTGATCATGGATGGCGGCGCACCGCCCGTCCCGCGCACCAACGTTCCCGCGCCCGACTCCGGGATGCACAGCCTGACGCGAACGCAGGCGGCGACGCGCCGGCAGATCGGCGAGTTCTTCTCGACCGGCCAGATCGTCAACCAGTGCGCGGGTGCGTGTGTGTGTCAGTCCGGCGCCTGCGACTAGCGCGCCGAGCGGTGGAGAACCCCACACCTGTCGGGATTTCCGGCTACGGGATCAGCTACTTGGCGCGGCCCGGCGATTGCTCGATGGTGGTCCATGCGCTCACTGGGCCTCCTCGCGATCCCCCTCTTCGGACTCGCCGCCGCCTGCGGTAACAACTCCGTCGAGACCACGCCCGACCCCGACCCGATCCCCCGCGCGACCTGGTTCCAGGACGTCGCGCCGATCGTCGCGAAGCACTGCATGTCGTGCCACACCGATGGCGGCATCGCGCCGTTCGCGCTGACCGACTACGACGCGGCGGTCGAGAACTCGCTTCGCATGGTCGACTACATCGAGAAGGGGCTGATGCCTCCGTTCGATGCGCGCGAGGACGCGGACTGCACCCCGCGCTTTGGCTGGGTCGACGATCCGCGCCTGACCTCCGCCGAGAAGAACACGCTCAACGAGTGGATCGAGGACGGCTACGCGCGCGGCACCGAGGCTGCGATCCCCACTCCGCCGGCGATCGATCTGCAGGGCATCACCAGAACGCTCGCGCCGGTGCAGGGGTTCACGACGACCGGCACCAGGGATCAGTTCGTGTGCTTCGTGCTCGACCCGGGCAACAACACGCCGAACGTCCAGTGGCTCAACGGCCTCCAGGTGCGCCCGGGCAACGAGCTCGTCGTCCACCACGCGGTGATCACGCAGGTCCGCAACGAGGGCCCGACGCCCGGCGCCGCCGACGCGCTCGTCGCGCAGCGCGGCATCGGCATTCCGTTCAACTGCGATGATCAGGCGACGCCGGGCGACTTCATCGTGAACATCTGGACGCCCGGCAATCAGCCGATGGAGACCTCCACGGAGATCGCCGTGCCGATCCTCCCGCAGTCGAAGTTCGTGATGCAGATCCACTACCACCCGGCCGGCGTCACCAACGACATCGACTTCACGAAGATCGATATCCGCATGACGAACGTGTGGCCGCAGAAGATGTACTTCGTCACCGCGATCGGCAACGCCGACAATGCGCCGAACCTCGAGCCCGGCCCCGGCGACAACGGTACGCCGCGGTTCCTGATCCCCGCGAACTCCTCCGAGCACACCGAGAAGATGTCGCTCGTGCTCCCCGACCTCGGCAACGGGCAGGAGTTCCAGCTGTTCTCCGCCAACCCGCACATGCACCTCGTCGGTACGCACATCCAGAGCAAGATCGTCCGCCCGGCCGCACGCGGCAACCAGCCCAAGGAGGAGTGCCTCGCGAACGGCGGGTGGAACTTCGACTGGCAGCGGACGTATATCTACGACGCGCCGATCGCCGACCTCCCGACGATCAAGGGCGGCGACAAGATCGAGGTCAACTGCAAGTGGGACAACACGCTCGCGAACCCGTTCGTCCAGCGCATGCTCCACGACGCGGGCCTTCCGATGGCGCCGATCGACATCGCGCTCGGCGAGCAGACGACCAACGAGATGTGCCTCGAGATCTTCGGCATCCTCATCAATGCGCCGGCGCAGCCGAAGCTGATGTCACCGTCGTACGAGCTCCCGAACCTCGGCGAGATCCCGCGCCTGTTCGGCACCTAGCGCGCGAGTACGCGGAGGACCCGCAGCATCGTAAGCATCTCCTTCGCCGCGGCGGACAACCGCGGCGCCTGCGAGCCGGTGTGGCCGTACATCCCCGTGATGTGAAGGCGGACATCCGCATTGACGAGCTTGGCCGCGAGGACCTGGCTCTGCTCGTACGGGATCACGTCGTCGTCCGTGCCGTGAACGAGATCGACGCGGCCGCGGATCTGCGCGAGGTACGGCGACGGATCGAGCGCACTGCCGTCGAACCGCGTCAGTGCTGGCATCGCGAGCTCGACCGCGCCCGGACGCGAGCCGATGCCGATGTGGAACAGCTCCCGGATCTCTTCGGCGACGTCGGGCGCGAGCTCGTCGGCGATCGCCGTGAAGCGCTCGCGTGCCTTCATCTCCGGACGCCCCCAGGTGCGCTCGACGTAGCGCCGCCACGCCGCGCTGACCGCGGCCGGATCCACGCACGGAGGCTCGAGATGAGCGAGCAGGTTCATCAGCACGACGGGCTGGTTCAGCGGATCGCGCGTCGCCTCGCGACCCGACGCGACGCGCGCGGTGAGACAGAACTCGAGCGTGGCGTGGAACTCGGCGTAGCCGCCGAAGATCACGAGTCCGTCGAGCTCGTCGGCGTGGTTCGCCGCGAGTGCGAACGCGAGCAACGAACCGAACGAGACCGAGAACACGATCGGCTTGCGCGAGGTCCAGCGGGCGCGAGCCGCGAACACGCGCTGGAAATCCTCGATCGCGCGCGCGTTCGGCGTCAGCGCGAGGTAGCTCGGGATGAACGGCGCGATCACGTGGTGCCCCGCGCGGGCGAGGATCCGGCAGAACCGATCGAGCCGCGGATCGTCGGGGCCCGCGTAGTGGAGCCCCGGTGCGATCAGGTATGGCCGCCCACCGGCGCCGTAGATCCGCACGCGGATCTCGTCGAGCTGCTCGTCGGCGACGAGAACATCGGGCACCTTCGTCGCATCGGCCCACGGACCGAGCCACCGTGCGAGGTGCGCGATCGCGATCACTCGATTCTCGCGATCCGCGGCCGCTCGTCCACGCCCACGTCGACGTAGCCGACCGCGATCAGCTTGCCGTCGGGATCCTGCATCAGCCTGCGGATGCGGTCGTTCGCCGAGACATCGATCTCGAGCTCCACGTTGGTCCAGAACGACGGGATCACGATGAAGGTTCCATCGGGTCGCGCCACTCGGCCATAGCCAAAGCCGCCCTGCGCGTAGGACGGCTCGAAGGCACCACCGGCCGTGAGGCCGCGAAGCTCGAAGGTCGTGTTCGAGCCGTTCCGCCGGAACCCCGAAACGAGGTAGCCCCCGTTCGGGCGGCGCAGCACGTCATGAGCATGTTCCTCCTCCGCGTCCCCGTGATGACCATGCCGCCAGACCCGAACGTCGGATCGAGGCGCCCCATGGGCTCGACGTAGGGGTCTGAACCGTCCTTCGGTGCATCGAGCAGCGACGTTGGAGCATCGAAGCGGACGCGCCCGCAGGCGCCGAGCGCTAGGATTGCCACGTGGCGTGCGTGAAGCACCGTCGCCACAATACCAGCTGACGCGGCGCGGCAGATGTTCCCGAGGTGCGCGGCAGGCCACTGGAAGTCGAAACTGCTACCGTGCCCGCGCAATGCAAGCAGAGGTCGTTCGTCAGGTCCTCACGCTCGCCCATCAGTCCGTGAAGGAGTCGCATCGCGACCGGCTCGAGGCGTACATCAGTGCGTACTGCCGGGCGATTCCTCCGGAAGTGATTGCCGAGGTCGAGCCGCATCATCTCCTCTCGTTCGTGATGGATCGGTTCGCGTTCCTCGAGGAGGACTTCGCACGGACCGTGAAGGTCGGGATCCACGATCCCGAGACGACGCTCCTCGTCGACGAGACGCCGTCGACCGTGATCGAGACGCGCCTCCCCGACTGCAAGTTCATCATCAGGACGATCAAGTCGTTCCTGCGGCAGATGGGCCTCCAGCTCCAGTTCGTGCTGCACCCGATCCACGGCGTGATCCACGATCACGGCCAGATCACCGGCATCGACTCGACGCGCGGCACCCGTTACTCGCAGGTCTACCTCCAGGTCTCGCAGATCCCCGTCGACCGGCGCGCGGCGCTCGCGAAGGACCTCGAGCAGCGGCTCGAGCTCACGCTGCAGGTCAACAAGGACCGCGGCGCGATGATGACGCGGTTCGACGAGACTCGCGCACAGCTGTGCACGCTGTCGGGGCGCGATCCATCGAGCCCGAGCCCGCGCGAATCGCAGACGCTCCCCGTGTTCACAGACCTGACCAAGGTCGAGCACACGACCGCGCGCGAGATCGAGGCGAACGAGGCGGTCGAGCTGATCGACTGGCTCAAGGATGACAACTTCGTCCTCCTGGGCTACGCGTGGTTCCCGTTCGGCGCCAACGGCAACGGGAACGGCAACCGGCACGTCGAGCGCGGCCTCGGCCTGTTTGCCGCCGAGCGCAAGGCGCTCGAAGAGGTGATCGGCGAGATCGTCGCGACGCGGCGCACGCGCGACGAGGTGTTTTCGTTCTACCGCACCGACTTCGTCACGGTCGTGCGCTCGGTCGCGCAGGTCCGCTACTTCGGCGTCGCCGAGATCGGGCCCGACGGCAAGGCCGTCGGCGAGCACGTGTTCATCGGTCAGCTCTCGACGAAGGCGCTCAAGCAGGCGAATCGCCGCGTCCCCGTGGTCCGCAATCGGATCAAGGACGTGATGCGCAAGTTCGAGGAGCAGCCGGGCAGCTACGCGTACGCCAAGAGCGTCGCGATCCTCGACTCGATGCCGCTCGAGGACCTCTTCTACTGGAATGCCGACGAGATCCAGAAGGCCGCGGAGCAGTTCCGGCTAGCGGAGTCCAAGGACCAGGCGCGCGCGTTCGTGTGGCGGCGGCCCGGAGGTCGCCGGATCACCGTCGTCTGTGTCGTTCCGCGGATGCGGTTCTCCGAGGCCCTGCGCGAGGAGATGTCGCAGGACATCCGCAAGTTCCTCCAGGTCCCCGCGCTGCGCGAGTACCGCCAGGAGACCGACGAGGAGTCGTCGATCCGGCTGCACTTCACCGTCGGCAAGTATCGCCCCGGCGTCACCGACGCGGATCTCGACAAGCTGACCGTGGAGCTCGAGCACCTCCTCGAGAGCTGGGACGATCATCTGCGCGCGCTCGTGTTCAAGCGCTACCGCGGCGCGGCCGGCGCGAACCAGCAGAGCAAGGCGGCGATCTATCTCGCCACGACATCGTCGGCGCAGGAGATCTGGACGCGCTACGGCTCGCGGTTCCCCGAGTCGTACAAGGGCACGCTGTCTCCCGACGTCGCGCTCCGCGACATCGATCTGATCGAGAAGGTCGAGGAGACCGAGGGCCTCCGCGTCGCGCTCGTCGTCGTCGGTGACGGCGCAGACAGGCACACGGAGCTCCGCATCGTCTCGCGCAAGGAGCTGCTCCTCAATGACGTCGTCCCGTCGCTGCATCGCATGGCGCTGCGCACGACGAGCCGCCTCGCCGAGCGCCTGGAGCCTGGCAGCGGTCCGGACGTCTACATCACCGGCTTCGAGATCAGCGGCACCGACGGCAAGAAGATCGAGGACGACGAGTCGCTCGACCGGCTCGGCACCATCGCGCAGCGCGTGCTCGTCGGCCAACTCCTCGACGATCGGCTGCTGGGCCTCGGCTACCTCGCCGGTCTCGACTGGAAACAGATCGATCTCCTGATCACCTACCGCAACTACTTCGTGCAGGTGTTCCAGGGCTTCGGCATGCAGACCGTCGACGACGCGCTGCTCAAGCACCCCGTGTGCGCGTCGCTCCTGGTCGAGTACTTCGAGACCAAGTTCGCGACCGATCGCAAGGAGACCGCCGAGGTCCGGTCCGAGAAGCTCCTGCCGACGCTCACGTACAAGTACGAGGAGCTGCTGCAGCGCGTGACCGTGATCCAGGAGGATCTGATCCTCCGCTACTTCTTCGACCTCATGGAGGCGACGCGGCGCACGAACTTCTATCGCCCCGGTCGCGGCGAGACCATCTCGATCAAGGTCGAGTCCGGCCAGGTCGAGCACATGCCGCGCCCGTGCCCGCTCTACGAGATCTATGTCCACGCGCCCGGCGTCGAGGGCATCCATCTCCGCGGCGGCAAGGTCGCGCGCGGCGGTCTGCGCCACTCGGACCGCGCCGACGACTTCCGGACCGAGGTCCTCGGCCTCCAGCGGACGCAGGCGCTGAAGAACGTGATCATCGTGCCGCAGGGCGCGAAGGGCGGCTTCGTCACGCGCAAGGTCGCGCCGAGCCGCGAGGAAGCGCGCGCGCAGTACGAGGTGTTCATCGCCGGCCTGCTCGACATCACCGACAACTACGTCGGGACAAAGATCGTCCCGCCGCCGGGCGTCGTGCGCTACGACGCCGACGATCCGTACCTCGTCGTCGCCGCGGACAAGGGCACCGCACACCTGTCCGACACGGCGAACGGCATCTCGCAGCGCTACGCGTTCTGGCTCGACGACGCGTTCGCGTCCGGCGGCTCCGCCGGCTACGACCACAAGGTGATGGGCATCACCTCGCGCGGCGGCTGGACCAACGTCGAGCGCCACTTCCGCGAGATGGGCATCGACATCCGCAAGATGTCGATCCGCGTGGCGGGCGTCGGTGACATGGCCGGCGACGTGTTCGGCAACGGCATGCTGCTCAACGATCAGCTCAAGCTGGTCGCCGCGTTCAACCACAAGCACGTGTTCATCGATCCGACCCCGGATCCGGCGACGTCGTATGCGGAGCGCAAGCGCCTGTTCACGACCCCCGGCACGCAGTGGAGCGACTACAACGCCAAGCTGATCAGCTCCGGCGGCGGCGTCTACGAGCGTGCGGCCAAGGAGATCAAGCTGTCTCCCGAGGCGAAGAAGCTCCTCAACCTGACCGCGAAGATCGTCACGGGGCCCGACATCGTCCGCGCGATCCTGGCTCTCGATGTCGACCTCATGTGGTTCGGCGGCATCGGCACCTACGTCAAGGCATCGACCGAGAGCCACGGCGAGGTCGGTGACAAGGTCAACGACAACGTTCGCATCAACGCGCTCGACCTCAAGGCGAGGGTGATCGGCGAGGGAGCGAACCTCGCGATCACGCAGCGCGCGCGTACCGAGTACCTCCTGCACGGAGGGCGCGGCAACACGGACGCGATCGACAACTCGGCCGGGGTCGACTGCAGCGATCACGAGGTCAACCTCAAGATCCTGCTCTCGCCGCTGATGAGCACGGGCGCGCTCACCCGCGAGGCGCGCGACAAGTTCCTCCGCGAGCTCGAGCCCGACGTCGGCGCCGCGTGCGTCCTCGACAACTATCTCCAGAGCGCGCTGCTCTCGATGGAGGCGACGCGGAGCAAGAAGCACGGCGAGGTGTTCCTCGACGTCCTGTCGTACCTCGACAAGCACGGCCTCGATCGCGCCGCCGAGCGCATCCCCGCCGACGAGGAGCTGCGGTCGTGGCTCGCGTCCGGCAAGGGCCTGCCCCGCAACCTGCTTGCGGTGCTCGTCGCACACACGAAGATGGATCTGTACGAGCGCGTGCTCGCGTCGCGGATCCCCGACCTGCCGCTGTTCCAGCCGTTCCTGGTCTCGTACTTCCCGGCGGCCGCCGCCCACAAGTACAAGGAGCAGGTCGCGAAGCATCACCTGCGGCGCGAGATCATCGCGACGGTCGCGACCAACGCGATCATCAACCAGGCCGGCTGCACGCTGCTCGTGCAACTGTGCAAGGAAACCAGCGCGCCGCTCGACGAGCTCGTCGTTCGCTACTTCATGATCGACGAGCTGCTCGGCGGTCGCGAGATTCGCGCGGCGATCCACGGCGCCGACTACAAGGTCGCGGCCGCGGATCAGTACGCCGCGCTGATGTCGTTCGAGGAGGTCCACCGCAGCCTGCTCCGCTGGTGGATCTGGAACGAGAGCTCGTGGAAGCTCGGCCCCGACGAGGCCGCGAAGGCGAAGCCGAAGTTCGAGGCGGCGACCGAGGCGCTCGTCGCGGCCCTCGAGCCGGCGCACCGGCTGACGTACGAGGCGCGCATGCAGGACCTGACGATGCGCGGCTTTGGCTCCGAGGTCTCGACGACGCTCGCGCGCGGCCCGATGCTGCGTGAGGCGTTTGCCCTGCTCGCCGCCGTGCGCGATACCAAGGTGAGCCTCGATGCTGCGGCGCCCGCTCTGCATCGAGTGGGCCGCGAGCTCCACGTCGACGCGTTCGACGAGATCCTGTCCACCCAGGTCCCGGCCAATCCGTGGGAGCGCCGGTTCTTCAGCTCGCTCGAGCGCGAGGCGTCGAGCGTGCGGCAGCTCGCGATCAGCCGGATCGCGGCAGGTCCCGACTTCGTCGACAAGAACCGCGAGAAGATCGAGAAGATCGCGGATGGCCTCTCGGCCGTCCGGCAGCTCGGCGCACACGGACTCGTGCCGCTGTTCCTGATCCTCGAAGACTACCGATCCCTGACGTGAGCCGCCTCGAACCGGATCGGATCTCGGACAAGAAGCTGGCCTCCCACGTCGTCGACGGCGGCCGGCTGCGTGCGCTGGTGCTCGAGCTGTGGCAGCGCACGCGCATGGACTGGGGCTTTGTCACCGACCGCCTGTCATCGACGTTCCGCAAGGAGACCTGGATCGGTGCGCACGAGCGCCGGTTCGTCGGCGAGACGCTCTACGGCCTCGTGCGCCACCTGCGCCGCGTCGATGCCGCCCTCGCGCGCGGTCGCAAGACGACCAAGCCCCCGAAGGATCTCGAGCGCCTGCTCGCACTCCTCGTGCTCGAGGGGCTGATCGAGCCCTCGCGCGCCGCGCAGCTCGAGCGCGATCTCGACTGGAACCTGGTCGCGTCGATCGACGACGTGATCAAGGCCGAGCGCAAGCCCGCCGCACGGATCGCGCTCGCCGCCTCGTTCCCGGACTGGCTGGCCGCGAGGTTCGTCGCCGACTGGGGCGATCAGGCCGAAGCTCTCGCACTCTCGCTCAACGAGCGAGCTCCGATGACCGTGCGCGCGAACCTTCTCGTCACCACGCGCGACGAGCTCGCGGTCGAGCTGGGCAAGAACAAGCTCGAGTCCACGCCCGGCACGTGGTCCGACACCGCACTCCACCTCGATACCCGCACGAACATGTTCGGGCTCGAGGCGTTCAAGCGCGGCGCGATGGAGGCCCAGGACGAGGGCAGCCAGCTCCTCGCCGACCTCGTGACCGGCGGCCTCACGGCGGCCAAGCCAGTCGTGATCGATCTGTGCGCCGGTGCGGGCGGCAAGACGCTCGCGATCGCCGCGCGCCTCGGCAACCGCGGCCGGATCTACGCGAGCGATATCGACAAGCACAAGCTCGACGAGCTGCGCAAGCGCGCCCGCCGAGCACAGGTCTCGACCGCGCAGCCGATCCACCTCGAAGCCGGCGCGTGGCCGCCGTCGCTCGACGCCCTGCGCGGCAAGGCCGACGTCGTGTTCGTCGATGCGCCGTGCTCGGGCATCGGTGCGCTGCGCCGCAACCCCGAGGCGCGCTGGCGCATGCGCGAGGATGATCTCGCGATGTTCGCGACACGCCAGCTCCAGATCCTCGACGGTGCGTATGGGCTGTGCGCGCCGGGCGGCCGCATCGTCTACGCGACCTGCACGCTGCTGCGTCAGGAAAACCAGGACGTCGTGGAGGCGTTCCGCGTGCAGCGACCCGATCTCACGCCGGTCCCGCTGACCGAGATTGTTGGCGATCGTGCGAGCGCGCTCGGCGAGGGCTCCACCTTCACCGTGACGCCGCTCTCGCATGGCACGGACGGCTTCTTCGCGAGCGTCCTGCGCCGCCCGGCCTAGAGCCCCCCCGCTGCTGACCCCGAGGGCGCCTCAGCGAGCGCTCTCTCACCCACACCGTCCCGGGCACTCCCCGTGCAGTACCCCCGGCGTGGATCAACGTCCAGGCGAGGTCATGGCGACATCCGCAACATCGAGCGTTGCCGATGGCAACACGCGCGCGCTCGTTCGACATGGTAACGTCGCGACGCGCATGGCGATCGACGTGTCTGTGGTGCGCGACCTGGCAGCACTCCGCGCCATCGAGGCGGAATGGCGTGCACTCGCCAACCAGGGCGCAGGAGCGCTGTTCCGTGGTCCGGACTGGCTGTTTCCGTGGTGGCACGCCTATCACAACACGCTCGCCGCGGAGCTCCACGTTCTCGTGGGGCGCGCGACCGAGGGCGAGGCCGCCGGCGAGATCGTCTGCATCGCTCCGTTCTACCGGCGCACCGTCAAGGTCGCGCTGATCGACACGCGCGAGCTGCGCATGATGGGCGATGCCGGCCCGCGCCCGCCGTCCCTCGACATGCTGTCGCGCCCGGGTTGGGAGGATCGCGCAGGCGCGGCGATCGCGCGGAAGCTGATCGACGAGGCGGCGACGTGGGACCTGCTCGATCTCGAGCCACTCGCCGATCCGTCCCGGATGCGCGCGAACCTCATCCAGCGCCTCGCCCCCGCGGGCTTCACCGTCGAGAGCTCGCCGTCCGCCGGTGGTGCAAACCGGATCGCGCTCGGCCTCGCGCCAACGGACGCGACCGACGGCGGCTCGGGCGTCGTGACCACGTTCGGCGACGACCTCGCGCAGCTCCGCAAGGGCATGTCCGCGCTGCGCCGCCTGTCCCGGCTCGAGTGGGGCGAGCGCGACGAAGCATCTCCACTCGCGGATCCCGAGGCGACCGCACTCCTCGAGGAGGTCGCCCTCGAGCTCGGCAAGAGTGGTCTCGTTCGCCTCGCGCGCGTCGACGATGCGCAGGGCGAGGTCGTGGCTGCTGCGCTGATCGTCGACGATGGTGATCGCGCGGTCATCCTCGCGATGGCGGTCGATCCGCAAGGCGGTCTCCGCGCCGCGGCACGCCTGCTCCACGCCGAGGCTCTCGCCGCTCGCTCGCGCGGCCGGATCGCGCTCGATGTCGTGACCGGTGCCGGCGAGTACATCATGCCCGCGCTTCCCACCTCGAAGCAGCCCGCACTCGCGGTGCGGGTGTGGGGACAGACGACAGCCGCCTCGGTCGGTCGCACCATGTCGAGCGTCGCCCGGCGTGCGCGACGTGCGCGCGAGACACCGTCGGTTGCAGCGGCGCAGGCGCGGGCGGCGTGGACCAAGATCCGCAGCGCCGCGGCGAGCGTCGCCCAGTACGATCGCTATCACCTCTATCGCGGTCAGCTGTGGACGCGCGGGATCGAGCCGACGCCCGGCCTCGAGCTCGTCGTCGTCATGGAGGCGGACTACGACAAGCTCGACGAGACGCGCCGCACGGATCTCGCGGAGCAGCTCTCGCTCGACGAGGTCACGGCACGCAAACAGTGGAAGCGCGGCGACCAGGCCGTGCTCGCGATGCTCGGCATCCGACCCGCCGGTATCGCATGGGCCGCGCGCGGACCGATCGAGGCACCGGAGCTAGGTCGCACGCTGCGGATGTCGAAGTACGACGCGTACATTCACAGCGTGTTCGTAGCACCCGGCGCCCGCGGCCGCGGTGTCGGTCCCGTGATGCTGGAGTTTCTGACCAAGCAGCTCCGCGCGACCGATGCCTACCGGTCGTGGGCGCTGATCGCCGCGGACAACCAGGCATCGATCCGCGCGTTTCAGAAGGCCGCATTCACGCCGGTGTGTGACGTCATTCACGCGAAGATGGCCACCGTCGACCGCGTCGTCTGTCGGCCGCCCGATCCTGAAGCAATGGAACTACTCGGCCTCGACGAGTAGCTGGTATCCTGAGCGGGATGCGCGCGTCGGGTCTGGTGGTCGTGGTGGTCGTGGTGGTCGGGCTGGTCGGCGCGGTGGGCTGCTCCCCCGTGACGCAGCAGCCCGATGCGCCGGGCCCCGGTAGTGACTCGGACGTCGGTCCCGATCTCAACGAGGGCGCGACGAGTGGCACGCGCCTCAAGCTGCGCTACTTCGACTTCGGTAGCGTGCGCCAGCTGGTCGGCGTACGCGACACGCAGCGCAACGAGGACTGCATGCCGACCGACTGGGCCGATGGCAAGGCGTACTGCGTGCCGTCGGACACCGGCTCGACCGTGTACTCGAACGCGACGTGCACGCAGCGGATCGGCGAGGCGTACGTCCAGGCGGGATGCACGCGGCCCGCGCCCACGTACTTCATCGACTACGAGTACCAGGCGTGCAACGGCAAGACCGCGCACCTCTACCCGCGAGGCACGCGGATCGCCGTGACGCAGTACTGGTACAAGAGCAGCGACGGAACCTGCGACGGCCCGTACACGAGCCAGAGCTCCGAGTACTACGCGCTCGGCACCGAGATCCCCGTGACGGACCTCGCGGCCACGCCGATCACCGCACCGTCGACGACGGGCCGGCTCGGCCAGCGTCACTACGAGAGCGCCGACGGCCTGCGCTATCCACTGTCGTATCGACTGCACGACGCGTTGCTCGGCGGCGATTGCTATCCGACCTACGACACGCCAGGCGCGACGACGGGCCGCTGCATCCCCTCGAACGTGGCCTCGATGTTCTATTTCCGCGACGCGACGTGTACCCAGTCGACGGCGACCACGAGCAGCACCTGCCCTGCTCCGTTTGTCGCCGCGGACTACGGCGCCTGTCCGTACGACCCGACGAAGTACTACGCGGTGACGGGCCTGCAGAACCCGACGACGATCTACTACGAGTCGGGCGGCACCTGCTCCGCGACGTCACCGTCGACGTACAACAAGTACTACGGCATCGGCTCCGAGCTGACGCTCGCGACGACCGCGCGGGTGAAGGGCACGGGGAGCGGCAGGCTCCAGCCGATCCACTACACGACGCCCGAGGGTCTCGCGAACCGCGACTACACGCTCTACGATCAGCAGATCGGTACCGAGTGCTATGCGCGGACGCAGAGCGATGGCAGCGTCGCGTGTGTCCCGGCGGCGAACGGTACACAGACCTTGTACACGGAAGCGGCGTGCGCGAATCCGCTCGAGCTGATGACGGTCTATCGCGGGGAGCCGACGTGCGCTCCGCCACCGCTGCCGTCCTACGCGATCAAGTACAACCTGACGCCGACCTGTAGCTACAACCACGAGGTGCATCGCGTCGGCGCGCTCTACACCGGCGCGCTGTACCAGAAGGACGGCGCGACGTGCAGCGCGTTCACGTCGACGAGCCAGGTGTACTACCGCATTCAAGGTATCGTCCCGCAGAACGAGCTCGCGGCCGGCATGCTCGTCACCGAGCCGTAGGGCGATGCGCGCCATCGTCGTCCTCTTCGCGATCGCCGCGTGCGGTGACAACATCGAACCCGATCTGAACATCGCGCGCAGCGGCTGGCGGCTGAAGCTGATGGTCTACGACTACGGCGACGACACGCGCGAGCTCGAGCGGCAGTGGTTCCATGACGGCCTCCGCGGCGAGCGCTGCACGCCGCGCATGTGGTCCGACGGCGTCACGATCTGCACGCCCGAGTCGACCGACACCGTGTTCCCGACGTCGGACTGCGTACACCCGCTCGGCCGCGTCCCGACCGGGCGCCCCGTTCCGCCCTACTTCGTCCGCGACTACTACCTCGCCGGCGCGTGGGTCCCGTCGCGGATCTTCGTGTCTGGCGAGCGTGCCGAGGTTCCGGCGCTTGGCTGGGAGAAGCGCGACGGCGCATGCCTGGGTCCGTACGAGACGGCGGGCTTCGACTACTACGAGATCGGCCGCGAGCTCCCGCGCTCGGAGCTCGCCCGGATCACGCACCCCGAAGCGAGGACCACGACGCGCCTCGCGCTGACCTCCGTTGCATCCGAGGACGGCCTGTACGCTCCAACCGGCCTCACCGATCGCGAGCTCGAGGTGCGCTGTCTTCCCGATGCGAGCCCTGGATCCGACGAGACGCGGTGCGTTCCAGATGGCGCTTCGACCGCCGAGTACTTCAACGACCCCGCTTGCTCCGTTCCCGAGCTCGCGATCACGCGCGGTGATGCATTGCCCGCGCTGATCCGCCATCACGACGCGCGCAGCGCGTGTACGAGCTACCACGCGGTCGGCGGCGAGGTCGACGCGCCGCCGCTCTACCACCGCAACGGACCGAGCTGCGTGGACATCGCGGCACCGGCGACCAATCGCTACTTCCTCGCCGGCGCACCGCGCGAGCTCGGCACGTTCGCGCGCGTTCGCGACGCAACTCCCCGCCGGCTCCATCCGATCGAGCTCGCCCACGGTGACGTCCGGATCGCGGACGAGCTGCTGTTCGACGAGATGCTCGCGACCGAGTGCCGGCGCGGCGAGATCGACGGGGCGATGTACTGCCTACCCGCGACGTCGATCGCGATCGTCGAGAGGTTCGCGGACGATGCGTGCGTTGCGACGGTCCCGCTCGCCGAGGTCCACACCGGCGCGTGCGCACCGCCCGCAACGTTCGCCCTCGCACCCTCGCGCGCGATCCACGCGATCGGCACCGTCCACAGCGCGCCGCTCTACCACCTCAGTACCGGGGATCGCTGCCTGTCCTACGCGATCCCCGAGGGCATCGTGCTCTACGACGTCGGCCCGCCCCTCCCCGTGGCGATGTTCGCCGCGGCGACGGTCGTGGTCGATCCCTAGCGGTACGCCGGTCGGATCGCGAAGCCGTCCTCGTCGTTCGAAGGGGGCAGCTCCTCGACGGCGACCCGCGAGACGCGCGCTGCCGGGGGGCCGTGCTCGCACCAGGTCAACAGCTCGCCGACACGCTCGGGGATGCCTTCCGCCTCGATCTCGACCGAGCCATCCGCGCGATTCCTCACCCAACCGGCGAGCCCGAGGCGCTGCGCCTCGTCGGCAGTCGACGCTCGATACGAGACACCCTGCACGCGGCCGGTCACGATCGCTCGCACGCGCCGCATACGGGCCCAGTGTCCCACATCGCGATTCTCCGACCACGTCCTATCGGGACCGGAGGCGACTTGGTAGCGTCAATGTGAGATGGCTCGCGTGCTGCGATTACCCGACCGCGGTCGGCTCCTCGTGTGCACGGATCTCCAGGGCTGCATGCGCGACTACCAGCGCATGGTGCAGATCTTCGAAGAGGCGCTGCTGACCTATCACGGTGACGCGCACCTGCTGTTCACGGGCGACCTGATCCACGGACCGCACATCGATCCCGAGGACTGGCCGGACTTCCTCGGCGAGTACTATCGCGATGCCTCGGGCGAGGTGATGATCGCATACGCCGGGCTCGCAGCGCAGTACCCAGGCCGCGTGCACGCGCTCCTCGGCAATCACGAGCACGGCCACGTCGGCGGTCCGCATACGGCGAAGTTCGCCGCCGACGAGGTCGCGCTACTCGAGCAGATCCTCGGCCCGTCGGGCACGGCGCGCATGCGCGGCATCATCCACACGTTCGCGCTCGCCGCCGTCAGCAAGTGCGGCGCCGTGTTCACGCACGGGGCACCCGCCGCGGTGATCGAATCGGTCGCCGATGTCGAGGCGGCCGACCTGTCGGGTGCCCAGTACGGAAGCCCACTCGACGTGCTCGACACGCCGGTCGTCGGCAAGATCCTGTGGGCACGCTCCGCGACGGGGGCCGAGGCCCGGCGGTTCCTGCGGGCGATGAACGGGACCATGGCGATCTACGGCCACGACGTCATCCCCGAGGGCTACGAGTGCATCGGCGACGAGCAGATGGTCGTGTCGACCAGCTTTGGGGTCTACGACACCAACAAGATCTACATCTCGCTCGACCTGTCCGCGAAGTACCGGGGGGTCGGCGATCTCCGGATCGGGCACGAGATCCTGCCCCTGTATCCCGACAAGGCGCCCGTGCGCCTCGGCGGGAAGGGCCGCCCCTCGTAGTTTCAAGAGGTTGCGCCGTACTATTCCTACGCCGGTCCTTCGGGGAGGCTTGCGTTTCGGCCTGTGGATCCCTATAAAGCGTGGCTCACCCGAGCCCTCGCTTCGGCGAGTAACGAGGTAGGTACGTATGAAGGATTCCGCTAACCACCCGCACTATCGCCCCGCTCACATCACCTGTGCATGCGGTGCCACCCACGACACCTTCTCGACCAAGGGCGACTTCGGTGTCGACATCTGCTCGGCCTGCCACCCGTTCTTCACGGGCAAGCAGAAGCTGATGGACACGGCCGGCCGGATCGATCGCTTCAACAAGAAGTACGCGAACGTCCTGCCTGCGACCGAGAAGAAGTCGTAGTCGCTCGGGCCTCGGCCCATGTTCGGTCAGCAGACATTCAAGGACAAGATGTCGGCGCTCGAGCGCCGACTCGAAGAGCTCGAGTCGCGCCTCGGGACGGCCGAGGTCGTCGCCAAGCGCGCCGAGTTCCTCAAGCTGTCCCGTGAGCACGCGGAGCTCGTTCCGCTGGTCGCGGCGTGGAAGGAGTACCTCAAGCTCCTCGCGAACCTGACCGCTGCCAAGCAGATGGTCGACGCCGAGACCGACGCCGAGATGCGCGAGATGGCGCGCGACGAAGCCACGCAGCTCGAGGCGCAGAAGCTCGAGCTCGAGCAGTCGATCAAGATCCTCCTGCTTCCGAGGGATCCGAGCGACGGCAAGAACGCGATCATCGAGATCCGCGGCGGCACCGGCGGCGACGAAGCCGCGCTGTTCGCCGGCGACCTGTACCGGATGTACACGCGGTTCGCCGAGCGCCAGGGCTGGAAGATGGAGGTGATGTCCATCAACGAGGGCGCGTCCGGCGGCTTCAAGGAGGTGATCGTCCTCGTCGATGGCAAGGACGTGTTCTCGAAGATGAAGTTCGAGTCCGGCGTCCACCGCGTGCAGCGCGTGCCCGCGACCGAAGCGCAGGGTCGAATTCACACGTCGGCCGCGACGGTCGCGGTGCTGCCCGAGGCCGAGGAAGTCGACGTCAAGATCGACGAGAAGGACCTCAAGATCGACACGTATCGCTCGTCGGGCGCCGGCGGCCAGCACGTCAACACGACCGACTCCGCGGGGCGCATCACGCACCTCCCGACCATGACGATCGTCGCGTGTCAGGACGAGCGCTCGCAGATCAAGAACCGCGCGAAGGCGATGAAGGTCCTGCGCTCGCGGATCCTCGAGAGCGAGCGCGAGAGGCAGGCGGCCGCGGAAGCCGCGTCGCGCAAGTCGCAGGTCGGCTCCGGCGATCGTTCGGAGAAGATCCGCACGTACAACTTCCCGCAGGACCGCGTCACCGATCATCGGATCGGCCTGACCAAGCACAACCTGCCCGCGATCATGGACGGCAACCTCGACGACATCATCGATGCGCTGCGCGCGCACGATCAGGCCGAAGCGCTCAAGGCACAATCCTCCTGATGCGAACGTCGGTGCTGGCGGCCGCCGTACTGGGCGCTGCGTGCGCCAGTCGCGAACCGATCACCTCGTGCGATCAACGGCTCGGGGGCACGTGGCGCAGTGATCGCGCCGGCGAGCGCTGGATGATCATCGATCGCGGCGGCACGCTCGAAGCGTACGGTCTGTTCCCCGACGGTCGGGTTCCGGGAGCACCACCCGAGCTCGAGACCGCGCCGCGCGCGCTCGATCTCGCACGCATGCCGAGCGGTCTATCTGGCGACGTGAAGCGCCGGTTCATGCAGCGCGGCACGAGCTGCATCGCGAAGGCCGACGCCACGGTGATCTCGTGTGCGAACGACGTCCTCGAGATCGTCCTCGCCGATCCGCCGATCCCTGCGGCGTTCGATCCGTGCTCGTTCCCGCGTCCGGACTCGTCGCGCCGCGAGCGCTGGACGCGCGAGTGAGAACCCGAACGTTCGACGTTCGACCACCTAACAGTTGTGCACGTTCGTGCACTTCATCCACCCATCGCGGCGGCGGCTGTGGCTAGAGTCCAGGCATGTTCGCCGCCTTCCTGACCCCCCTGATCGCGATCGCCGCGACGAGCTCGCCGTCGGTGCCGAGCACGTTCGGTGGTAACGGCCACAACGCTTCGTTCGATGGCCGGTTCTACATGGTGCGAAACCACGTCGGGTGGCAGGCGTACATGCTGCGGCCGGAGGGCACGACGTTCCTCCCGGGCGGCCTGCCTGACGCGACCGGTCCGGTGTGGAGCACGCCCATGATGGTCGTCGCGGGCGAGCCCAACGGCGAGAACGCGCTCGCGATCTGCGAGCCCGATCCGACGCGCGCGCCGTACGCGTGCGATGCGAACAACAATCCGGGCGGACCGTTCGCCTGCTACGACGTCCAGATCTTCGACTCGGATGCGCTGCGCAACGTCGCCTCGGGCGGCATGGTGTTCCGCCGCCGCCACCTCGTGCTCCGCGTCGCGAACCCGAACACGCCGAACGCGACCCCCGTCGCCCACACGTGGGGCGCGATCGAGCCGATCGCCGCGACGGGCGGACCGCTGCACGGCATCGAGCCGACGTTCACGCGCGACGGCAAGCTGATGATCTGGCAGGGCGACCTCCCGAGCGGAGCGGGCCAGCTCCTCTACTCGGTCGCGACCACCGCGTGCGGCGCGAGCGGCTGGTCGGCTGCCAGGTCGATCTCGCACATGTACAACGATCCAGCGGTCAACACGAAGTACCGGCTCGCGATGCGCCAGCTGCGCGCCGCCGCCGGCACCTCGTTCGCCGACAACGCACCGATCTATGGCGCGTATCCGTGGCTGCTCCCCGATGGCGACGGCGTGATGTTCTCCGCCGCGCTGATGGCGTGCCGCGGTCCCGATGATCCGGGCGGCTGCGGCCCACGCCGCAACGCGACCGCGGTGCTCGGCTATCCGACGAACTGGGGCATCGCCCACATCGATGGCGGCATCAATCCGTCGACGGTCGACAACGTGCGCCTGTTCTTCTCGTCCCCGGGTCCGGCCACGTTCTCGCAGCTACCGGTCTCCGCCGGTCACGACGTGTGGCCGTTCTTCGGCACCAACACCAGCAACTACGTCGAGGTCTCGTTCGACGACGGCCTCGACGGCAAGTACGGCGGGCTCTGGCACATGAACGAGTCCGTGACGCCGGCCGGCGATCTCGATCGCACGAAGAGCCCCGACGTCTCCGGCTACTTCAACACCGCCGTCCTCAAGGGCCAGACCGGCTTCCCCGGCGCGAACAACGGCGTGCTCGGGAAGGCCGTCGACGCGGTCAACGGCTGGCTCGAGGTCAACCACGACCCGAGCCTCGCGCCGACGAACGGCATCACGATGGAGATGACCGTGCGCCCCACGGGCGATCCGGACTGCGACGGCGGCAACAACTTCCGCACACTGCTCCGCAAGGGCGAGGCGTACAGCCTGACGCTCGAGGAGACCCGTGGCATCCGCGCGCGCGTCCGCGTCGCGGGCGGTGCGACCCGCGATCTCTACTCCGGCAGCGTGATCACCGCCGACGGCGCGACCTGGACCAAGGTCACCGCGGAGTACGACGCCCAGAGTGGTCGCATGCAGATCCGGTTCGATGACGTGGTCGTGGCCGACCAAACGTTCGCGCCCGCACCGCTCGAGGGCACGACCGACAAGCTGACCATCGGCGGCGTCGGGGTGAAGCCGGCGTGCGGCGTCGGCATCAACTTCGCGGGCACGATCGACGAGGTCTCGGTCTCGCGCGTCGCGCGCCACATCGGGACGGCGGATCCGGAGCCCGTCGTCGACGGTGCGCCCGATGCAGGTACCGGTGGCCCGGATGGCGGCGGTGGCGGCAACAACCCGGGTGACGAGTCGCCCGCTGGTTGCTGCGGCGCGGGTGCGGGCCGCGGCTCGGTGCTGCTGGGCTTCGTCGTGGCGCTCGGCCTCGTGCGGCGGCGCCGTCGGCGATCGCGATAGCCGGACAGCGCGATCGCCTGACAGCACGATAGACGAACTGCGCGATCGCCGAAGAGATGAGCAGCCAAGAAAGCCAAGAGACCCAAGAGGAAGGAGGGGGACAGATCCGCTCCCTGTCCCTCTGTGCTCGGGTTCCTTGGCTCCCTTGGCGGCTCCCCCTCTTGATCGGTGCGGCGTTGCTCGCAGCCGCATCGTGTACCGACGAGAGACCGCGCGTGGTCATCAATCTCGCGGGTGCGCTCGACGCAAAGCTCGAGGCCGAGGTGACCACGCTCGTAGCCGGTGACGTCCAGATCCTCGTCGGCGATCAGGCGCTTGTTCTCGAGGCGTGGATCGACGGCGAATGGACTGCACCCCATGTCGTCGACGCCGATGTCGATCTCGAGGTTCCTGCCGGCACCCTCACCGTCTGGGGCCGCGGCGCGCCGCCGCCGGCCGCGCAGCGCGAGCGCTCGATCGCGTGGTTCGATCCGGCGCTGCTCGACGATGCGACCGCGATCTCGTTCGCGCGCGTGATCGCGACGATCAGCGATGACGGCCATGGCGGCGCCCTGCTCGACCGCTGGTTTCGCTCGTTCGCCGCGGGCCCCGGCGCCGGTCGCGCGACGTTCGCGCAGTTCCTCGGCGAGGTCGTCAGCGCGCAGGGCGCAGATCCGCGCGCGTGGGATCTCGCGGAGCTGCCGTTCAAGGTGACCGGGATCCACAACCGCGTCGATCTCGCGCGCCGCGACGACTGCGGCGAGCTGCGCGTCTCGGTCGCCTCGACGCACGCGACGTTCTCGCCCGTGCACCTGATCTTCCTGTTCCGCCAGCAGCCGGAGGCGGACGACATCACGCCGGATGGTGCCGTGCACTGCCGCGGCGCCGCGCGCCGGTGGGCGCGACTGGGCGGGCTCGATCCGGCGGCATTCGCGGCCGAGGCCCGTCGCATCATCGCCGCCGGCGTGACGCGCGACCGGTTCCTCCTCGCGGAGTCTGTCGAGCTGTCGCTGTCACCGTGGCAGTGGCGCCAGTGGGCGCCCGATGGCAACGGTGGCCTCGTCAACCCGCGCTTGTTCCAGACGATCGACATCACGCGCGTCAACACGCCGGGCGCAACGCGCGATGCGTTCCTCGCCGCGGTCACGACGAACGCCGAGGCGATCGCCGCCCGCCAGTGGAGCATCCCCGACGCGTTTCGAGCGCAGGTCGCCGAGGTCCAGCCGAACGCGAAGGCGACGCTCGTCGATCTCACGCCGCTCGCAGCCGTGCTCGCGCGGCACCCCGAGCTGCCGCGCGCGATCGGCATGGTCGGCTGCCCGCGCTGTCACACCGACGATGCGGACTTCGTGCAGACCGGGATCGATCGCCGCCCCAGTCCGTTCTACGATCGCGAGATCGACGCGCGCGCGCGGCGCCTCGATGCCGTCAATGCGGGCACCGAGCCCGCGCTCGCGCCGTTCGGCCCGCTGCAGCCTCTGTAGCTCACTGGCAGCGGAGCTGCGCGTCGTTTCCTGCGCCCGATGATCGCGGTGAGCACGACCTGGACGAGTCGCGGTAGGGTCGCCACGTGAATCGTCGCACGCTGGTCGGGGTCGGAATCGTCGTTGCGCTGCTCGGCCTCGTCGTGTGGTGGCGCCTCGCCGGCCGCGGTGACGACGCGCGCACCGGCAGCGAGACGGCCAGCGGCAGCGCAGGCAGCGCGGTGGCGCGCGGCGGAAGCTCCGCGGCAGCAAAGCGTGGCCCTGTCGTCCTGGCCAGCGCCTCGGGCCGGATCACGCAGAGCGCGGGCGGCGCGGGCATCGCTGGCGCGCGCGTGTCGCTCGCGCGCGCCGAGCTCGGCGCGGACTTCCTCGACGCCGGCAGCGCGGCGACGATCCAGGCGGTGACCGACGCGCAGGGTGCGTGGACCGCGAGCAACGTCACGCCTGGCGTCTATGTCCTCGCCGCGGTCGCGAAGGGCTTCCTCCCCGGCACGCGCGACAAGCTCCTCGTCGCGTCGGGCGAACGCAAGACCGGGATCGATCTGGCGCTCGCTCGAGGCGGCGTCGTGCTGTCGGGAACGATCAGCGACGTCGGCGGCGGTCCGATCGCCGGTGCCGAGGTGACGGTCACGCGGGATGCGGGCATGTCGCTGCACGGCGGCGCCGAGCTGATCGCGGTCGCGGGCGACGACGGCCGCTACGAGCTGACGCTCGCCGACGGCGAGTACCAGGCCGACGCGAGCCACGCGGACTACACGACGGAGTCGCGCTGGTTCGAGCTGACCGGAACCCCGCACACGGTCGACTTCACGCTGACGCCCGGCGCCTCGATCCGAGGAAAGGTCGTCACACGCGATGGCAAGCCGCTCGCCGGTGCGTACGTGCAAGCCGAGGCCGGTGGTGGCCGTGGCCGAGGCCGCGACGACTCGACGACCTCGTCCGACGACCAGGGGATGTTCAAGCTCAAGAGCCTCGACGCCGGCGCGATCTCGCTGAAGGCGAGCGGCCGCGGCTACGCGTCGAAGGCGCCCACCATCGTCGAGGTCGGCATCGGCGAGCAGGTCGACGGCGTCACGATCATCGTCGATCGCGCGTACTCGATCAGCGGCAACGTGTTCGAGAAGGGAACGAAGAAGGGCGTCGCAGGTGTCCGTCTCGGCGTGTTCTCGATCGGCTCGGGCGACGTTGCGTTCGCGTTCTCTCCGACCGAGGCCGACGGGGCGTTCGAGATCGTCGGCGTGAAGCCAGCGAGCTACATGATGTTCGCCATCGGAGACGAAGTGATGCCCGAGATCGGGAAACCGGTCGAGGTCGTCGACAAGGACGTCACCGACGTGGTCGTCGAGATGGCCGGCGGGGTCAGCGTGAGCGGACGTGTCGATCCGCCCGGCGCTGCCGACATCGGCATCGCGCCGACCGTGGTCGGCATCGGCAACATCTTCGAGGCGGTGAAGTCGATGATGGTGAAGGCGCAGAGCGACTCGACCGGTGCGTTCACGCTGAAGCACGTCCCGACCGGATCGTTCAACGTCACGGCGAAGACCAAGGACGGCAGCGCCGGTAAGGTGCTGGTGATCGTCGAGGCGGTCGACAAGACCGGCGTAGTGATCCCTCTCGAGAAGCGCAGCACGCTCGCCGGCCGCGTCGTCGACGTGAAGGGCGCACCGGTTGCCGGCGTCCGCGTGATGGCGACCCCGAAGCGCGACAAGTCCGACGACGGGATGAGCATCTCGTTCGATGACAACGCCGGCCCCGAGAGCGTGCGCACCGGCGCCGACGGCGCGTTCAAGATCGTCGGTCTCGACGAGGGCAAGATCGGGCTGCGTGTCTCCAACAACAGCGGCACGCTGCGCTGGGCCGATGCCGCGCACAAGGACAAGCCGGGCGAGTCGATCGTGTTCGACGTCGGCAAGGGTGCCGAACGCACCGGCGTCGTCCTCACCGTCGAAACGCTCGACGGCGTCATTCGCGGCAATGTCACCGGCGTCGACAGGAAGCCCACTGCGGACGTCTGGATCACAGCGACGTTGACGGAGAAGCGCGACATGACGCGCGGCGAGATGATCATGAACGGCGAGTTTCAATCGCTGTCTAGCAGCAAGCCCGTGCTCACCGGCCCCGACGGTACCTTCGTGATCGAGCGCCTGCGCAAGGGCACGTATCAGATCGTCGCCGAGGCCGCTCGAGGCACCGCGCGCGCCGAGAAGTCCGACATCAAGACCGGCGACACCGTGACGCTGGTGCTCGCGCCGCTCGGTACGTTGACCGGCGTGGTCACCGCGGGCGGCTCACCCGTCACCACGTACGATCTGGTGTGCAAGCACCTCAAGGCCGAAGAGGACGAGGCGAGTCGCCGGGTCACCGACGCGGCCGGAGCGTACAAGCTCGAGCGTCTCGCGCCCGGAGAGCTCGCGTGCAGCGCGACCGCGGATGTGGGGCGTGCGAGCGGCAAGGTCACGGTCCCGTCGGGCGAGGCGAAGCTCGATCTCGTGCTCGAGCCGTGGGCGACCGTCACCGGGACGATCGTCTCGGCGCTGTCGGGCGCGCCGGTGCCGGGCGTGAAATTGATGATCAGCGGCGACGGCTTCGATCCTAAGCAGATCGCCGACATGTTGCAGGGCGGTGGCCCCACGAGTGACCCGCGCGGCGTCTTCACGCTCTCGCGCATCCCGCCGGGCAAGAACGAGCTGATCGTGATGGCGAAGGAAGGTGGCTTCACGCCACTCGCGAAGCGCGAGTTCACGACGACCAGCGGCCAGCGCCTCGACCTCGGCACGATCAAGATCGTGCCGCCGCGCACCGGTGAGGCCGGGACCCTGGGCATGGGCACCGACATCACGGACGGCGTGCTGGTCGTCGCGAGCGTCAAGCCCGGTGGCCCCGCCGAGGCCGCTGGCGTCCAGGTCGGCGACAAGATCACGTCGATCAACGGGGTTGCCATCGCCGAGGTGACCCCGATGATCGCCCAGACCCTCCTGGCGTCGGGCACGGTCGGGATCGGCCAGCAGTTCCACCTCGGCCTGGACCGGGCCGGGACTGCGGCGCAGGTCACGATCTTAGCGGTCGCCTGGTAGCCGTCGTACACTGAGGTGGATGCACCGGTGGGCAGCAGTCGGGCTCGTCATGGCCGCGTGCGGAGACGACGCTCCGGCGATCGACGCTCCGATCGATCCCGGGCCGCGCTGCGATCCGATGGGTGCGTTCGGTCCGCCCGAGCTGATCGCGAGCCTGTCCACGGCACTCGATGACACCGCGATCCGGCTGTCGGCCGACGAGCTCGACGCATACTTCGCCCGGCGCACCGGCACGCTGTTCGACCTGTGGACCGCACGCCGCACATCGATCGACGAGCCGTTCGAGCCGGCGACGCTGATGACGTCCGTGAACTCGGTCAACAACGAGGTCTGGCCGGCGCTGTCGCCCGACGGGCTGACGCTGTTCTTCGACGCGGATCGCACCACCCCCGGCACGTACCGGATGTGGTCGAGCACCCGCAGCTCGACGACCGTGCCGTTCGGTCCGCCCTCGCCGCGCGCGGAGCTCATGCCCGGCGAGCTCCATGCGGCACTACCGACGGATCGTGCGCTCTACTTCGCGTCGGGGGCCCGCATGGGCGTCGGTGGCGCGGACATCTGGCGCGCGGAGATCAGCGACAGTGGCGTGATCGCCATGCCCGTCGCGCTCGTCGGCGGCGTCAACACCGCGACCGACGAGGTCACACCGGCGGTCACGGCCGACGAGCGGCAGCTGTTCTTCCGCCGCACCACCGGCATGGCGATGGCTCTCGAGGACGATATCTACCTGGCGTCGCGCTCGACCGCGCAGGACGGCTGGGGCCCCGCCGCGCCCGTTCCCACCGTCGCGGTTGCCGGCGTCTCGGAGACCGTGGGCTGGGTCGCGCCGGATGGCTGCAACCTCTACTTCCACGCCGCCATCGCCGGTGGGCCGGCACTCAACAACCTCTACGTCGTGAAGCGGCCGCTGTAGCGACTACTTGACGAGCTTGCCGAGCTGCTCGCGCATCTTCTTCAGCTCGCCGCCCGTGTCGCCCTCTTCGAAGCCCTTCTTGACGACGCGCACGACGCCAGACTTGTCCGCGATGAACGTCGTCGGCATCGTGTCCGAGCCGTAGCTCGCGACCACGCCGGACTTCGCCGACGGCAGGTAGACCAGCGTCATGTTCTTGAGCTTGAGCTTCTTGTGGAAGCGCTTCGCGTCCTCGATCTCGTCATCGATGCCGATCGCGATGAAGGTGATCTTGTCCTTCATCTCGCCCGCGAGCTTGTCCCAGGTCGGCAGCTCCTTCGCGCACGGCTTGCACCACTCGGCGCCGACCGTCACGAGGATCCACTTCTGGCGGTAGGCCTTGAGCTTGAACGCCTTGCCCTTCGCATCGACCGCGACATCGAGCTCGGCGAGCCGATCGCCGACCTTGAGCACGTCTGCCTGAGCAACGCCCGAGACGAGCAGGACCGCGGCGAGCGCAAAGAACCGGACCATGGCGATTCGACGTGGGAGCCCCCTCATCGATTCACCGCCAGCTCCTCGTCGATCCACATGGTGATGTAGTCGGGGTCCGACGGTCCTTCGTACTTGCGATTGTTGAAGAACAACGTGGGCGTGGAGTCCACATCCGCTGCTATGCCCTGGGCCTGGTCCTTGGCCACGTGCGCCGCGGCTGCCGTGTAGTCGGCCGCGAACTTGGTCATGTCGAGACCGAGCTGCTGGGCGTACGCCATCACGGCGTCCTTGCCGTGCTGCGGGGTCCGCGCGAACAGCACCTCGTGCATCTCCTTGAACTTGCCCTGTGCGTGCGCCGCGAGCACTGCCTGCGCCGCGCTCTTGGAGTCGGGGTGCTTGGCCTCGAGTGGGTACATCATGAAGTACTCGACGACCTTGCCCTTGTTGTCTTCGGCGACCTTCTCGAGGATCGGGTTGAACGTGGCGCAGAACGGACATGCGTAGTCGAAGAACTCGACGAGGCGGATCGGGGCATCGGGCGGGCCGACGCGCGGCGCGTTCGCGAGATCGAACTTGGGCCCCTCGGCCGGAACCTTCTCGTACTTCTTGGTGAAGAACTCGCGCGTGTCCTTCTCGTTGACTTCGTCACCTAGGAGCGCCGCGACGTACTTCACGGCGTACGGCGCGCGCTTGCACGCGGTGTCCTGCGTGAACGACGTCCGCAGGCTGTGCGTCTTGCCGCACGGCGACTTCAGCGATCCGATCAGCTTGTAGAACAGCTGCTGGCGATCGGCCGACAGCTTGCTGATGTCGATCCCTGGCAACGGCGACGTATCGACCGGCCCGGCTTCCTGGTCGGCGCGATCCATCGCCGTGACGGCGCCCGTGTCGTTGGGCTTCTTCTTCTCGCAGGCACTGCCTGCAAAGAGCGGTAGCGCGAGCAAGGCGAGCAACAAGCGCCCGGAGATCCGCGTGTTTGGCACGCCTCGTTGTAGTTCACGGAGTCTCGGTTTTCAACCAACCCTGTGGTATCACCCCACTGAATGACGGTTCATTCAGCGGCAGAGCGCGGCGGTGACAAGCGCGAGCGCATCCTCGCTGCCGCCGAGACCGTGTTCGCCAAGCATGGCTTCTTCGCCGCGCGGGTCGCCGAGATCGCGAAGGAGGCGGGCGTCGCCGATGGCACGATCTACCTCTACTTCAAGAACAAGGATGACCTGCTGATCTCGCTGTTCGAGAATCGGATGAAGCAGGTCAACGACGCCCTGCGCGCCGCGATCTCGACGGAAGCCCCCAGGGATCAGCTCCGCGCGTTCATCAAGCGCTACCTCCAGCTCGTCCACGACGAGCCCGCTGCCGCCGAGGTCCTCACGATCGAGCTGCGCCAGAGCAGCAAGTTCATGAAGGAGTACGAGAACCCGCAGTTCGCGGACTTCCTCCGCATGCTCGGCGGCATCATCGCGTCAGGCCAGGAGCGCGGCGAGCTCGAGAGCTCGATCCCGAGTCATGTTGCCGCACGCATGATCTTCGGGATGCTCGACGAGCTAGCACTTGCATGGGTGCTCGGTCGTGGCACATCCGGACCGTCGATCTCGACGGGAACACCTGGTAGCAGGCCGAAGAAGTTCGATATCGTCCGCGCGGCTGACTGGGTGGTCGCGCTCGTCACCTCCGGCCTTGGCCGGTCTAGCTCACCCCGAGACAACCATCGAGGCAAGAAGGAGATGTCCTAGTGAAGATCCTGGTTCCCGTGAAGCGGGTCCCCGACCCGACCCAGAAGGCGAAGATCAAGGACGGCCACATCGATCTGACTGGCGCGTCCTGGATCGTCAACACCTTCGACGAATATGCCGTCGAGACCGCGCTGCGGCTCCTCGAGAACGGCGCGGACAACACCCGGCAGGCCGGCGAAATCATCGTCGTCTCGATCGGTCCCGAGGACGCCGCGAAGGAGATCCGCACCACGCTCGCGATGGGTGCGGATCGCGCGATCCACGTCGTGACCACGGACGCCGAGATCGACGCGCTCGTCGTCGTGAAGGTCCTCCAGAACATCATCGCCGCCGAGAAGCCCGACCTCGTCCTCATGGGCAAGCAGGCGGTCGACGGTGATGCGAACCAGGTCGGGCAGATGCTCGCCGGCAAGCTCGGCTGGGCGCAGGCGACGTTCGCCGCGACGATCGAGCTGGCCGCGGACAAGAGGTCGCTGCTCGTCGGCCGTGAGGTCGATGGTGGTGTCGAGTACAAGCGCGTGCCGGTGCCGTCGGTCGTCACCGTCGATCTCCGGATCGTCGGTCCGAAGTCAGTGAAGAACGGCGTCACGCCGGACTCGCACAACTACTCAGGTGAAGGTGCGCGCCTGCCGTCCCTCAAGGGAATCATGGCCGCGAAGAAGAAGCCGATGGTCACTGGCAAGCTCGGCGACTATGGCGCCGAGCCGGTCGCGCTGATCAAGGAGCTGTCGGTGACGCTGCCCCCGCCGCGCGCGGCCGGTCAGATCGTCGCGGACGTCCCCACCCTCGTGAAGAAGCTCGCTGACGAAGCGAAGGCTCTCTAAGGAACGCCATGGGAAACATCCTCGCACTCTGTGAATTCAATGGCCCGACGCTCCGCTCGAGCGCCCTCGCCAACCTGGCGTTCGCACGCACCGCCGCCACCGCCCACGGCGGTGAGGTGATCGCGCTGCTCGTCGGTGCCGGTGCCCAGGCGGCCAGCTCCGATGCCGTGAAGTACGCGCCCAAGGTCATCGTCGTCGAGGACGCGGGTCTCGCCCACTACCTCGCGGAGACCTACGCGCCGATCGTCGCGCGCCTCGCCAAGGAGAATGGCGCGACCATCGTCTCTGCGACGGCCACCGCGCAGGGCAAGGACCTCATGCCCCGTGTCGCCGCGCTCCTCGACGCGGGCATGGCGTCCGACATCGCCGCGATGGACGGCAAGGACACGTTCGTTCGTCCGATCCTCTCGGGCAACGCCCTCTCGAAGATCCAGATCTCGACGCCGACGATCGGTGTGACCGTGCGCCAGACCGAGTTCGAGCCCGCGGGCGAGCTCGGCAGCGCCGGCACGGTGACATCTGCTCCAGCCGGTGCGATCGACGCACTCGGTGCGAGCTTCGATCACCTCGATGCGCAGAAGAGCGATCGCCCGGACCTCGGCGACGCGAAGGTCGTCGTCTCCGGCGGCCGCGGCATGAAGACCGGCGAGAACTTCAAGGTACTCGAGGAGCTCGCGGATCTCCTCGGCGCTGCGATGGGCGCATCGCGCGCAGCGACCGACGCTGGCATGGTCCCGGCGGACTGGCAGGTCGGACAGACCGGCAAGATCGTCGCGCCGAACCTGTACTTCGCGGTCGCGATCTCCGGCGCCATTCAGCACCTCGCGGGCATGAAGGGCTCCAAGACGATCGTCGCGATCAACAAGAACAAGGACGAGCCGATCTTCCAGGTCGCCGACTACGGCCTCGTCGCCGAGTGGGAGAAGGCCGTGCCCGAGCTGATCGCCGAGATCAAGAAGCTCAAGGCCAGCCGCTAGCTGGTCTACGTGAGCGTCTTTCTCCTGATTTCATGATCGTCGCGGTCCTCGCGATGGCGGTCGCGCTCGTGATCGCACTGGCGTGGCGCAACCCGTGGGCACCAGCGGCCGGTGCGATCGGCGGCGTTGCCGTCGCGCTCGCGACGGGTGCGGCCGAGATGGTCGACATCGAGCATGCGCTCGGCGATCTGTGGCGCCCGATGGTCAGCATCATCGGGATCATGACGACGACCGCGTGCGCCGCGGAGCTCGGCATCTTCACGCGGCTGGCGGCGTGGATCGAGCCGCGCACGCGCGGTCCCGTACGCCACGCGTTCCGGTTCGTGTTCATCGTCGCCGCGCTGACCGCTGCGATCCTGTCG
Organism: Myxococcales bacterium; assembly: GCA_031421915.1. Classification (GTDB taxonomy): domain Bacteria; phylum Myxococcota_A; class Polyangia; order Haliangiales; family Haliangiaceae; genus JABFXX01. Next base: position 28,255 of record JANOPP010000198.1, on the reverse strand, counting down.
AACGACGCCGCGATCCTGTTGCTCACGCCGGTCGTGATCGAGCTCCTGCGCACCGTTTACCCGAAGCGCAACCCGAAGTTCCTCGTGCCGTTCGCGTTCTGCGCGTTCGTCGCCGCGGGCGTCGCGCCGCTGCCGACGGGGAATCCGATGAACCTCGTCGTCGCCTACCGCGCGGGGATCGACTTCAACACCTATGCGCTTCACATGATCCCGGTGGCGATCGCGGGCTGGGTCGTCGCCTATCTCATGCTGGCGTGGTGGTACCGCGACGTGCTCTCGGATGAGGGACCGGCTCTCGGTCCGGCACCGGCGATCGTGCCGCTCAGCGGTCACGCAAAGCTCGTGCTCGCCGCGACCGGCGCGAGCATCGCGTCCTATCCGATCCTCGCCGCGCTTGGCGCGCCGATCTGGCCGGTCGCCGCGACGGCCGCGGTGATCTGCCTCGCGGCCGCGCTGCATCGCCGCGTTCCCGCCCCGCGGATCGCCGCGGGCGTCAGCTGGGAGCTCGTGCCGTTCCTGTTCGGCGTCCTCGTGCTCGCGACCGCGCTCGCACGCGCGGGTGTGACCGCGAGCCTCGCGGAGCTCTACGCCGCGACGCCTGCGCCGCTCGCGACGGTCGGTGCGATCGCGGCGGGTGGCTCCGCGCTGATCGACAACCATCCGATGGCCCTCCTCCATTCGCTGGCCCTCGAAGGCGCGCCGAACCGTCTCGTGTTCGCGGCGCTCGTCGGTGGCGACCTCGGCCCGCGCCTCCTCCCGATCGGCTCGCTGGCGGGCCTTCTGTGGATGCACCAGCTTCGCCGCCAGGGCGTCAGCGTGCCGCTCAGAACGTTCGTCAGTGTGGGCGCTGTGGTCACGATCCCGTCGCTGATCGCGTCGTTGGCGGTCCTCTGGCTGGTCTCCCAGCTGTGACCTTGCCGTTCGGAGATCCATGGTAAAATGAGCTATGGCTCTTGCAAGCTCCGCGCGTCCCATCGAGGGCGCAGTCGCGACGCTCGGCGTCAGCGACCGCGTCACGTTCCTTCGTAAGACCTACGCGCACCTCGGCATCGCGCTGCTCGCCTTCGCGGCGATCACCGGTGGCCTCATGCGCTTTGCCCCCAAGGTCAGCTGGGGCTTTTCCAAGTGGGCGATGAGCGGCTACGCCTGGCTGCTCGTGATCGGCCTGTTCATGGTCGTCGGCTACGTCGCCGAGAAGCTCGCGACCTCCGATCGCTCCAGGGGCATGCAGTACGCCGGCCTCGGGCTCGCGGTGTGTGCGGAAGCGATCCTCCTGCAGCCGATGCTGTGGATCCTGATGATCAAGTTCGGCAACCCGGCCGAGATGTTCACGTTCACCGAGTCGGGCGCCGAGGTCATCCCGGCCCTGTCGCCGGTGGCCGCGTCGATCCTGACCCAGGCCGTCGTCATCACGCTCGCGATTTTCGGCGGCCTCACGGCGGTCGTGTTCGTCACCAAGAAGGACTTCTCCTTCATGCGCGGTGTGCTCACCGTCCTGACGTTCGGCGCGCTCGGCGTCATCCTCGCGTCGATCATGTTCGGGTTCTCGCTCGGCGCGGTGTTCAGCGGCGCGATGATCCTCCTGATGGCGGGGTACATCCTCTACCAGACGAGTCTGGTGATGGCGCACTTCCCGCCGACCGGCTACGTGGCCGCGTCCCTGATGCTGTTCTCGACGATCGCAACGCTGTTCTGGTACGTCCTGCGCCTGCTGATGAGCCTGCGCGATTAACGGGGCAGCCGGGGATTCCCGGCTATACTCGGTGACATGCCCGCGGTGACGGCGTCTGCGCCGATCTCGACGACCGACATCGGCGCGGTCCGCAAGCTGGAGGACGCCGTTGCGACGGTCGTTCGCGGCAAGCCCGAGGCGATCCGCGCCGCGGTGGTCGCCCTGTTGTCGCGCGGGCATTTACTGATCGAGGACATCCCGGGCGTCGGCAAGACGACGCTCGCGCGCGCGCTCGCCGCGTCGCTCGGCGGAACCTTCCGCCGGATCCAGTTCACGAGCGATCTGTTGCCGTCCGACATCGTCGGCGTCTCGATCTACGACCAGAGCGGCAAGGTCTTCGAGCTCAAGAAGGGGCCGATCTTCGCGAACGTGGTGCTCGCGGACGAGATCAACCGCACGACGCCGCGCACGCAGTCCGCGCTGCTCGAGGCGATGTCCGAGGGTCAGGTCTCGATCGACGACACGACCCACGACCTCGACATGCCGTTCATGGTGATCGCGACGCAGAACCCTGCGGAGCACTACGGAACGTATCCGCTGCCCGAATCGCAGATGGACCGGTTCCTCCTGCGGGTCAGCCTCGGCTACCCGGCGAGGGCCGTCGAGCGCGAGCTCTTACGCGAGCGCGCCGGCGGAGATCCTGTCACGAAGCTGACGCCGGTCGTCGATCTCGCGACGGTGCGCCGGCTCCAGGACAGCGTCGAGGGCATCCGCGTCGAGGACGCCCTGATCGACTACGCGATGTCCGTGATCGAGGAGACGCGCCGTCATCCCGCGATCTCCGTCGGTGTGTCGACGCGCGGTGTACTCGCCTGGTATCGCGCCGCGCAGGCCGCCGCGCTCGCCGGGGGACGCGACTTCGTCGTGCCCGACGATCTCAAGGCGCTCGCGGTGCCGTGCCTCTCGCACCGCCTGGTGCTCGCGCAGAACCACGACTCGCTCGGTCGCGCGCGGCTCGACGCCGAGCGGACCATCGCCGAGATCGTGAACCGGATCTCGGTACCTACGTGAACTTGGGCACGTGATATGGGGCTGTGGGCTCGCCTCCGGCGTCGGTTGCGGCCTCCGCGCCGGCTGAGCTTCACGCGCGAGGGACGGCTGATCGTCATCATGTCGGTCGGCGTCGGGTTCGCCGCGATCAACACCGGCAACAACCTCCTCTACCTCCTGCTCGGCTGGCTGCTGTCGTTCATCATCGCCTCCGGGATTCTCTCGGAGATGACCCTCAAGCGGCTCGTGGTCGAGCGGCGACCGCCGCCGCGCGTGTTCGCGGGCGAGCCGTTTCTGATGGAGGTCGTGATCCAGAACGCGAAGGACAACCGCGCATCGTTCTCGATCGAGGTCGAGGACCTCGTCGGCACCACGCCGATCGACAAGCGGTGCTACTTCCTCAAGATCCCCGCGGCGAAGTCGCAGCGCACGAGCTATCGCCATACGTTCGCCCGCCGCGGCGCGTACACGCTCACCGGCTATCGCATCGCGACGAAGTTCCCGTTCGCGCTGTTCCGCAAGTCGCGCGACGTCGATGCGCCGCTCGAGATCCTCGTCTATCCCGCTCGCGTCTCCGTGCCGCGGCCCGTCCCCAAGACGACGAGCCGCGGCGAGACCACGGCGAACCGTGTCGGCCGGCGCGGCGAGTTCTTCGGCCTCCGCGAGGGCCGCGTCGGTGACGACCGTCGCGATGTCCACTGGCGCTCGAGCGCACGCACCGGGCGTCTGCTCGTCCGGGAGTACGAGGACGAGCTCGCACGCAAGGTCGTGATCGGCGTCGACAACGCGCTGCCCGAGTCGGTGCGCGATGCCGTTGGCGACGGTGGGCTCACCGCGGCCGATGAGGCCAAGGTGTCGGCGGTCGAGCGCGCGATCAGCGTCGCTGCGAGCCTCGCCGCGAGCTACCTCGAGGTCGGCTGGTCCGTCGAGCTCGTCGCGCGCGGGCTCCACGTCCCGTCGGGCGTCGGCCGGATCCACGAGGCGAAGATCGCGCGCGCACTCGCGCTGTTGCCGTATGTCGACGACGAGATCGAGTTCCCCGCGCTGCCCCCGAAGGTCGAGAGCGTGCTCGTCACCCCGCGCAACGTCGTCGCGGCGAATCGCCCGACGGCGACCACGGTGATGGACGTATGAGGTTCGCGATCGCCCACAAGACCGCGACCTACCTGATGGTCGGGTTCGCGTTCCTCGCGATGGTCACGGGTGGCGGTGTCTCGGGTCCGATCTCGCTCGGCGCGCTGGTCCTGCTGATGGGCTCGTGGTGGTGGGAGCCGCCGCGGATCAAGTTCGAGAGATGGGCGTGGGTATGGACGGTGCTCAGCGTGTTCGCGCTCGCGTACGCGGTGCTGACCGCGATCGTCACCGGTGACTTCCTCGGGATCGGGGCGCAGTTCCTCGCCTGGTTGACCGTGACCAAGGCCTTCAACCGGAAGGCCGCACGCGACTGGCAGCAGCTCTACCTGCTCGCGTTCCTCATGCTCGTCGCCGGCTCCGTGCTCAACCCCGAGCTCACCTACGGCCTGTGCTTCCTCGGGTTCGTCGTCTCCTCGACGTGGGCGATGACGCTGTTCCATCTTCGTCGCGAGATGGAGGACAACCTCCTCGTCAAGCACGCGGCCGATCGTGCGAGCGAGCGCGTCGAGGTCCGCCGGATCCTGGATTCGCGGCGGATCGTCGGCGGCCGGTTCTTCCTCGGCACGGGCCTCTTGTCGTTCGGCGTGTTCCTCGCCGCGGCCGCGCTGTTTCTCGCGCTGCCGCGCGTCGGCATCGGATTCTTCTGGAAGAGCCGAGCGGGCCTCACGCTCGCCGGGTTCTCCGATGGCGTGCAGCTCGGCGGTCACGGCGTGATCAAGAACGATCCGACGATCGTCATGCGGGTCGAGATCGATACGAAGTACGGCGGCCGCGGCGCGCCGCAGATTCACTGGCGCGGCGTCGCCTTCGATCGTTACTCGAAGGGCAACTGGACGCGGAGCAAGCGAGCTCCCTACAACATCGAGAGTCTCGACGACGACGGACCGACGACCGACCGCCGTCACCTCGCGTACGACGGCAAGCTGATCTCCAGACCCGAGATCGATGCGCTCGCGACGACGCTGGTCCGCCAGGACATCTGGCTCGAACCGCTCGACTCCGACGTGCTGTTCGGTGCCGGACTCCCGCGGATCGTCGAATACCCGCACGTCGTCCGCAAGCGGCGCCAGCCGCCCAACCGCAACGACGAGATCCGGCTGGCGCACGGCAGCACCATCCACTACTCGGTGTGGTCCGATCTCACGCCGCCGCCGCCGGAGGTCCTGCGCGCCGCGACCGGCAAGCTGCCACAGAGCTACGAGGTCTACCTCCAGCTCGACGTGCCCGGCGAGAAGCCGGAGATCACGCGGCGCACGCGCGACAAGGCGCTCGAGATCACGCGCGGCCTGACCAACAACTACGACAAGGCCGTCGCGATCCAGCAATGGCTCGTCACGAACCTGACGTACACGCTGGTCCTCGAGGATCCGAAAGATCAGGAGCCGGTCGATTTCTTCCTGTTCGATCGCCAGAAGGGTCACTGCGAGTACTTCGCGTCGGCGTTCGCGATCCTCGCGCGTGCGAATGGCATCCCGGTCCGCCAGGTCAACGGCTTCCTCGGCGGCGAGTGGAACGAGTACAAGGGCTACGTCGCCGTGCGCGCAGGCGATGCCCACTCGTGGGACGAGGTCTACTTCCCCGGCGCCGGCTGGGTCACGTTCGACGCGACCCCGCCCGCGAACATCGACGTGCTCGGCCGCGGCAGCAACGGTCTGCGCGCGCGCATCGGACGCATGCTCGACACGCTGCGGTTCCAGTGGTCGAAGTGGGTCATCGACTACGACCTCGCGAGCCAGCTCGAGCTGTTCAAGTCGATCGGCGGCGCGATCAAGGGTGCCGCGCTGAAGGTCAAGGCGGGCTTTATCGGGGCCAAGAACGCGGCGATCGAGTTCTGGCCCGTGGGCGGCGCACTCGGTGCGGGCCTCGTGCTGTTCGTGCTCCTGCGTCGGAAGCGCCGCACCGACGGCATGGTCACGCGTGGCGCGGGCCGGCCGCGCACCCGCTCGACGGTCGCCGAGGTGTTCGATCAGGTCGCGAAGGTGCTCGCGAAGGCCGGGATCGCGCGCGAGGCGGCGGTCACACCGCGCGAGCTCGCGACCCGGATGACCGAGCGTGCCGACCCTGGTGCCGCGCAGGTCGGCGAGCTCGTCGAGCTGTATTACGCCGCCGAGTGGGGCGGGCGCCGCGACCCCGAGGCCGAGGATCGGGCGCTCGTGCTCGCCCGAGAGATCCGGGCCGCGATCGAGGCCGCTCGTCGAGCGAAACGCGCCTCCTGACCCCGTGACACTCGGCGCCCCGCGCGCGTGCCAGATTGGCAGCCGGATCCCTCGCGAGGAGCCTTTGTTGAAGCCGCGATCCCCGCGTGATAGCAACGGTTGTCGTCGGTCGCAGCGCCCTCCGGCGACGGCCTTACCCTTGCAGCGAGCAGCCCCGCGAATGCCGAGCACGCGATCCGTATCTGTCTGCGCCGCGGTTGTCCTGGCCACGGGCCTCGGCGTCGCGCACGCCGAGCTGCCGAACGCGGCCGAGATCACCTGGAACCGGGTGTTCATCAGCGAGGACGGCTCGTTTCGCGAGCCGTCGACGCCTGACACGCTCCGCCAGTACCTGAACCTCGCGCACTGCGTGTGCAGCCAGACGGGTACGGGCACCGAGACGCTGATCCGCTACGAGCTCGGGATGACCGTCGACACCAACACGAACCGCCCCGGTGAGATCTGGGTCGGCACGCAGTGCGACAACGACACGAACAGGCCCATGACGTGCCGCGCGATCGACACCGTCGCCGACATCGACCTGCTCGCGATGCGCCCCGAGAACATCGAGGTCTCGCTCTACGACGCGATCAACGCGACCGACAACACGGGTCCCTGCCAGCAGCGCGAGGGCGATGCGTTCATCTGGATGCTCGTCGATCACGACGCGGACAACGTCTACGACCACTTCGCGAACCAGTCGCTCGGAAACACGACGAACACGCCCGCGAACATGGGCGTCAAGGTCGACACCCAGCCGCCGCCGCTGCCGACCGACTTCTCCGGCGACAGCGCCGAGGCCGCCATCGCCCTGTCGTGGGCGGTGCCGGAGTCCCGCGCGACCGACGTCTTCTACTACCAGGCGCTCTGCGTCGGTCCCGACGGCCTCCCGACGCGCTCCGATCCGCCGGCTCCGCGCTACCAGACCGTGCGCTCGCTGTGCGGCATCGAGCAGGACATCGCACTCGAGGTCTCGGAGATCGAGAGCGCCGACAGCAGCATGGCCGCACTGACGCCCGAGCTCTCGCGGCTCGACCCCGCCTACATCTGCGGCGAGACCACCGAGGCGACGGCGAGCGGGATGCTGATCACCGGTCTGCAGAACAACGTCCCCTACACGGTCGTGCTGCTCTCGATCGACTTCAACGGCAACGTGAGCGGCACGTACTTCGCGTCGACGATCACGCCCCAGCCGGCGACCGACTTCTGGGAGGACCTCCACAACCGTGGCTCGAACACCGAGGGCGGGTTCTGCCTGCTCGCGTCGACCTACGGCGATGACAGCTTTCTGACCCACGAGCTGCGCGCGTTCCGGGACGAGACCCTCGCCAGCACCGTGTTCGGTCGCGCGCTGATCGACGCGTACTACGCGACGATCGGCTCGCTCGGCGGCTACGTCGAGGACTCGGTCGTGCTGCGCACGCTCGCGGCGATCGCTCTCGCACCGCTCGTCGTGATCGCGCTGCTCTGGCACGCGCTGTCCCTGCCCGGCCTGCTCGGCCTCGTCGCGTTCCTCTGGCTCGTGAAGCGTCGCAAGACGCTCGCGCTCCGCGTCGCCCGGTTCGCGATCCCCGTGGGCCTCGCGTTCGTGGTGCTCGCACCGAACCTCGCGAGCGCGCAAGTCACGCCATACTGGGACGAGAACCCGGACGACTACGAGGAAGATCTCGTGAAGTGGCACGTCGGCGTTCGCGTCGGCCCGTACACACCGGGGATCGACAAGCAGTTCGGCATGGAGCCGGGCCCGTACGCCGACATGTTCGGCGGCTACCAGGTGCTGCCAATGCTCGATGTCGATCGCGTCCTGTGGCGCGGCTTCGGCCAGCTCGGCGTCGGCGGCAGCATCGGCTACATGCAGAAGACCGCGAACGCCTGGGTCGATGGCAGCTCGCCAACCGATCCGGATCGGATGCGGTCCCCGGGCGACGAGAACACGTTCCGGCTGATGCCGCTCGCCCTGACCGCCGTCTACCGTCTGACGTGGTTCGACGACGAGTACGGGATTCCCGTGGTGCCCTACGTCCGCGGCGGTCTCTCGTACTACCTGTGGTGGATCAAGACCAACGGCAACACGTCGACGGCGTGCTGGGACGGCACCGACGATCCGAACTGCGACAAGGACAAGGCGATCGGCGCGAGCTACGGCATTCAGGGCGCGATCGGCATCGCGATCCGCGCCGAGCGCATCGATGCGGCGGCCGCGACGTCGATGCGCCAAGGCGGGATCCAGCACGCCGGCTTCTACGCCGAGCTGTCCGTCGCGAAGGTCGATGGTTTCGGTAGCGAGACCAAGCTGTCCGTCGGCGATACGACCTGGTTCGCGGGCGTCGACTTCGAGTTCTAGAATTCGTGTTATCCCGGGTCGCATGAAGCGATCCCTGGTGATCCTCGCAGTCGCCGCCGCATGCGGTGGTGGCCAGCCGCAGACCACGATGCCCGCGCCGCCGCCGAGCGGTGGTGGCGTGGAGACCGCGCCGCTCGTCGATCGCACGAAGCCGGCGTACGAGCCTGCCCCGCCCGTCGTGACGGCGAAGGCGAAGCGGATCCGCAGCGTCGAGGGCATCACGGAGTACACGCTCGACAACGGCCTGCAGATCCTGATGTTCCCGGATCCGACGCAGTCGACGGTCACGGTCAACGTCACCTACCTCGTCGGCTCGCGTCACGAGGGCTATGGCGAGACCGGCATGGCGCACCTCCTCGAGCACATGCTGTTCAAGGGCAGCAAGCGCCACGGCAACTCGATGAAGGCCTTCGACGAGCGTGGCGCGTGGACCAACGGCTCGACGTGGACCGACCGGACGAACTACTACGAGACGCTGCCGGCGACCGGCGACAACCTCGAGTTCGCGCTCGATGTCGAAGCGGATCGCATGGTCAACGCACTGATCAAGCCCGAGGACCTCGCGACCGAGTTCAGCGTCGTTCGCAACGAGTTCGAGATGGGCGAGAACGATCCAGCGGCGATCCTCGAGACTCGCGTGGTCGCGTCCGCGTACCTTTGGCACAACTACGGCAAGGACACGATCGGCTCGCGTACGGACATCGAGAAGGTCCCGGTACCAGCGCTGCGCGCGTTCTACGAGAAGTACTACCAGCCCGACAATGCGGTGCTCGTCGTCTCCGGCAAGTTCGACGAAGCGCCGACGGTGGCGATGGTCGAGAGGCTGTTCGGCGCGATCCCGAAGCCGACCCGCGTGCTCGTGCCGTCGTACACCGTCGAGCCCGTCCAGGACGGCGAGCGCACGGTCACGCTGCGCCGCAACGGCGAGGTCCACATGATCGCGGTCGCCTACCACACGGTCGGCGCTGCCTCGCCCGACTATCCGGCGCTGCTCGCCGCGCTCGACGTCCTCGACCGCGAGCCGTCGGGGCGCCTCTACAAGAAGCTCGTCGAACCGCAGCTCGCGGCATCGGTCGGTGCGACCCAGTACCGGTTCCGCGATCCGTTCCTCGCGATGGTGACGGCCGAGATCCGCGATGCGAAGAACATCGACAAGGTCGAGCAGGCGATCTTCACCGAGGTCGAGAAGCTCGGCTCGACGAAAATCGACGACAAGGAGGTCGAGCGCTGGCGCGCATCCGCGCTCAAGGAGCTCGAGCTCGCACTCGCCGACACGCAGCAGATCGCGATCGAGCTCTCGGAGTTCGCCGCGCTCGGCGACTGGCGCGCGCTGTTCGCGTATCGCGATCGCGTCACCAAGGTCACTGCCGCGGATATCGCGCGCGTCGCGAAGACCTACTTCAAGAGCTCGAACCGCACGAGCGGTCGCTTCATCCCGACCAAGGTCGCTGACCGCGCACCGCTGACCGAGACGCCCGACATCGCCGCGGCAGTGAAGGGAATCGAGAGCGGTGAGGTCAAGGAGCAGGGCGAGGTGTTCGCCGCGACGTTCGAGAACATCGAGAAGCGCACGACGCGCACGCAGCTCCCGAGCGGCATCAAGGCCGCGCTGCTGCCGAAGAAGACGCGCGGCGGCAAGGTCGAGCTCCGCATGAACTTCCACTGGGGCGACGAGAAGTCGCTGCAGGGCAAGGACAAGGTAGCCGAGCTGACGGCCGCGATCCTCCAGCGCGGCACGACGAAGAAGTCCTATCAGGACATCCAGGATCTCGAGAACCAGCTCAAGAGCCAGATCTCGATCAGCGGCAGCGCAGACGGCTTCTCGCTCCACATCGAGACCCTGCGCGACAAGCTGCCAGCCGCGCTCGAGCTCGCGGCGGAGATGCTGCGCTCGCCCGCGTTTCCGGCGAAGCAGCTCGAGCTCATCAAGCAAGAGCAGCTCGCCTATCACGAGGCGCAACTCCAGGACCCGTCCGCGGTCGCGTGGAGCACGCTCGCACAGCTCTCCAGCAAGTGGCCGACGTCCGACCCGCGCTACACGATGTCCTCGGCGGAGCAGATCGTCGAGATCAAGAAGGTCCGGCTCGCGGATCTCCAGGCGTTCTATCGGGACCACGTCGGCATCGCGGCGACCGAGCTGTCGATCGTCGGCGACTTCGCTCCGGATGCGATCACCGCGCAGGTCGACAAGTTGTTCGGCAACTGGAAGTCGAAGAAGCCGTACGCGCGCCTCGCCGGCAAGCCGTTCGGCGTCCCCGGCGTCATCAAGACCGTCGACATCAAGGACAAGGAGATGACCCAGCTCGTCGCGGCGCACGACCTCTCGATGAAGGACTCCGATCCGGACTATCCGGCGTGGCTCCTCGTCGGACAGCTTCTCGGCGGCGACACCAGCTCGCGCCTGTGGGTGCGGCTGCGCGACAAGGAAGGCATCTCGTACGGCGCCGGAGCCTGGACCTACGCTGGAGCCCTCGACGATGCGGGCGGCTTTGGCGCCGAGGCGATCGTGGCGCCGCAGAACCTCGCGAAAGGCAGGGCCGCGATGCTCGAGGAGATCACGAAGCTGACGACCACCAGGGTCAGCGACGAAGAGCTACAGCGCGCGAAGGACGGCTGGATCAAGAGCCAGGACACGAACCTGTCGAGCGACGGCTTCGTGACCAACATGCTCGCGTCGCAGACGTTCCGCGGCCGGACCACCGAGTTCGTGGTCGCCCTGCGCGCGAAGCTGAAGACCGTCACCGTCGCGGACGTCGAGCGGGTCGCGAAGAAGTACCTCGACCCGAAGAAGCTGATCGTCGTCGACGCCGGCGACACGTCGAAGGCAAAATAGACCCGCTGGATCCAGCACCCGCCGCCGGTGGCCCGGATCCTTCTCGCGCAGGTGGTCGGTGCATGGACGGTGGTGTGTGCGGCGAGCTGGTTGCGTACGTTCCTGGACGCGATCGGGTGGGTCGACCTGGCCGTGCGCTCGGTCGCTGTCGTCTCGCTGTTCCTGTAACCTGGCTCGATGCGCTCCTGGTGGCTGGCGTTCCTGATCCTCACGGCGTGCTTCGAAGCCACGTTCGTTCCATGCGGAGACCTGTTGTGCCCCGCGGATCGGTTCTGTCGCGCCGAGCGGTGCATCGATCAGGAGCAGCTCGACGCGTGCGGAGATCGAGAGGACGGCACCCCGTGTCAGCTGGAAGGGCTCCCACCTGGCTATTGCAAGCGGGCCGTCTGTGTGGTCGCCGACTGTGGCAACGGTGTCGTCGAGCTCGGCGAGACTTGTGACGATGGCAACGAGCTCGCCGGCGACGGCTGTTCGATCGACTGTTCCTCGCGGGAGGTCTGTGGCAACGACATTGTCGATGCGGTCGTGAACGAAGAGTGTGATCGTGGAATCGTCGGGCTCTCGGGCGACGGCTGCACGTCGCGGTGCAAGGTCGAGATCGACACCTGGAGCGACCTCACGCCGCGTCGACTGCGCGGGCGCCAGCTTCACAAGCTCGTCTTCGATGCCGCCCGCGGTGAGATCCTTCTGTTCGGTGGCTTCGACGGAACGCAACCCCTGGACGACACCTGGATCTTCAAGAACGGAGCCTGGAACCAGCAATTCCCGGCAAGCTCGCCCGAGCCCCGCTACGGCCACTCGATGGGCTACGACTCGGCTCGCGGCAAGGTCGTTCTCTTCGGCGGGACCAACGGCGTGGAGCTGTTCGGAGGGACGTGGGAGTGGGACGGCGTGTCGTGGACCAAGCTCGCACTCGCGACTCGTCCCCCTGATCGAATGAACGCGGCGATGGCGTTTCATGCGACCGAGGGCAGGATGTACCTGTTCGGCGGCGTCACGAACGGAAGCCTCTATCCGGGGGACACCTGGACCTTCGACGGTACGAGCTGGACGCAGCTGCCGCCCGCAGGTCCCTTCAACGCACCGGCCGTCCAGCACGCTGTGATGGCGTACGACGTCGAGGCCGGCACCCTGGTGATGTTCGGAAACTATGGTGGCGCCCCGAGCTACGACATGACGTATGTGTTCGACGCGCCGAGTGGCCAGTGGTTCGAGCTCGAGGTCTCCAACATCACCGGGTTCATCGATCCGGTCCTGACCTGGAGCACGACGCGGAATCGCCTCGTGCTGTTCGGAGGCTACGACTCGCAGCTCGCCATCCGAAACGACGGCTACGAGTTCGACAACAGCGCCCTGCGCTGGCTGCCCATCGCGCTCCAGAGTTCCGTTCCTCCCCCACGCGCCCGCGCGGACCTCGTCGCGACGCCAACGGGGCTCGTGATGTTCGGCGGCATCGATTCGAGTAGCCTCGTCCTCGACGATACGTGGCACCTCGGTACGGTGTCGTGGACCTCCATCCCGACAAACCCACTGCCTGTCGAGAGAACCGGGGCCGTGGCGACCTATGATGTCCTCGACGAGCGGATCGTGCTCTTCGGTGGCTCGAGTGCAGCGCCGCTCGGCGATACCTGGTGGTGGGAGGATCCGATCTGGTCGGCAGGTCCGTCGCTAGGTCCGCCTCCGCGCTCGTTCGCCGGAATGACCTACGATCCGATCGACGAAGCCACGTTGCTGTTCGGTGGCACCGATGGCACGGGCGTCGGGTCAGGGAGCAACGGCGAGCCAACCGGGCAATGCGCGAACGGCAGCGGCAGCGGCAGTGGCAGTGGCAGCGGCAGCGGCAGCATCTCGTGCGAGCTCGCCGAGACGTGGTCGCTCAGCGACGATGTTTGGACGCAGCTGGCGCCGCCCACCGCCCCGAGCGGCCGGATGCTCGCCGCGACGGTCTATGACGCCAACGAACAACGGGTGTTGTTGTTCGGCGGGCGGCGCGGCGAGGCGCCCTTGAATGACACCTGGATCTGGAATCGCTCGTTGCAGAGCTGGACCCAGCTGTTTCCGGTGGTCGAGCCACCACCGATGCACGCACCGCGTCTCGCGTTCGATCGCAAGCGCAACATCGCCGTCTTGTACGGCCTCGTCGGCATGGGTGCCGACCTTCACGCGGAGCTCTGGGAGCTCAATCCGATGACCTGGGTGCAGCGTCCCTTGCCCACGATCGCCCCGCCAGCGCGAGGGGGCGCAGCACTCGTCTACGACCCCCGAAGACAGCGAGTGCTGATGTTCGGTGGGAAGCTGCCGTCGGGACAGTTGATCAACGACACCTGGGAATGGGATGGCGGCACGGGTGTGTGGACCCGGCGCTTCCCCGTGCAGTCACCACCACTCCGCTTCAACGCGGCTGCTACGTACGACGCGCTGCGCGGGAAGGTGATCCTGTTCGGAGGACAAGGGCTCCTCGGTCGTCGGATGGACGACATCTGGGCCTACGGCTTCCAGGCTCCGGGCTCACCAATCGAGTCCTGTGTGGAGGGTGCCGACGCAGACGGCGATCAGCTGACTGGCTGCATGGATCCGGACTGCTGGGCGCGATGTACGCCGCTGTGTCCACCGGGCAGCGCGAGCTGCCCCTGATCTTCGATCACATCGCGCCGCCGATCGCGAACCCGATCCCGTCGGCCATGGGCACCGGCGACAGATTGATCCGACTCACCGGCGACGATCGCAGCGTGCCGTCCTCGTCGCGCTTCTTCTCGAGCGGGATGAGCTGGCTGACCATCACGCCGGCGAGGATCCCGCAGGCCGCCGCCGCGATCTCTCCGCCACTCGGCACGTACGGCCGCGCATCGGCGTGCAGCGCCGGCACGACGTAGCCGACCGCCGTGCCCACCACTGCACCGATCAGCACGTCCGAATAGAAGTGCTTGCCCGCGCGCACGCGCAGGTTCGCCGTCGCGGACGCCGCCATCAGGCCGATGCCCCACGACATGCCACGCGCGAGCTTGTTCTCGCTCGACGCACCGAGTAGGTACGCACCCGTCACCGCCGCTCCGAAGCTGAGCGCCGCGTGTCCCGAGTAGAACGACAGGTAGCCGTCATCGCCGTGCTCCTTCGCGTAGCTCCGCACCACCGGATCCTTCGAGTACATGTACGGCCGGGGCCTCTGCACGAGGCGCTTCGTGCCCTGTGCGAGCGCCGCGTTGATCGCCATCGACTGCGCGTAGATCAACAGCCGATCACCGTCCGCATCGTCGATCGTGCTGCCCGTGAGGTAGACCGCCGGTGCCGCGATCGAACCCGCGAGCAGCGCGTCCGAGATGTGCGCCGCGCGCCGCGAGAAGTTGTCGCGAACGCTGCGATCGAGCTCCATCATCTCGTTCGACCACAGCTCGGAATGCTCTCGCATCGGGATCAGCGAGAACCCGAGCCCGGCCCCGATCGCGACCGCCTGCACAGCTCCGTCGATCGGACCGTCCACCGTGTGCCCGGGAATCACGTCTCCGTCCTCGGCCGCCGCTGGCGCCACCGCCCACACCAGGGACGCGACGACAAGCGAGGCCACAACGCGCGATGTCATTGCTTGACCTTAGTGAACTCGCGACGATCAGCCCCTGGAAACGGACGGCAGGTTCCGACGGATCACGCGTTCTTCACGCAGGTCGTCTCGACGAGTCTCATCGGGTCTCGTCCACGCAGGTTCGCGAGCGGCGGAGTGGCGTATCGATGCGTCGTGGCAACGCCTTTGGTCGTTCGATGTCGCATCGAACACTTGTCTTGGCGCGACGTGCCAACCGCGCGGTCACAACCCTGCGATCTGCGAGATGGCACGATCATTGATCGTTCGACGTTCCATCGCCGCTAGCCCCACCATCGAGGACCACCACCATGCACTCACTCCGCTTCGTCATCGCCTCCGCCATCGGCCTCGCCTCGGCCGCCCGCCCGGCGGTTGCCTCTCCCCAAGATGCGCTCGAGTATGTCAGTGAGGCGATCGTCGCTGCCGACGACCGCGGCGGCAGGTGCAAACGAGATGTGTTCGACAAGCTGCTCGAGATCCGTGACTTGCTTGAAGGCGACAACGGCGTTCGTGCCGCCTTCAAGATCCAGCGCGCGCGCCGCAACATCGATCGGTGCCCCGCAAGTGTCGCGCGTAGCCTTGGCAACGCGTACGACGAGTTGAAGCGCGATCTGGACCGCGTCCGCGAGCGCAACGAGACCTACCGGACGGAGCGGCGCGAGCTCGAGCAACCGCCACGCGCGAAGGATGTCCCATGGACGGACTTCGGTGACACGTGCATCGCGCAGTGGCTCATCTTCGAGATTTCGCGTGGTCGGATGAACGAGGCCCAGCACGCCGAGTTCGCGAGCATGACGTCCGTTGCGTGCAGCAACCCAAGCGCGCTAGCCACCACCAGCTACTACCAGAACGGGCAGATCGCGATCGCCGGGACGGGCACCTGGTACTTCCCAAACGGACAGATCGCGAAGAGCGCCGAGAACACCTACTACTATCCAAACGGCCAGACCGCCGTCACGAACGAAGGCACCTGGTACTTCCCGAACGGTCAGACCGCGTACTCGCCCGGGTCTGGCTGGTACTACCCCAACGGGCAGACGGCCG
Source organism: Myxococcales bacterium (assembly GCA_031421915.1). Classification (GTDB taxonomy): domain Bacteria; phylum Myxococcota_A; class Polyangia; order Haliangiales; family Haliangiaceae; genus JABFXX01. The sequence continues at coordinate 12,406 of JANOPP010000198.1, read as the reverse complement.
GTACGGTCGACGCGGTCGTCAACCGAGCGCGAGGCCGCGCGACCGCACAGCAGACCGCTCAGTTCGACCACGCACGACAGAGCGACGTAGATGCCTACCGCATCTACGCAACGGTCCGATTCGCAGCGCAGGCACGGTGAGCAGAATCTCCACCGTCGACGCGAGCGCTGCAACCGACCCGCTTCGAACGCGACTCGATTGACACGATCATTCGAGGACCGGTGAACGGCAGTGCCGACGGATCACGCGTTCTTCACGCAGGTCACCGCTGCACCGCTGCGGCCCACTCCTCCTCGGACAACCACGGCAGCTGCCGCAGGTACTCGCGGAAGTCGGTCCGCCCCCACGCCTCGAGCGAGACCAGCACCATCCGGGGCAGCACACCCATGTAGCGCCGCCCGACACGCCGCCGCAGCGACATCCGCTCGCGGAACGCTTCCTCGACCTCGTTGGCCGCTGCCACTTCCTTCCGTGGCGTGTAGGACAGGATCTCCGACGAGCGCGCATTGCACAGCGCCGGCGGCGTGTACACGAACAGCTGCGCGCACGTCGTCGGCCGCACCGTATACACCGTGCAGCGCTCCGCCGCGTCGAGGAACAAGCACGCCGTTCCCCACGCGCTCACCGCCGTCGCTTCCATCTGCTCGGCGCGCGTCTTCAGCTCCGCGCGCAGCTCGGGCGTGTCTCGTCCCGTCCGCACCAGCTCTGCGGCGACCACCAGACCCTCGTACAACCGAACGATGACGTACGAGTCGCAGCACGTCTTGGTCGCGGTGCACGTCGAGCAGTGCATCGGCAGCGACTTCTGCTTCGCGATCTGCAGCGCCCCGCGCGTCGACTCGCGGTGGTTCTCGACGATCCGCTCGGTCAGCCAGCCGATGATCTTCTCGTCCGCCACGAACTCGCCGAGCGTCCGGATCGACTCCACGGCGGTCATCCTACGATGTGGCCGGGACCGACGTCTCGGATGCCGTCCTCGCAACGCCAGCGCCCCACACGCGCTCGACACGCGTATCGAATACCGTTACCGCAGCCGGCAACCGCGCGCTCACGACGGCAGGCAGTAGCGCATACACCTTCTCCAGCACCGACGGTGCGATCCCATCCGTCGACCAGCGTGCTGCGACCCCGCGTGAGGTGGCGATACCGCGATGTCGATGTTGGTTCGATCGATTGCCAGCATGTGAACACTCTGATCTGATTTCCACTGACGCTATCGTCAAGCGTGCATACAGCGATCGCGACTGCGCTCATGCTCGTCGGGTGCGCGACCACGACAACGGTCTGCCCGCTCGGCACGAAGCTCGACGGCGCGCGAACTCCCGAAGGACGGGTCCAGTGGTGCCGCTCGAGCTCCACCCTCGCCGCACTTCCAATGCCCGGGCGAACGTATGCCGGCGTCATTGGATTCACGGGCGCGGCCGCCATGCCCGGTGGTGTCCAGGGCCCATTCACGACCTGGTATCCCAGCGGAACGATCTCGTCGCACGGGCACTACCTAGATTTTGGAGCGCGCTCGGTGCCTGATGGGTTGTGGGGCTTCTGGTACCCGAGCGGACAGCGGCGGACGCTGGGCCTGTATCTGCGCGGCGTGCCAATGGGTTGCTTCGCGGTCTGGGACGAAGCAGGAACAAGGAGCACGGGCTATGTGGAGGGTGAGCAGCTACGTATCGACGGCTGCACACCACCATCTGATGACGAGCTTCTCGCCGCAGAGGGGCGGGCCGGGGCTGACCAGTCAGGGCCCGTACACGGTGACATCTCGGCACACGGCTTTGTTGGATCAGGCGGCATCGGCGCGCGCAATAGCGGACAGATCGAGCGAGATCCTGATCTGTCCGCCGTCTTCAACCTCACAGCGCGCGCTCGCTTTGGTCGCATCCGGGTCGGCCCGACATTCGGCGTGCGGGTCTCCGATGGCATTGGTAGCTATCTCGGCCTCACGATGGGTGCTGCCATCGCAATCGGCCTTCCCCGCTTTCACCACCGACTCGATGCGGAGCTAGGGCTCGAGGTCAGTGCCCAGCGCACGAGCCTGACCGCGATGCGCCCCAATCAGCCCGGCACCGCTGAGCTGGCGTTCTGGTCTCCCATCGGCGCAGCACAGCTCGCGCTCGCATTCCAACTGACCCCGAACCTCGCGGCGCTGCTCGTTGCTCGTGTGGATGGTGCACCACACCACAGCGTCGAGAGCGACGTCAGCTACTGCATCGTCGGCGGTTGTCTCCCGCCTACGCGCGAGACCTGGGACCTCGGGGGCTTCGCGCTCGGCGCGGCCCTCGGACTTCGGCTTGAGATCGAGTAACGCTGCACCACGGGCTCGTCGTGCAGTCGATGGGGCGCGATGCTACTTCATTCGGTAGGGCCCGCACGTCGGATGTCGACGCTGTCACTTCGACCTTGGCGCCCAGAGAGCGTCGAGCGGAACCGCTCGCAAGCGCGGGCCGAATGGGAGGATGCGGTCGCCGGTGTAGAACACCACCCCCAGATGAAAGCTGTTGCCTGCACGCTTTTCGAGGTGTTTGAGGTGTCTGAAGTCGGCCTCGACGACCGTGCTCGCCGCCTTCACTTCGACGCCGACGATCCGACCATCGTTGGCTTCGAGGACTGCGTCGACCTCTTCACCATCCCGGGTTCGATAGTGAAACAGATGCATGGTCGTACGACACCACGTCAGTTGGCGCGCAATTTCACTCAGCGCGAAGTTCTCCAGCGCGGGTCCGAAGCGCGCGGGCTCCCTCTGCAAACGCCGCTCGGTAGTCTTTGTGAGGAACGCGGCGATGCCGGAGTCGACCATCATCAACTTTTGCATCCGGACCGCACGCGAAGTAGCCGACGACGACCATGCTGGAACCCGCTTGATGAGAAATACCTGATCGAGCAGGCGCAGGTAGCGGTCGAGCGTGGTGGCGGGAATCGCGAGCGTCGACGCGAGCTCGTCAACTTTGATGAGGGTCGCCTGCCTGGCGGCGAGCAGCCGGACGAGCCGGACGAGGTCGTCGCGTCGTTCGATCTCGCTCAGGAGAACCACGTCGTGGTCGATGAGGTCGCGAACGTAGGATTCGAAGAAGCGGTCCCTGCGGGTACCGATGCGCTTCGTAGCCTCCGGAAACCCGCCGCGCAGCACGCGCTCGACATACCCCTTCTTCGACTCGACGCCGACGTGACCTAGCTCCGGCTCGTCTTCGAAGAGCTCGTCCACCGCGTGGGAGCGACGTCGCCCCTCACCGTTGATCTCGCACTGCGAGAAGGGCCAGAGCTCGATGGTCTCGGAGCGACCGACGAGCGCGTCCGGGAGATTTTTCATGCCCATGATTCGAGCGGAGCCGGTGAGTAGAAACTGGCCCGGCGTCTCGTTCTGATCGACCCGAGCCTTGATGGGCAGCACGATCTCCGGCGCGCGATGCACCTCGTCGACGACCAACAGACCGTCGTGTACCACGAAGCCCTCGGGGTCGGCTCGGGCGGACGCGAGGTCGCTCGGCCGATCGAGGGTTCGCGTGAGAACATCGCGACGCGTTTTGACGGTAGCCCGGACAACCGTGCTCTTGCCGACCTGGCGTGCACCGTTGACGATCACGACGCGGGTGTCGGCCAATGCGTGTGCAATCAGGGTCGCGGCGAACCGAGGAAGAAGCGCGCTCACACCGCGAGGATGCACCTGACGTGGTGGATTTGCCAGCCTATCCGTGGTGGATTTGCCAGTCTATTCGTGGCTGATTTGCCAGGCTCGCCGCCGGCCTGCGCGCAGCAGGAGAAGCTCGATCGCAGGATCGAGAAGTCCGACGGGCTCCATCGCGACGCCGACGGCCGAAGCCGCGGGGCTGCCCGGCGTCGTGACGTAGCTACGGCGTCCACTCGAGGCCGACGCCGGCGAACGCCGCAGCAGCCGTGCCGTGCATCATCGCGTGTGCCTCGGCTCGCGCGAACACCGCGAGCTCCGGCGAGAGCCGCACGGACGCGGTTCCGCCGATCGCGATCGTTCCACCTGCCCCATGCATATCGTCGTACGACATCCGCACCGCCGAGATCCCGGCGTGCCCATCGACCGCGAACCGATCGAACTGCACTCCGAACTCGCCCCACCCCGTCGCAACCGAGGCGTTCGTGTCAAACCCGGGTGCCACCAGGATCGCCGACAGCATCCCGCCGAACCGGAGCGCCCAGGTATTGCGCAGCGGCTTCGTGATCCGATAGCCCGCGAACAGGAGCGGTGCAGGCCCGGCGGTCGTGGTCCGCGGCGTCGAGCACGAGCCGTCGTACGAGCACGGGTCGTAGGCGGCAGCGGCCGCACCGGCGCCGACGCCGAGCCGGAGCTCGCCTGCGGAGGAGGTCGAAGGGATCGCGGCGAGCATCGCGGCGAGGAGAAGGGAGGATCGAAGCGTCATGAGGTCTCCCACAGCATGCAGCGGGCCATCTCCAACTGTGCGAACTGCAAGGCGTCGACACGGATGTCCGGACACCCCCGCCGCACCGTCGGAAAATCCCACGACCCCGACATCCGCGTCAGGTCTTGACCCGCCCCATCGCGATCATCGACGTCATCGGGAACACGAGCTGCTCGCCGTCGACGTAGGTCGCGAACGCCGCGACGCCCTCGGCGACCGCCGCGTCGAGCTTGTCCGGATCCGGCGCGTCGGTGACCGATGAGAACATCACGCGGACGAACCGCTCCGGCTCGGGGACCTTGACCGCTCGAGTCACCGTATCGATGAACACGGCGAAGAACTTCGCCTGCTCGAGCAGCGTCTTGAGTGGCGCCTCGTCGCCGAGCGAGAACATCGCGTCAAATCCAGCGCCGAGGTGGCGCACGGCGATCCCATCGAGGAGCTGGAACGCCGGCTGTCGATCGAGGCCACACCAGCACGCGACGAGCGCGCGTCCGCCAGGGAGGATCACGCGGCGGAGCTCCTTCGCCACCGCGGCGCGATCGGCGACGAGCTGGAGCCCCTGCTGGAACGTCACGAGATCGAACTCGGGCGTGCGGCCAGGGAGATGCTCGGGAGGTGCCGGCACCCAGCGGACGTTGACGCGCTCCTCCTGGGCGCGTGCCGATGCCTTGGAGAGCATCACGGGGGACGCATCGACCGCGGTGACGGTCGCACCGCTCGACGCGATCCGGCACGCGACGATGCCGGTGCCCGTACCGACGTCGAGGACCTTGTCGCCCTTCCAGATCTGCGCGCGCTTGATCAGCTCGCGCGACCACGGCTCGAAGATCGCCGGTACGAGGTAGCTGTCCAGGGTCTCCGGGTCGATCATCCGGCCTTCAGTCTACCGTGCTAGCGTCGACGGAATGCGGGCGTCGGTGCTCGTCCTGTTGACGGCCTGCTCGAGCAAGAGCCCGGAGTCCGCCCCCACGGACCGTGGGTCGGCGACTCGCGTGGAGCCCCCGGCGGGCACCGTTCCTCGGGCGACTCCGACGACGCCGGGTCCGTACCAGATCCACTGGTCGAACGTGGAGGCGGTCGACAACTGCTTCTTCTTCAGCGGTCCCGACGGTCGCGACGACCGACTCGTCGGCGAGGTGCGCGTCGAGACCGTGGAGCTCGAGGGCTCGGCGCTGCGGATCCGGATCGGGGAGACCGTGTTCGAAGGCACGTATGTCAGCGGTACGATCGACCTCGTTCGCGACAGCACGCACGAGTTCGATGGCACGTGGAAGACGCACGAGACATTGCGCGGTCGCCAGATCGAGGGCGAGCTCCGGGCGACGTATCGCTACGAGGAGTGCGAGCTCGCCACGGGCGAGTGCCCGGGCCGCTGCACGATCACGGCGGACGTGACGATCCTCCGCTAGCGGAGGGCGAGCCGTAGAGCGTGGCGTGCAGGCTGAGGAGCCCCGCGACGGCCGCCGTGAAGCCGCCCAGCGGGCGCAGCTCGTCGGCGAACCGACGCAGGTCCTCGACCGAGCGCAGCTTGTCGAGGCCGAGGTGATCGAGCACCTCCGCCATCACCCGCCGGCCGGCAGTCTCGCCGAGGACCCGGGTCAGCTTGGTGTGCGCGACAGAGTTCCAGTCGGTGACCGCGGGTGTGCTCACCGGCGCTGACGCTCCGCTTCGAGCTCGCGTTGGAGCTCCACGATCGTGGCCTCGCTCACCTGCAGATGCTCGGCGACCTCGTCGAGCAGCACACGCACGCGACGCTGCTCCTCGCGCTGTTCTTCGATGTTCGTGTTCGTGCCGAACCAGCGCACGATGGCTCCGGTCGCATCACGCTGAGCGACCGCGCGCGCGAGATGACAGGCGTACGTGCCGTCCGCCAGCTTGAGGCGGAACTCGACCTCGTAGGGCTCGCCCGTCGCGAGCGCGTGGGTCCAGCGCACGACCGCGTTCGGCAGATCGTCGGGATGGAGGACGTTCTGCCAGCCCTCGTCGAGGAGCTTCGCGGTCGTCAGCCCGAAGCTACGGGCTGTCTGCTCGGTGACGTAGTCGAGGCGACCGTCCGGCAGCGCGGTCCAGATCTGGACCGGAATGTTCTCGGCGAGGAACCGATAGCGGTCCTCGCTGGCCTGCAGCTCGTCGACGATCGACATGGGCGGACCGTAGCAATTACCCTCGACCCTGGCGATCGATGCGGGCGCGTCTAACGGGGGCCTGCGCCGCGAACTTCAGCCGAGGCCTGCGCCTCGTACTTCTTGAAGTTCTCGCGAAACAGCGACGCGACCTTCTTGGCCTTCTCGTCATACGCGGCCTTGTCGGCCCACGTGTTGCGCGGCGTGAGCATCTCGGGCGGAACCTCGGGACACGAGGTCGGAACCTGGAGACCGAAGACCGGATCCTCGACGGTGGCCACCTCGGCGAGCGCGCCGGAGTGGATCGCATCGATGATCGCGCGCGTGTACTTGAGCTTGATGCGCGAGCCGACGCCGTACGCGCCGCCCGACCAGCCCGTGTTGACGAGCCAGGTCTGCGCACCGTGCTTGCGGAGCTTCTCGGCGAGGAGCTCGGCGTACTTGGTCGGGTGCCAGACGAGGAACGGACCACCGAAGCACGCGGAGAACGTGGGCTCCGGATCCTTCACACCCTGCTCGGTGCCTGCGACCTTGGCCGTGTAGCCGGAGATGTAGTGGTACATCGCCTGCGCCGGTGTGAGCTTCGAGACGGGCGGCAGCACGCCGAACGCATCCGCCGTGAGGAAGATGACGTTCTTCGGGTGACCACCGACGGCGGGGAGCTTGGCGTTCGGGATCGAGTCGAGGATGTAGCTGCCGCGGGTGTTCTCGGTCAGCGACGTATCGGTGTAGTCGACGAGGTGCGACGTCTGCTCGTACTTGACGTTCTCGAGCACGGCGCCGAACTGCATCGCGTTCCAGATGTCGGGCTCCTGCTCCTTGGAGAGGTTGATCATCTTCGCGTAGCAGCCGCCTTCGATGTTGAACACGCCCTGGTCGCTCCAGCAGTGCTCGTCGTCGCCGAGGAGCAGGCGCTTGGGATCGGCCGACAGCGTGGTCTTGCCCGTGCCCGAGAGGCCGAACAGGATCGACGTGTCGGAGCCGTCGCGCGCCTCGGTGGCGGAGCAGTGCATCGAGAGAACGCCCTGCTTCGGCATCAGGTAGTTCATGATCGTGAACACGCCCTTCTTCATCTCGCCGGCGTACTCGGTGCCGAGGATGACGAACTCGCGGCGGGCGAACGACAGATCGACCGAGGTGGTCGAGGTCATGCCGGCGGTGTGGCGGTTCGCGGGGAAGGACCCGCCGTTGTAGATGACGTAGTCGGGCTCGCCGAACGAGGCGAGCTGCTCCTGCGTCGGGCGGATCAGCATGTTGTGCATGAACAGCGCGTGATACGCGCGGGCACAGACGACGCGGATCTTCTGCTGGTACTTCGGGTCCCAGCCGGCGTAGCCGTCGATGACGTAGAGGCGCTCGCGCGTGTTGAGGTAGTCGATCGCACGCTCGCGGTTGATCAGGAAGCTCTGCGGATCGAGCTTGATGTTGACCGTGCCCCACCACACGTCGTCGCGGACCTCGGGCTCGTCGACGACACGCTTGTCGGTCGGGCTACGACCGGTCTTCTTGCCGGAGTACGCGATCAGCGCTCCGGTCGACGAGATCGTCGAACCCTTCTCGAACCGCAGCGCTGCCTCGTAGAGGAACGCGGGCGACGGGTTGCGATAGATCTCGGCGACGGAAATGCCCTGCTTTTCGAGGGAGAAGGCCATGGTGGGGAGGGTTATACACCACGGTTTCGCGAACGGTCAGGGGTTCGGTAAGCCGGCCGTGGGTGCCGTACAGACGCGCCAATCTGCCGCAGCGTCGTCGGTGTCCTGGCCGTTTGGCGAACGACACAGAGAACCATCCGCTGTATTGGAATCGGCCGATGTGACCGGGAGCATCGTTCCCTCCGTGAGGTCGACCGGCGCGGCGAAGCCCGGCAGATCGATCATCAGCATCGTGCCCTCGTAGGACAGTGCGTCGATCAGCGTGTGCGCCACACTGTCGATCAGCGCGATGCCATCGGGCATGCCGTTCTGGACCCTGTCCGAGACCCACCCCGGATCGCGCTTGGTCGCCGGCGAGGTCACGCTGACGTTCGCTCCTGCGATCACGAGGTACGAGTTGCCGGCCAGGGTGCCCGTCCCGAGGTCGATCGTGTCGTAGACGTCGCCGTTGTTGCCGTTGACGAGGATGATCTGCTTGCCGGTGAGCGCGACCGGCGTGGGCGACGGGTTGTAGATCTCGATGAACTCGGCGTTGTCCGTCATGATCTGGTCGTAGTCGACCTCGTTGATCACGAGATGGCTCGCGCCGGTCGAGACCGTGACGGTCGCGTTGCTCGTGCTCGCGAGGTACGTCGCGGTGACGGTCGCCGTGCCGATGTTCGACGTATCCGTATACGTGAACGTCGCCGAGCTCTGGTTCGCGAGCACGGTGACGGTCGCCGGCAAGGTGCCGGCGTTGGACGGCGTGACGGCGAGGTTGACGATCGTCGACGCCAGCGCCGGGATGTCGAGTGTGACGGTGAAGACGACGCTACCGTTCGGCGAGAACGACGCGTCGGCCGGGGTCAGGACGACCGTGGCCGGCGCCTCGGCGACACCGAGCACGCGGACGTGCGCCGTGAGGACCTGCATTCCGAGCATCGCCATCACGGTGACGTCGGCGTTCTGCGCGACCGCGGTGACCGGCACCGTGGCCGTAGTCGCACCGTTCAGAACGGTGACGCTCGACACGGTGAGCGCGTTGGTGTTGCCCGACATCACGGTGACGACCGTGTTGCCCTGCGCGGGGGCCGACAGCGTCACGGTGAGCGCCTGCGGGAACGTGGGCCCTGTCGTGCCGACGCGGACGTAGGACAGGTTCGGGCCGAACGACGCGATCCCGGGCGAGCCCGCCGTGAGATCAGCGGCGCTGCGAACCTCGAGCTTCGACGACATGTTGCGCAGCGTCAGGATGCCGCGCACCGAGGAGAAGTTCGCTCCGACAGCCGGGACCGGCGGGACGAACAACAGGTCATCGACGATGAGCGAGTTGGTGGCGGTATCGGTGAGCGTGAACTCGCCGAACATCGTGTTGACCGCGCTGACCGAGGCACCCGGCAGCGAGACGATCACGCTCTCGAGCGTGAGAGCGCGAGGACCGCCGGTCTTGACGTCGGCGTAGGTGACGGGGATCGGGGCGGGCATCGGCTCCGGACCCGCGGCCGTCTGGGTCACGGCGGTGACGGAGTCGAGCTCGGTCTGCCCCTGGAACAGCGCGACCGCGCCGTCGACGGAGACGCGCGCACCGACGTTCGCGTTCATCAGCGTCGGGGCCATCGTGCCCGTGTAGACGAACAGACCGGAGTGATCGGCGCTGACGTAGCCGGTGTCGGTCTCCTTGATCTGGACGAAGAAGCCGTTCGAGCCCTTGCCCGTGACGAGCGCGTTGACGATGCGGACCGCCGCGCCGACCGGGACCATGCCGTTCTTGATCTTGTAGATCGTCGTCGCACAGCCGGCAGCGCCGGGGTTCGCGTCCATCGGGCACGCGTCGCAGACGTTGCCCTTGCCGTCCATATCGGTGTCGGCCTGATCGGCATTCGCGATCTCGGGGCAGTTGTCGGTCGCGTTCGGCGCACCGTCGTGGTCCCGATCATTCGGATCGATGCTGCTGCACGACGTGGCGTCTGGATCGAGCGGGCACGGGTCGCAGGCATCGCCTTCCTCGTCGGCATCGGCGTCGCCCTGAAGCCCCGTGTCGACGGGGCGGATCGGATTGAACACCATCGGACAGTTGTCCGTGGCATTCGCGATGCCGTCGCCATCGGTGTCCTCGGCGCTGGTCGCACCGGTGAACACCGTCGAGCCGAGCGTCGCGGTCGGACGCTTCGGCGTACACGACGGCTCGTTCATCGGGACGCCGCACGTGAACGCGGGATAGATGTTCGCGCCGGCGGAGGTCTTGAGCGCGGCGTAGGTCTTGCCGACCTCGGCCATCAGACAAACTTTCTTCATCGTGCCGCACACGTCGACGGCATCGCAGGCCGTGCCCGTGGTCAGCGCGGTCGTCGCGACGTCATCACCGTAGAGCACCTTGCCTCCGCGCATGACGAGGACGACGTCCGCGGGCTCGGCCTCGACGACTGCGCGATACGCGGGCTTGTCGTTGCGACGGAAGATCGTGATGTCGGCGACCTTGCCGGGAGCGAGCAGGCCGATCACGTCGTCGGTCGCGGTGACCGCGGCGGCGTTGACGGTGACCATCTGCCAGAGCTGGACGTCGGAGAAGTAGGTGTTGAGGTAGGTTTTGTTGAAGCTGTCGGCACACGCGAGCTCGCGCAGCATGTTCATCGAGCCGCTCGGCATCCAGTCGGTGCCGAGGGCGATCTCCACGCCGACGCGGTGAGCCACCGAGACACGCGCGGTCTCGCCGTAGAGGGTGATGTTCGAGCGCGGCGACCAGATCATGCCGGTGCCGGCCGCGGCCATCGCGCCGTAGTCGGCAGGCTGCAGTCCGATCGCATGGATCATCGCCGTCTTCGGGAGGACGAGGTTCGTCGACAGGCCGGGCGTCATCGCGTCGAACGCCTCGGAGCTCTGACACAGGAACTCGTTACGCGCGGTGGCGTTGACGCCCTCGGACGTGTGGGGCTCGTAGGCGTCGTCGTTCGCGATCGAGGCCGGCGTGGTGCCCTCGCCGCCGTAGTTGCAGTCGCCGGCGCGGCGCGTCCCGCCCGAGTCGTCGAGCGGAAACGTATCGAAGTTGACGGGCTTCTGGTTGAGGCCCTCCTGGTTCGCGCTGTCGAGGTTGCGGAGTAGACCCGGCTGGCCGCCGGAGCCAACGATCGATGTCGCGCCGCCCATGAGGAAGCGCAGCTCGCCCCAGCGGATCTGATCGGCGCTCGCTCCACCCGAGGACGTGATCTTCGCCTTGCCGTCGAGACCCTTCCGCCACTGCTGGCGATCGTCGTAGCGAACGCCGGTGTCGTTGTACGGGTTGTTCTGCGTGAACGTGATGTGATCGTGCGTGTTGATCAGGCCGGGAGAGATCGACGCGTCGGGACAGGTGACGACGGTCTGCCCGGCCTCGGCACAGTTGCAGCCGACGCAGGTGATCGAACCCTGACCGTCGACGGCGACACCACCGCCGTGGAACAGGCGGGTCGGGGTGAGGATCTCACCGCGCAGGAGCTTGTTGGGGCCACCCGCCGTGACGACGCACGTGCCGGTGACGACCGGCGGCAGCTGCTCGCAGGTGACCTCCTCGAAAGGAGGTCCGTCCGTGCCCGCGTCGGTGGGCGCATCCGGCGTCCCGGGGTTGTCATCACACCCGCTACACCCAGCGGCACCAAGAGACAGCACGAACGAAAGGACAACGAGCAGGCTACGGCGCATGGAGGGCGGCGACCCTAGCACGCGACCTCCAACGCTCGTCGGAAAAGACGGTGACAGGACGCACAGCCTATGTGACGTCCAGGCAGCGATTATCTATCGACTCTCGGGCGGCGCTCAGTCGACGGGCTGCTCGAGCGAGTCGGCCACGAAGCCCATGACCTCTTCGAGCATCTGGCCAAAGTCGTCGTAGAACTGCTGGTCGAGCGCGTTGTCCTTCGCGTCGAACATCAGGACCGGGTACTCGCCGTCGGACGTCTCGCGGCTGACATCGAGACAGAACCACTCCTGGGATTCCGCACCGAGCCCGACCACCACGAGGTGATCGGCGAGCTTGCGCTCGACGCGTGCCTCGAGCGTGCGCGTTACGACATCTGCGCTGCCGACGATGTCGTGCACGACGCCGTGGTGCGGCGGGATCGCGATGCCGCCGAACGTCCGGAGAAAGGTCCGGTACGACGGAGGAAACGTCACGCCAAGAGCTTCCTCGGCGGCGCTGATCGCGGACTCGGACACCGGCCCCGAGATCTGGCACGTATTCTCGTGCTCACGGAGTCGGCGGCGAACGCGTTCGACAAGCTCGATGGTT